>JAKFFB010000218.1:0-2628 GCA_036675425.1 Actinomycetales bacterium | reverse complement strand
GGCCTTGAACTCCGGGTCGTCGTCGAGCTTGCCGAGCGGGGCCTCGACGTCACGCTCCTCGTGGTCCAGGTGCTGGTTGATCACCTCGCTGGCGCGGGCCACCTCGTCGGCGGCGGCGCCGGCCTCCGCCGCGGTCGGCGTGGCCACGACGGAGTCGATGGCTGCCGTGGAGGACGCGAGAGCGGCCTTCATGGCTCCGTGCTCCGACTCCATCTGCTTGAGCAGGTCGGCGTCCACGCCGCGCCCGAGCAGGAAGGGCCACAAGTACGTGTCCTCGGCCTCGTGGTGGTGGGTGAGCTCCCTCACCAGGTTGCGCCACGCCGTACGTATCTGGCGGGCCCGCGCGGAGTCGCCGTCGGCCAGGGCCCGCAGCGCGTGCTCGGTGCGGCCGACGTCGCGGCGGACCGCGGCGTGGATGATCTGGTTCATGCTGAGCGTGTCGGACATGCGGGGACGCTAGCCCTTCCGCCGGGAGGGACGCGACCCCTATTCGAGGGAGTCGTCGACGGCTGCCCGCTCGCCCACGACGGCGCGCCGCAGCAGGTGTGTGACGGTCGCGGCAGTGCCGGCCAGCGCGGCCAGCACGGCAAGGAGCAGCCACGGTCCCCGGCTCCCCCAGAACGCCTCGACGACCGCGACGCCCACCGTCAGGTAGACAGCCGCCCACACGAGGGCTCCGAGCACGAGGGCAGGCAGGTAGCGGCGCGGCGGCATCCGCAGCGTGCCGGCCGCCAGGTTGACCGCCGTCTGGACTCCCACGGTGAGGAAGCACAGAGTGACGGCAGGGGCGCCGAAGCGGCGTACGACGTCCTCCCCGCGCGCGACCCACGTCGAGTCCAGGCGCCAACGCCGCCCCGCAGCGCCGCGCGCGCCCCGGCCCACGACGTACGTCGCCCCGCCCCTGCCGAACGCCACCACGACGAGGAAGAGGTAGAGGGGCAGGACGGGCCAGTCGGGCACGTCACCAGTGTCCCAGCCGGGTGTGTCAGCCGAGCGAGCGCACCCAGTTGCGCAGCAGCGCAGCGCCGGCGTCGCCGGACTTCTCCGGGTGGAACTGGGTCGCCGACAGCGGCCCGTTCTCGACCGCGGCGACGAACCGGTCACCGCCGTGCTCGGCCCAGGTCACGTGGGGCGCCGCGGTGCGGTCGTTGGTCACCAGGTCCCAGCTGCGGGCGGCGTAGGAGTGGACGAAGTAGAAGCGCTCGTCCTCGACGCCCGCGAAGAGGCCCGAGCCGTCCGGCACCTCGACGGTGTTCCACCCCATGTGCGGCACCACGTCGGCCTGCAGGCGCGTGACCAGTCCGGGCCACTCGGCGCAGCCGTCGGTCTCCACCCCGTGCTCGACTCCCCCGGCGAAGAGGATCTGCATGCCGACGCAGATCCCGAGCACCGGGCGACCACCTGCGAGGCGTCGGCCGATGATCCGCTCGCCCTTGATCGCGCGGAGTCCGGCCATGCAGGCGGCGTACGCCCCGACACCGGGTACGACGAGCCCGTCCGCGGCGAGCGCGGTGTCGAAGTCGCCGGTGAGGGTGACCGAGGCGCCGGCCCGCTCGACCGCGCGCACGACGGAACGCAGGTTGCCCGAGCCGTAGTCGAGGACGACGACGTCAGGGCTCACAGAGAGCCCTTCGTGGACGGGACGCCGGTCTCGCGCGGGTCGAAGGCTGCGGCATCGCGGAAGGCGCGGGCGAAGGCCTTGAACTGGGTCTCCACGATGTGGTGCGGGTCGCGCCCGGCGAGCACGCGGATGTGGAGCCCGAGGTGCGCGTGGTGGGCGATCGACTCGAAGACGTGCCGGGTCAGGGAGCCCTGGTAGGGCACGCCGTTGGCGCCGCCGCCACCGATGGCGACGTAGGCCTGGCCCTCCGGCTCGCCGGTGTGCACGCAGAAGGGGCGACCGGACACGTCCACGACGGCCTGCACGAGCGCCTCGTCGAGCGGCACCGTGGCGTCGCCGAAGCGGCGGATGCCGGCCTTGTCGCCGAGCGCCTCGCGCAGCGCCTGCCCGAGGACGATCGCGGTGTCCTCGACCGAGTGGTGGGCATCGATGTGGGTGTCACCGCTGGTGTGGACGACGAGGTCGACGAGCGAGTGGCGCGCGAACGCGTCGAGCATGTGGTCGTAGAAGCCCACGCCCGTGCTGACCTGGGCGCGCCCGGTCCCGTCGAGGTCGACCTCGACCTTGACCTGCGACTCCTTGGTCGCGCGCTCGATGCTGGCCGTGCGGCTCATTCCTGCTCCTTCATGACGTGCGTGAGTGCCTGCCTGAATGCTGCCATCTCGTCACCGGTGCCGATCGAGACGCGCAGCCATCCGTCGGGTCCGGTCTCGCGGATCAGCACGCCCCGGTCCACCAGGCCCTGCCAGACCGCGTGCCTGTCGGCCAACCGCCCGAAGAGCACGAAGTTGGCGTCCGAGTCGGCGACCTCGAGCCCCTGCTCGCGCAGCCAGACCACGGTCGCGTCGCGCTCCACCCGCAGGTCGTCGACGCGGCCGAGCAGCTCCGGCGCGTGGCGCAGCGCGGCCAGCGCGGTCGCCTGGGTGACGGCCGAGAGGTGGTAGGGCAGGCGGACGACGCGGATCGCGTCGCAGATCGCCGGGTCGGCGGCGAGGTAGCCGAGGCGG
>JAKFFB010000238.1:0-2633 GCA_036675425.1 Actinomycetales bacterium | reverse complement strand
ACGGTGGCGGCCTCAACGCGACGCTGCTCCACGACGTGCCCGAGGTGGGCAGCCTGGCGGTCGCCTCCCAGTCCGGTGGCATGGGCTTCGCGCTCCTCGACCTCGCCCGCGACGTGGGCCTCGGCGTGCAGTCCTTCGTCTCGCTGGGCGACAAGGTCGACGTGTCCAGCAACGACCTGCTTGCCGCGTGGATGGACGACGACGGGGTCGCTGCCGGTGCGCTCTACCTCGAGTCGTTCGGCAACGCCCTCAAGTTCGCCCGCACCGCTCGCCGCTTCGCCGAGGAGAAGCCGCTGCTGGCCGTTGTCGGGGGCCGGTCCCGGGCCCGTCAGGACCCGACCATCGCCTCCACCGTCGGGGTGGGCGTCGACGCGCTGCTCGACCAGTCCGGGGTGATCGCCTGCCGGACCGGCGCCGAGCTGACCGAGACCGCGCTGCTGCTCGTGGAGCAGCCGTTGCCGGCCGGGCTCCGGGTGTGCATCGTCTCCAACACGGGCGGCCTGGGCGCGCTCACGACCGACCGTGCCGACCTCCAGGGCATGGTCGTCGCGCCGACCTCCGACGAGCTGAGCGCTGCCCTGCTCGCGGCCGTTCCCGGCGCGGTCGACGTCCGCAACCCGGTCGACCTCGGAGCCGACGTCACGCCGGGGGAGCTCACGGCCGCTCTGCGTGAGGTGCTCGAGGCCGGTGAGGTGGACGCCGTTCTCGTCCTGCTCGTCGCCAACCGGCTCACCGACCGCGACGCACTGTTCGCGGCCGTCGCGCAGGCGCGGCCCTCGGGCGCCGACGTCCCGCTGCTCCTCGTCACCCCCGGCGCCGCGTTCGACGCCGCTCGCGGCCTCTCCGGCGTCACTGTCTACCGCACCACCGATGCGGCGATCGGGGCGTTGGGTCGGGCCATGCGGTACGCCGCATGGCGGCGCGTCCCGGCAGACCAACCGGAGGTCGAGCTCGGCACCCGCGGTGTCCACGCCCGCACCTGGGTGCGGTCGCGCCTGGACGCCCGCGGCGGCCAGCCGGAGTGGCTCTCGCCCTCCGCGCAGACTGAGCTGCTGGCGCCCTACGGCATCCACCTCGTCGGCCGCCTCGCCGCCGGACCCGACGAGGCGGTGGCCGTCGCGGCGGAGATCGGCTACCCGGTGGCCGTCAAGGTGGCCGACCCGACGGTGCTGCACAAGTCGGACCGCGGCCTGGTCCGGATCGACGTGCGCACCGACAGTGACGTCGCTGACGCCGTACGACGCTTCTCCGACGAGCTGGGCCACGACCGCGTCGACGTCCTGGTGCAGCCGCTGGTGCTCGGGCACGCCGCCACGGTGGGGCTCGTGCGCGACCCGCAGCTCGGCCCGCTGGTCCGGGTCGGCGGCGGGACCGCGGGACCGGTCGGCAGCTGGGCCGAGGAGGTGCTGCTGCTGCCGCCCGTCGAGGCAGCCGATGCCGCCCGCGCCGTGCGCGCCCTCAGGATCTGGCCGCAGCTGGTCGGCGACCACGGCCTGGAGGAGGTGGACCTCGCCCCCCTCGAGGCGCTGGTGATGTCCGTGGGTCGGCTGGCCGTCGACGTTCCCCACGTCGTGGACCTCACGCTCGAGCCCGTGGTGATCAACGCGCACGGACTCTTCTGCGTCGACGTGAAGGTCCGCATCGCCGAACCGCCCGATCTCGACACCGGCATCCCGCGGCGGCTCCGCTCCTAGGAGCCTCGCACGACCGCGAGCGCCTGGCGGGCGATCTCCCACTCCTCGTCGGTGGGCACGACGAGCACAGCGACGTCCGAGCCGTCGGCCGAGACCGCCCGGGCGTCCGAGGCCTGTGCGTCGTTGCGTGCGGGGTCGAGGACGATCCCGAGCCGCTCGAGACCGCCGAGGGCCGCGGCCCTCAGCTCCGAGCTGTGCTGGCCGACGCCGCCGGTGAGGACGACGGCGTGCACCTCCCCGAGAGCGGCGTAGTAGGCGCCGACGTACTTGCGCACGCGGTAGGCGTAGACGTCGAACGCGAGCGTGGCCGCCGCGTCGCCCGCAGCACGTCGCCGGGTCACCTCGCGGAAGTCGTTGACACCCGAGAGGCCGAGCAGGCCGGACTGGCGGTAGAGCGCCCGGTCGATCTCGTCCACGGACCAGCCGAGCTCGCGGTGCAGGTGGCCGTGGATCGCCGGGTCGAGGTCACCGCAGCGGGTGCCCATCACCAGCCCCTCGAGAGGGGTGAACCCCATCGACGTGTCGACGGACCGCCCACCGCGGACCGCGGCCGCCGACGCACCGTTGCCGAGGTGCAGCACCACGAGGTTGGTGTCCTCGACCGCACGGCCGAGCAGCTCCGAGGCGCGACGCGAGACGTAGGCGTACGACGTGCCGTGGAAGCCGTAGCGCCGGATTCGGTGCTCCTCGCGCCAGCTCACCGGCACGGCGTAGGTGTAGGCGTGCTCGGGCATCGTCTGGTGGAAGGCGGTGTCGAAGACCGCGACCTGCGGCACGTCGGGGAAGGACTCCCGGGCGCTGAGGATGCCCTCGAGGTTCGCCGGGTTGTGCAGCGGTGCGAGCGGGGCGAGCTCGCGGATCGCTGTGACCACGTCGTCGTCGACCACGACCGACTCGGTGAACCGTGGGCCGCCGTGCACCACGCGGTGCCCGACGGCG
>JAKFFB010000207.1:0-2649 GCA_036675425.1 Actinomycetales bacterium | reverse complement strand
ATCGTTCGCGACCTCGACCTGCTGCGCCCGATCTACGCCAAGACCGCTGCGTACGGCCACTTCGGTCGCGAGCTGCCCGAGTTCACCTGGGAGCGCACGGACCGCGCCGAGGCGCTCAAGGCTGCTGCCGGCATCTGATCCCACCTGCTTCACCAGACGCCCGTCGCCCCTGCACAGGGGCGGCGGGCGTCTGTGCAATTCCGGATCGCTCCGAACCGCGTCGGGGGCCGCTGGTAGAACTGCGCCCATGACCCCGACCCCCGACGAGCCGGCGCTGGAGCTGCCCGGCCTCGTGCGGGACCGGGCGGCGGAGGGTCGCGCCAAGGCGGCTGCCACGCGCGCCCGCAAGGTGGCGGAGACGGAACTGGCCACGGTGGATCCGGTCGCCCGGGTCGTCCTCGAGGTGCCGTTGGCCCACCTGGACCGGGTGTTCGACTACCTCGTCCCCGCAGCGATGGCGGACGGTGCGGTCCCGGGTGCGCGGGTCAAGGTGCGCTTCGCCGGGCAGGCGGTGGACGGCTTCGTGGTGGAACGGACGGCGGCGTCCGGGCATGACGGCGTGCTGTCGCCGCTGCGGCGACTCGTGAGTGCCGAGCCCGTGCTGACCGTTGCGGTGGAATCTCTCTGCCGACGAGTGGCCGAGCGCTACGCCGGTGTCTCTGCGGACGTACGACGCCTCGCTGTCCCGCCACGCCATGCGACCGCCGAGAAGGAGGCCTCGCCGGCATCCCCGCCGTTGCCGGTGCTCGGCGGCTGTGACGAGGCGTGGTCGTCGTACCCGGCCGCCGGGGCGTTCCTCGAGCACCTGCGCAGCGGCCACGCACCGCGTGCCGTCTGGGGTGCGGGGCCGGGTGAGGACTGGCCGGCCCTGCTCGCGCAGATGGCGGGTGCCGCGCTCGCCGCGGGGCGCGGGACGATCATCTGCCTTCCCGACCATCGCGACATCACCCGGGTCGACGCTGCGTTGACGGCATTGCTGGGCGATGGCCACCACGTCACGCTGCAGGCGGAGCCGGGCCCGGCCGCCCGCTACCGCGACTTCCTCGCGGTCAGTCGTGGCACCCGCAAGATCGTGGTCGGCCCGAGGTCCGCGGCCTTCGCTCCCGTCCACGACCTCGGGTTGGTCGTGATCTGGGACGACGGCGACGACCTGCACGCCGAGCCGCGGGCGCCGTACCCACACACGCGTGAGGTCCTGCTCCTGCGGGCCGATGAGGAGAACGCCGCCGCCCTGGTGGGCAGCTTCGCCCGAACCGTCGAGGCCGACCAGCTGCTGCGCTCGGGATGGGCCCGCGAGATCGCGTTGCCGCGGACCGAGGTCCGGGCCCGGGCTCTGGTTGCCGTGTCCGGCGCCACCGAGCAGGCACTCGAACGCGACCCGAACAGCGCCGGCGCCCGGATCCCGCGGGAAGCGCACCAGGCGATGAAGTGGGGACTCGAACGCGGGCCGGTGCTCGTGCAGACCCCACGCGCGGGCTACGCGCTGCGCCTGGCCTGCGAACGCTGCCGCACTCCGGCCCGCTGCGCTGCGTGCGCCGGGCCGCTGGGACTGACCGGTCCCACGACGCCGCCGCGGTGCCGCCTGTGCGCCACCGAGGCGACGGCCTGGGCCTGCCCCGAGTGCGGCGCTGCTGGACTCCGGTCGCCGATGCTCGGCGATGCGCGTACGGCCGACGAGCTGGGTCGTTCCTTCCCGAAGATCCCGGTGCTCGCCTCGTCTGGCGACCGGATCCGGGCAACGGTCGACGGCGCACCACGGCTCGTCGTGGCGACGCCGGGCGCCGAGCCGGTGGCGGACGGCGGGTACGCGGTCGTCGTACTCCTGGACACGTGGTGGGTGCTCGGGCGCGACAGCATGCGCGCTGCCGAAGAGGCTCTGCGGCGCTGGTGCAATGCGGTCGGACTCGTGCGGCCCGGCGGACGGGCGCTGGCGGTCGGTGATCCGGCCCAGCCCGCCCTGCAGGCGCTGGTTCGGTGGGACCCGGCCGGCTTCGCGGCGCGCGAGGCGGAGGAGCGGCGCGAGGCCCGGTTGCCCCCGGCTGCGCGGGTCGCGTCGCTCACCGGCGCTCCCGGTGCGGTCGACGACATGCGTGCCCTGCTGCACCTGCCGGAGGTCGCCGACGTGCTCGGTCCAGTGCCCGTCGAGGGCAACCCTGATGAGGAGCGCCTGATCGTGCGGGTGCCCCGCGTGCAGGGTCCTGCACTGTCGCGGGCCCTGGTGGAGGCACAACGCCTGCGGTCGGCCCGCAAGCTCGATCCAGTGAGGATTCAGGTCGATCCCCCCGAACTCCTAGGATGACCGGGTGGCCATTCGACCCATCCGCCTGTTCGGCGATCCGATCCTGCGCAAGCCTGCGATCGAGGTCGTGGACTTCGACACCGACCTGCGGCAACTGGTCACCGACCTGACCGACACGATGCTGGAGGCCCCGGGCGCTGGTCTGGCCGCGCCGCAGATCGGGGTCGGGCTCCGCGTCTTCACCTGGTACGTCGACGGGGAAGTCGGCCACCTGGTCAACCCGTCGCTGCAGCTGTCCGACGAGACCCAGGACGGCGCCGAGGGGTGCCTGTCCCTGCCCGAGCTCACCTACGACTGCCTGCGCGCCATGTCGGTGGTCGCCTCCGGCTTCAACATGTACGGCGACCCGG
>JAKFFB010000262.1:0-2662 GCA_036675425.1 Actinomycetales bacterium | reverse complement strand
GCGACGACCGTCATCCACTCCTCGCCGTTGCGGGCACCGTCGGAGAAGGTCAGGCCCACCGGGGCACGCGGCGCCTCGGTCGGAGTCAGCGTCGGGGTCTCGACCGACACGGTCGTGAGCCAGGTGCGGTCCCCGCGACGACCGACGATCACCTGCGGGACCACGAGGACGGAGTCGCCCGGCTCGTCGGCGAACGCGAAGGCGCCGAAGCACACCAGCCCGGTGCCCGGCTCGCCGACGGTGTCGTCGACCTCGGCCCGGGCCACGGTCTCCGACCACCACTTCACGGCATCGCTGAAGCGCGTCGCACCCGAGGTCTCCAGGCGCGCGGCGACACCCCACCCGACGACACCCTCGCCGCGGCGCAGCCAGCTGACCGGGTCCTGCTTCGGCAGCAGGTCGAGCAGCGGGAGATCCGCCAGGTCCACCGGGACGGTGCGCACGACGAGGGGCGCGGTGGAGGCGGACGCGGGGGTCGTCACGAGGGGGGAGCCTACGCCGGGGTGCACGGGCGGCTGACGGGAGATCTCGCAAACGGCGAACAGGAGGGCAGCGGCTCCCATAAGTTGCGTCGGTACACCACTGATGGAGGGGGCCGCAAGTGCCTGTTCAGGAATCGCCGCTCAAGCGGCTGCAGCGCCACGCGCGCGATCGCGCCCTCGACACCGCAGTGGTCGAGCGGAGCGGGCAGGCCTGGGCGTCGCTGACCTGGAACGAGCTCTACCGCCGCGTCATCGACGGCGCGGCCGGGATGATCGAGGCCGGGGTCAACCCCGGCCAGGTCGTCGTCATCCGCGCCCCCACCGGAATCCGCCAGCTCGAGCTCGAGCTCGCCACCCGCGTTGCCGGCGCCGGGCCGCTGCTGCTGCCCGAGCGCATGGCGCCGGCCGAGGTGGCGCGGCTCCTCGACGAGATCGAGGTGCGCCTCGTCATAGTCGACCACGAGAGCCGCCTGGCCCTGCTGCGCCGTGCCGGACTCACCGACGCCCAGCTCTTCGAGTGCGACGACCGGTCGTGGGAGCGCCTGCGCGGGATGGGCCTCGAGCGCCGCAAGCGCCAGCCCGACGTGCTGTCGTGGGTCGACTCCGTCCGGGTCGGCGTGCCGTCCAGTGCTGTCCTCGGCCTGCCCCGCGAGAAGGCGGATGCCTGGTTGTTCCGGCCCGAGTCCTCGGGCACGCTCGCCGACCTCACCGGCGACGACGTCGTCGTGCTCACGGGCGAGGCGACCGACCGGTTCACCACGGTCGTGCGCGACGCACACCTCACGGCCGGGTGCACGATGGCCTGGGTCGAGGGCCCCTTCCAGCTCGAGGCCGCGCTCGCGCACGTCTCGCCGACACACGTCCTCCTCGACCGCGTCACCGCCAAGGTGCTGGAGGACCTGCTCGAGGTCGCGCGGATCGACGGTGTCGCCTGGCACGAGACGCCTCGCGAGGTCCTCGAGTCCGCGTCCGCCCAGGCCGCCGAGGCCCGCCTCAAGGGCCGGACCCGCAAGCTCGCGGCCGACGTCAGCGCCCTCGCGCCCTGGTGGGGCGGTCGGCTGCGGGTGCTCGTCCTCGACACCCGCGTCAACCGCACCGTCAGTGCCCTCGCGACGGCACTGGACTTCCGGATCGGCCGCATCGCCCACCACCCGGCGGTCCGGCTGGAGCTCGCGCAGGAGCACACCGTGATCGCCGTGCCCGCGGCTCCGGCGACCACGCCGGCGGCTGACGAGTCGCTGCCCCGCCGGGGTCGCGCCGGTGCCGGCCTGGACTCGGCGTTCTCGCTCGCCGGCTCCTAGGCGGCGCACCCCCGCTCAGGATCGGTGGACGATCACCTTGTCGCCGATCCTGACCTGGTCGAACAGCCACGCGACCGCGGCCCGGTCGCGCACGTTGACGCAGCCGTGCGACGCGCCGTTGTAGCCGTTGGCGGCGAAGTCGGGGGAGTAGTGGACGGCCTGCCCGCCGGAGAAGAACATCGCGAACGGCATCGGGGTGTCGTAGAGGCTGGACACGTGGTCGCGCGACTTGCGGAAGACGGCGAAGGCGCCCTCCCGCGTCGGCAGCTCGTCGGAGCCGAAGCGCACCTCGACGGTCCTGAGCACCACGCCGTCGACCACCCAGCGCAGCGACCGTGACGTCTTGTCGACGCACATCGCGCGCCCGGTGGTGCAGCGCGGGTCGAGCGCCGGTCCGCTGGGGACGATGTTGAACACCTCGGCCTTCGTCGGCTCGCGGGTCAGGTCCTTGAGCCGCGTGAGCGTGCGGCGGTCGACCTGGCCGGTGACGGGGATCTTCCGCGCGCGCTGGAAGCCCTCGACGGCCGCGACCGTCGACCCGGCGTAGCGCCCGGTCACCCTGGCGTCGTACCAGCGCAGCTGCGCGAGGCGGGCCTGGACCTGGCGGACCCACATGCCGGTGTCGCCGCGCTCGAGCAGGGGGCGCCCCGGGGTGTAGACGTTGTTGAGCGCGTCGGGCGTGGGCTCGGTGGTGAGGGCCACGATCTTCAGCCAGGTGCGTTCGTCGACGACACCGTCGGCGGTCCAGCCGCGGCGCCGCTGGAAGGTGGCCACCCCGGTCCGGGTCTCCACGTCGAAGCGGCTGGTCACGACCTCGGAGTGCAGGTCGAGCTGGTGGAGCCGGCTCTGCAGCACCCGCACCCGCCACCCGGTGTCACC
>JAKFFB010000308.1:0-2675 GCA_036675425.1 Actinomycetales bacterium | reverse complement strand
ATCCGCGGGGCGGCAAGGTGCACCTGCGGATCTGGGCCGCCGAGCGGCTCGCAGACGAGCTGGGTGCGACCCGGATGGCCGGGGCGCCGTACATCACCTGGTACGCCCGGTTGCTCGGCGCCAGGATCGCGCGCGGCGCGGACGTGCACTCGCTGCCGCCGATCACCGGTCACCTGACCGTCGGCAAGGGCGCCTCGATCGAGCCCGAGGTCGACCTGACCGGCTACTGGATCGACGGCGACACCCTGCACGTCGGCGGGATCCGGATCGGCGCCCGCGCGCGTGTCGGCACCCGCTCCATGCTGTGTCCGGGCGCGGTCGTCGGCGACGACGCCGAGGTCGCGCCCGGGTCGGCCGTGTTCGGTGACGTCCCGTCCGGAGAGTTCTGGTCCGGTGCGCCCGCAACCCGTGCGAGCTCCGCCGCGCGCGGCCCCTGGGCCGAACGGCCTGCCGCCTCGCGGCGATCCCTCCGCCTCTGGGCGGTGTCCTACGCCGCGGCCGCTGCTGGCCTTGCCGTGCTGCCCACCATCGCGGTCACCGCAGTCGTGCTGCCGATCCTGCTGCTCGCCGACCTCGACGGGACCGACAATGCCGGTGACGCCGTGCGCGCCCTGGCGCCGTGGCTGCTGCCCGGTGTCATCGCGGGCTGCGCCCTGCTCGCTGCCCTGATCCTGGTCGTGGTGCGCCTGCTCGGGCGTGGCGTGCTCCCGGGCGCACATCCCCTGCAGAGCCGGCCCGCGTTGAGCGTCTGGGCCACGATCCGGGTGCTCGACGAGGCACGGACCTGGCTCTTCCCGCTCTACAGCTCGCAGCTCACGCCGGGCTGGCTGCGCCTCCTGGGTGCCCGCATCGGCAAGGACGTCGAGGCGTCGACGGTGCTGATGATCCCGTCGCTCACCACGGTCAGCGACCAGGCGTTCCTCGCCGACGACACCCTCATCGGCGGCTACGAGCTCGGCGGCGGCTGGCTGCGCGCCGGCAACGTGAAGGTCGGCAAGCGCGCCTTCGTCGGCAACTCGGCGATGGCGGCCCCCGGCCGCAAGGTCCCGAAGCGTTCCCTTGTCGCGGTGCTGTCGGCCGCTCCCGCCCGCCACACGATGAAGGCGGGGGAGTCGTGGCTCGGCAGCCCACCCGCTCCGCTGCGTCGAGCCGCACAAGGTGCCACCGACGAGCGCACCTACGCGCCTCCGCGCCGCCTCAAGGTCGCCCGCGCCTGCTGGGAGATCGCCCGACTGGTGCCCGTGACGCTGACCGTCGCCCTGCACGTGGCGGTCGTCCTGGCCACCGTCGCCGTCTGGGTCGCGTACGGCGCCGTGGCGGGCGTGGTCGCCGTACCCGTTGCGTTGTGGCTGGCCGGCCTCGTTGCCGCCCTCATCGCGATCGCAGCGAAGTGGCTGCTGGTCGGCCGGGTCCGCGCCGGTGCCCACCCGCTGTGGAGCTCCTTCGTGTGGCGCAACGAGCTGGCCGACACCTTCGTCGAGGTGCTCGCGACCCCGTGGTTCGCCGGTCTCGCGACCGGCTCGCCCCTCATCAACGTGTGGTTCCGGGCGATGGGCGCGCGGGTCGGCCGCGGTGTCTGGTGCGAGTCGTACTGGCTGCCCGAGCCCGACCTCGTCGAGCTCGGTGACGGCGCGACCGTCAACCAGGGCAGCGTGGTGCAGACCCACCTCTTCCACGACCGGCTGCTCGTCACCGACACCGTGCAGCTGCGGCGCGGCGCCACCCTCGGCCCGAACTCGGTCGTGCTGCCCGCCGCAGTGCTGGGCCGGCACGCTACCGTCGGCCCGGTGTCCCTGGTGATGAGAGGCGAGACCGTGCCCGACAAGACCCGCTGGATCGGTAACCCGATCGGTCCGTGGAACGCGTAGTGCCCGAACTCCCCACCGCGGACCCCTATCTGCCCGGTCACGGAGACCCGTCGTACTCGGTCCGGCACTACGACCTCGACATCACGTACGTCCCCGAGGGCAACCGGTTGCGCGGCACCGCCGTCCTCGACGTCGTCGTGTCCACCGAGACCAGCCGCCTGGTCCTCGACCTCGCGCACCTCCAGGCGAGCAAGGTGCGGGTCGACGGCGCGCGCCTGAAGAAGTGGGCCGCGCGCGACCAGCGGCTGGTGCTGCAGCTGGCGGGACCTGCGGCCGAAGGTGCCGCGCTGCGGATCACCATCGCGTACGGCGGTACACCGCTGCCCGTCATCGACGAGCACCACGGTGACGCGGGCTGGGAGGAGCTCGCCGACGGCGTGATCGTCGCGGCCCAGCCCCACGGTGCCCCGACGTGGTACCCCTGCAACGACCGGCCCGACGACAAGGCGACCTACCGGATCACCGTGTCCGCGCCGACCGGCTACACGGTCGTCGCGAACGGCACCCTGGCCGATCACCGCCGCAAGGCGAGCGTCGAGACCTGGTGCCACGAGATGGACAAGCCGATGGCGACCTACCTTGCGACGGTCCAGATCGGCCGCTACGCGACCGTGCTGCACGACGAGACGATCCGCACGATGGCGCCGGTCGACGCCGACCTCGCCGGCTCGTTCGACCAGCAGCCCGCGATGATGGAGTTCTTCGAGCGCGCCTTCGGCCCGTACCCGTTCGATGCGTACGCCGCCGTCATCACCGACGACGACCTCGAGATCCCGCTCGAGAGCCAGAGCCTGTCCACCTTCGGGC
>JAKFFB010000120.1:0-14861 GCA_036675425.1 Actinomycetales bacterium | reverse complement strand
GCACGAGCTCACCGTCGGCGTCGGTGGCCAGGAAGACCGTGAGGCCGTCCCACGCGAGATGACCGCTCCTGTCGCCGTTGCAGTCCGAGAGCTCCTCGTCCGACGACGTCGGCGGACCGAGTGACGCGACCAGTCGCCGCTCCGCCTCAGCTGCTTCCGTGCCGAGGGGCACGTCCCCGACAGTCGTGTTGCTGAGCTCGACCACCCTGTCCGCCCTGGCCGTCGGGCTGGGAGAGGCGGCTGTCGGGGAGGAAGCTGGACTGCTGCCTGAGGAGGGTGATGGCGAGGGTGGCGACTCCACCGAGATGTCGCTGGCGCAGCCGCTGAGGGTGATCGCCAGCAGCGCTGCCAGCAGTACGTGACCTCGCATGGGCCGGGACCCTAGCCCGGATGATCAACGCTCAGCGGACGACGACCTGGCGCATCGGGCGGCAGCTGATGTCCTCCAGGTCGGCGTAGCCCGGGAGGTCGGTCATGTTCTGGTCGAGCGCGGCCTTCGACCCGAAGAGCCGGCGCGGGTCGGCGTAGTCCTCGACCTCGAACCGCTCGACGACGATCGCGCGCACCGGCGGCGAGCCCGGCGTCAGGGTGCGGACGACGGTGTCGCGGACGTACGACGCGCGCAGCGGGTGCAGCTCCGCGCTGTGCGGCGTGTGCACCTCGTGCCAGCCGCGGAGGAACTCCTCCTCCGTCAGCCGCTCCGGTTTCGGGAACCACGTCACGTGGGAGAGCAGGTCGCGCGTCGGCTCGTCCGGCTGCGGCTCGGACTCGGTGACGAGGTAGCCGTCCACCCGCGGCGAGAGCCCGCGCAGGACGTCCTCGAGCGGGCCGCGGTCGTCGTACGAAGGAAGCCACACCTGGACGAGCGCTGCCAGCGAGGACCCCGACCCCATGAGCAGGGTCGAGGGCAGCGCGTCGTCCGCCACCTGGACGGTCACCGAGCGCGCACCAGGGAGTGAGGCGTCGAGCAGACCGGACGCGGAGTCCCAGAGCAGGTAGTCCAGCTTCTCCACTAGCTGACGACCAGCCCGCGGCCGGTGATGAGCGGCAGGTCGAGCGCGGTGACCAGTCCGGGCGGGGCGGCGACCACCGCGGGGATCGCGTTGACCAGGCGCATCGCGGTGGCCTTGAGGCCGGCGGTGTTGTGGTCGCCGTCGGTGCCGAGCAGCTGCAGGTCGAGGGTGTAGTTGGGCTCGCCGGTGACGACGACCCGGTAGCAGCTGTGGCCGGCCGGCTGAGGCCAGTCGGGGGCGATGTCGTCTCGGAGCCGCGTGACGTGCTCGAGCACGCAGACGGCCCTGCCGTTGCGCATGCCGCGCACCTCGAAGCGGAGCCCGGCGACGGTGCCCTCCTCGACGCGCCCGCTGTCGATGTCGAACGCCTCGGGCGCGGGAACGCGCTCGTACGACTCCTCGACGGCGTCGAGCTCGACGCCCAAGCCGGCGGCGAGCTGCTGCACGACGCTGCCCCACGCCATCGTCAGGATCCCAGGCTGCAGCAGCATCGGGATGTCGTCCATCGACCGGCCGAGGCCCATCACGTCGAAGACGATCATCGCCTGGTCGTAGGTCGCGTAGTTGCAGATCTCCATGCAGCGCACCTGCTCGATGCGCTCGCTGATGCCGGTCACCGCGAGGGCGAGCGCGTCGTTGGCGAAGCCCGGGTCGATGCCGTTGACGAAGAGCGAGGAGCCGCCGTCGGCCGCCGCCTTGCGCACGCCCTCGGCCATCGCCTCGGCGTCGCCGGACGGGTACTGCAGGAAGACCGGTCCGCTGGACACGACGTTGATGCCGGCGCGCAGCAGCCGCTCGAGGTCGGCCAGCGCCTCGAAGAGCCGGTGGTCCGCCATCGCCGAGTGGACGACGACATCGGGCGCCAGGGCGAGGATCTCGTCGACGCTGCCGGTCGCGAGCACGCCGAGGTCGCGGTCGAGCCCGGCGAGCCTGCCGGCGTCCTGTCCCACCTTGTCGGGGTTGCTGACCCACAGCCCGACCAGGTCGAGCTCAGGGTGCGCGTCGATGCCGGCGATGGCGTGCCGGCCGACGTTGCCGGTGCTCCAGGCGACGGTGCGGATCACGGCGACACCTCCAGGTCGGCGATGCCCATGTCGAGGGTCGGCACGTCGGTGCCACCGTCGACCTCGACGACCTTGCCGGTCATGAAGCCACCGGCGCGCGACGCGAGCGTCAGGACGATCGCGGCGATCTCGTCCGGGTCGCCGATCTTCTTCAGCGGCGTGTTCGCCTCCGCCTGGTTCCGCAGGTCGTCGTCGTCCATGACGATCTGCAGCGCGGACGTCGCGACCGAGCCGACGGCGATCGCGTTGACGCGGATGTGCGGCGCGAGATCGGCTGCGGCCAGGCGGGTCCAGTGCGCGAGCGCCGCCTTGGCCACGCCGTAGGCGAGGAAGCCGCGGCCGGAGATGCGCCCCATGACCGACGAGATGCCGATCACCGACCCGCCGCCGGTCTCGAGCATCACCGGCACCGCCGCGCGGGTGAGCGAGTGCGCCGTGGAGACGTTGAAGTGGAACGCCTCCTCGAGGAAGCGCGGGGAGGTCTTGAGGAACTCGCGCGGCATCGTGCCGCCGACGTTGTTCACCACCACGTCGAGCCGGCCGAGCTCGTCCCTCGCGATCGTGGCGAGGTTCGCCACGGCGTCGAGGTCGGAGAGGTCTGCGGGCACGACGACGGCGCGCCGGCCGAGCGCCTCGACCTGCTGCGCCACCTCCTTCAGCTGGTCCTCGCTGCGGGCGGCGAGCACCAGGTCGGCGCCGGCCTCGGCCAGCGCGAGGGCGGACGCGGCACCGATGCCGCGACCCGCTCCGGTGACCACCGCCACCGAGCCGTCGAGGCGGAAGCGTTCGAGCACCACGGGCGTCTCCTGGAGATCGGCGGGGCAGCGACCCTAGCGCAGCAACTGCAACACGTTCTAGTCTTGGCCGATGGCCCCTCCCCGCTCGGTGAAGCCCGTGCTGCTCGACGACGCCGGCCCCGCCGACGGCGTCGCGGACGTCCTCGTCGTCGGCTTCGGCTGCGCCGGGGCGTGCGCGGCGTACGAAGCGGCGACCGCGGGCGCGGACGTCCTCGTGCTCGAGCGGGCCAGCGGTGCGGGCGGCACGAGCGCGCTGTCCGGCGGCGAGCTCTACCTCGGCGCGGGCACCGCGCTGCAGCGCGAGGTCGGCATCGAGGACAGCCCCGAGGCGATGGCGGCGTTCCTGCGGGAAGCCCTGGGACCGGCTGTCGACGAGGACAAGCTGCAGGCGTACGTCGCCGGCAGCGTCGAGCACTACGACTGGCTGGTCGCTCGCGGCGTCCCGTTCACCCCCGGCCTCTACGACGACCCGTCCTGGATGCCGCCGACCGACGACGGGCTGATGTGGCTGGGGGAGCGGTCCTGGCCGTTCACCGAGCTGGCCACCCCGGCGCCCCGCGGGCACCGCCCGGCGACCGGCCACTTCGGCGGCTGGCTGCTCATGGACAGGCTCGCCGCGGCCGCGCGCGAGGCCGGCGTGCGCGAGGAGGTCGACACCCTCGCCGAGCGACTGGTCGTCGACCGCGACGGCCGGGTGGTCGGGGTGGTCGCCCGGCAGTACGGCGAAGCGCGCACCTTCCTCGCCCGCCAGGCCGTCGTGCTCACCACCGGCGGCTTCGTCGACGACGACGACATGCTCGCCGCGCACGCCCCGCACCTGATCGGCAAGGACAAGATTTCCTGCGGCGGCGAGGACGGCTCCGGTATCCGGATGGCGCAGGCCGCCGGCGCCGCGGTCAAGCACATGAGCGCCGGCCAGGTCGGCCTGCACGCCGTGCCGGCCTTCATGGCCCGCGGCCTGGTGGTCAATCGGAACGGCCAGCGCTTCATCAACGAGGACACCTACCCGGGGCGGATCGGGCAGGCGGCGCTCTTCCGGCACGACCTCGACTGCTGGGTCGTGCTCGACGAGAAGGGGTACGAGGAGGTGCCCGAGGGCGAGCGCTGGGGCGTGCTGCCGCACCACGTGGCGGACACCCTCGAGGAGCTCGAGCAGCTCACCGGCATGCCGCCGGGGTCGCTCGCCGCCACCGTGGCGCTCTACAACGAGAGCGCCGGCCGCGGCGAGGACCCGATGTTCCACAAGGACCCGCGCTGGCTCCGCCCGCTCGAGCCGCCGTACGCCGCGATCGACCCGCACCGCTCCTTCCGCGGCCCGAACGACCCGCCGGTCGGCGGCGGCGCGGCCGTCTTCACCCTCGGCGGGCTCGCCACCGACGTCGACGGGCGCGTCCTCGACCTCGACGGCCGGCCGATCCCGGGCCTGCTCGCCGCGGGGCGCGCCAGCAGCGGGCTCGCCGCCTGGGGCTACATCAGCGGGACCTCGCTCGGCGACGGCACCTTCTTCGGCCGTCTCGCGGGACGCACGGCGGTCAGTCCCACTGAGCGGGACCCGGCTCTGACGCGGGCGACGGCCCCGGCCTAGCGTGCCCGCCATGACCCCCCGTCCGCCTGCGAGCAAGGTGCTGGCCGCCGTCGGCGACCTGCTGCCCGGCTTCCGCGAGCGCGCGGCCGCTGCGGAGGCCGAGCGGCGCGTGCCGGCGGAGTCGATCGCGGAGCTCACCGACGCCGGCGTCTTCGCGATGCTCCAGCCGGCCCGCTACGGCGGGCTCGAGGCCGACCCGGTCGACTTCTACGAGGTCGTCCGCGCGGTCGCCTCGGCCGACGGCAGCACCGGCTGGGTGGCCTCCGTCGTCGGCATCCACCCGTGGCAGCTGGCCCTGTTCCCGGAGCAGGCGCAGGACGACGTGTGGGGCACGGACCCGCGCACCCTGGTCAGCTCGTCGTACGCCCCGACCGGTCAGCTCACGCCGGTCGAGGGCGGCTACCGCGCCAACGGGCGGTGGGCGTTCTCGTCCGGCTGCGACCACTGCTCGTGGGTGCTGCTCGGCGCGCTGGTGCTCGGCGACGAGGGGCGGCCGGTCGACTTCCTCACCATCCTCGTGCCGCGCAGCGACTACCGGATCGACGACACCTGGGACGTCGTCGGACTGCGTGCGACCGGCTCGAACGACATCGTGGTCGAGGACCAGTTCGTGCCGGCGCACCGCACGCTGTCCTTCAACGACGTGACCGCGCTGCGCTGTCCCGGTCACGCGGTCAACGCCGCGCCGCTCTACAAGCTGCCGTTCGGCACGCTCTTCAGCTACACCATCACCACCCCGATCCTCGGCATGGCGCAGGGGGCGTACGACGCGCACGTCGAGGCGATGCGCGACCGGGTCCGCGTCTCCTACGGCGGGCAGAAGGTCGCGCAGGACCCGTTCGCGCACGTGCGCGTCGCGCGGGCGGCGTCCGGCATCGACGCCGCCTGGCTGCAGCTGGTGCGCAACGTGCGCGAGCAGGCGACCCTCGTCGAGGCCGGGCAGCAGCTCCCGATGGAGCTGCGGCTACGGGCCCGTCGCGACCAGGTGCTCGGGACGGAGCGGGCGCTCGACGCGATCGACCTGCTGTTCAAGAACTCCGGTGGCCGGTCGCTCAAGACCGGCAACCCGATCGAGCGGGCGTGGCGTGACGCCCACGCCGGCAGCGTGCACGCAGCGAACGACACGGAACGCTGGCTCGCCATGTACGGCAAGGGCGAGTTCGGCCTCGAGATTCAGGACGCGATGATCTGATGCTCCACGGACTCGGCTACCTCACCATCCAGACCGCGCAGCTGGACCGCTGGCGCGAGCTGGCCGTCGACGTGCTCGGCATGCTCCCCGGCGACGGCCCCGACCCGGACGCCCTCTACCTCCGCGTGGACGACCGCCACGCGCGGCTGGTCCTCGTCCCGGGCGACGAGGAGAAGCTCGTCAACGTCGGCTGGGAGGTGCGCGACGCGCAGCGCCTCCAGGAGGTCGTACGCCGGCTCGAGGACGCGGGCGCGCCGGTCAAGGCGGGCAGCGGCGAGGAGGCGGACCTGCGTCGCGTGCAGGAGTTCGTGCACACGACCGACCCGGCCGGGACGAACCTCGAGATCTTCCACGGCGCGGCGCTGAACCACGACCCGCTCGTCACGCCGTTCGGCGCGCGCTTCGTCACCGGCGACCAGGGGATGGGTCACGTCGTCCTGCCGACCAAGGACCCGCAGGCGTCGTACGACTTCTACACGCAGGTGCTCGGCTTCCAGTCCCGCGGAGCGATGCGGGTCCCCGGTGCGATGGTGCCGAAGGGCGACCCGGACGGCCGCTACTTCGTGCGCTTCCTGTCGACCAACGAGCGGCACCACACGCTCGCCCTCGGGCCGTGGTGGCAGCCCAACGGCATCATCCACTTCATGCTCGAGGTGACCGAGCTCGACGACGTCGGCCGCGCGCTGGATCGCCTGCACAAGCACAAGTTCCACCTCAGCAGCACGCTCGGCCGGCACACCAACGACCACATGGTGTCGTTCTACGTTCAGGCTCCTTCCGGATGCGACGTCGAGCTCGGCTGCTTCGGCCGGCGCATCCCGGCCGAGGGCTACACGGCGGAGGACATCACCGCCGACAGCTTCTGGGGCCACCGCTGGAAGTACCCGCAGACGTGAGCGCCATGGTCTCGCGCGCGCACGCGCCCGTCGCCCCCGCCGAGATGCGTCGCGTCCTCGGCTCCTTCGCCACCGGCGTCGTCGTCGTCACCGGCGAGGACGACCAGGGACCGGTCGGCTTCGCCTGCCAGTCCTTCGCCTCGGTCTCGCTCGACCCGCCGCTGGTGCTCTTCTGCCCGGCGCACACGTCGACGTCGTGGCCGCGCATCGCCGCGTCCGGTCACTTCGTCGTCAACGTGCTGGCCGCCGACCAGCGCGAGGTGTGCGCGCAGTTCGCCACGTCAGGCGTCGACAAGTTCGCGGGCCTCGACTGGGCGCAGACAGCATGGGGCCCGGCGATCGAGGACTGCCTAGCGCAGATCATGTGCACCATCGAGGACGTGCACCGCGCGGGGGACCACGACATCGTCGTCGGTCACGTGCAGCAGCTGGTGACCCCTCGAGAGGAGGGACCGCTGCTGTTCTTCCGCGGCGACTACGGGCTGAGCCCGTGCTGAGCGACGGCGAGCGGGACCGCGCCGCCGAGCTGCTGCGCACCGCGGAGCTCGACGCCCGCCCGATCCCGCCGCTGCGCGAGAGCTTCCCCGGCATCGACGTCGTCGACGCGTACGAGATCCAGCTCCGCGGGATCCGCCGCCGGCTGGCGAGCGGCGCCACCGTCTACGGCCACAAGGTCGGCCTGTCGTCGAAGGCGATGCAGGAGATGATGGGCGTCGACGAGCCGGACTACGGCCACCTGCTGCACGACATGGTGCTGTCGGGGGACACCCCCGTCGACACCTCCCGCTACCTGCTGCCGCGGGTCGAGGTCGAGGTCGGCTTCCTGCTCGGTGCCGACCTGCCCGGCGAGGGCTGCACCGTCGAGGACGTGCTTCGCGCGACGGAGGCGGTCGTGCCGTCCATCGAGCTCATCGACAGCCGGATCGCGGACTGGAGGATCGGGCTCGCGGACACCATCGCCGACAACGCCTCGTCCGCCGGGGTCGTGCTCGGCCGGGAGCGACGCAAGCCCGACGAGCTCGACCTCACCGCGATCGACGCCGTGCTCTGGAAGAACGGCGAGCAGGTCGCGACCGGTCGCTCCGACGCCGTCCTCGGCAACCCGGCGATCGCGGTCGCGTGGCTGGCGCAGAAGGTCGCGTCGTTCGGCGTGCGGCTGGAGGCCGGCCACGTCGTGCTGCCCGGCTCGTGCACGCGGGCGTACGACGTCGTCGCCGGTGACACGGTGACCGCAGACTTCACCGGGCTCGGGTCCGTGTCCCTGAGATTCGTCTAGAGGAAGGCCAACCATGAGCAAGGCCACCGCGGCCATCGTCGGCTCCGGCAACATCGGGACCGACCTGCTCGCCAAGCTGCTGCGCTCCGAGGTGATCGAGCCGCGCTGGATGATCGGCGTGGACCCCGACTCCGAGGGCCTGGCGATCGCGCGCAAGGCGGGGCTGGAGGCCTCGCACGAGGGCGTCGACTGGCTGCTCGCGCAGTCGGAGAAGCCCGACCTCGTCTTCGAGGCGACGAGCGCCTACGTCTACCGCGAGAACAGCCCGCGCTACGCCGAGGCGGGGATCCGCGCCGTCGACCTCACGCCCGCGGCGATCGGGCCGTACGTCGTGCCGGCCGCGAACCTCGACGAGCACCTCGACGCGGCCGATCTCAACCTGGTGACCTGCGGCGGGCAGGCGACGATCCCGATCGTGCACGCGATCAGCGCGGTCGTGCCGGTGAAGTACGCCGAGATCGTCTCGTCGGTGTCGTCGAAGTCCGCCGGTCCCGGCACGCGCAACAACATCGACGAGTTCACCCGCACCACCGCGCGCGGGCTCGAGGTCGTCGGCGGCGCGGAGCGCGGCAAGGCGATCATCATCCTCAACCCGGCCGACCCGCCGCCGCTGATGCGCAACACCGTCTTCTGCGCGATCCCCGAGGACGCCGACCGCGACGCGATCGGCGAGGCGATCACCCGCCGCGTCGCCGAGGTCGCGGAGTACGTCCCGGGCTACCGGGCCCGCGAGCCGCAGTTCGACGACCCGAGCGACGTGAACGGCGGGATGGCGCGCGTCGCGGTCTTCCTCGAGGTCGAGGGCGCGGGCGACTACTTCCCGGCCTACGCCGGCAACCTCGACATCATGACCGCCGCCGCGGTGCGCGTCGGCGAGGTGCTGGCCACCCGGATCCCGACTGGAGCACGCGCATGACGATGCCGCAGCAGTACTCCGAGACGCTCGGCCGCCCGATGCAGCCCTACAGCGAGGACCTCGACGTACGCGTCACCGACTCCTCGCTGCGCGACGGCTCGCACGCCAAGCGGCACCAGTTCACCCTCGAGCACGTCACCGACATCGTGGCCGCGCTCGACGACGCCGGCGTGCCGGTCATCGAGGTGACGCACGGCGACGGGCTCGGCGGCTCGTCGTTCAACTACGGCTTCAGCCACACGCCGGAGCTCGACCTCATCCGTGCCGCGGTGAAGACGGCGAAGACCGCGAAGATCGCCTTCCTGATGCTGCCGGGGCTCGGCACCAAGGACGACATCCGCGCGGCGCAGGACGCGGGCGGTGCGATCTGCCGCATCGCGACGCACTGCACCGAGGCCGACGTGTCGGTGCAGCACTTCGGGCTCGCCCGCGAGCTCGGGCTCGAGACCGTCGGCTTCCTGATGATGAGCCACTCGACGTCGCCGGAGAACCTGGCCAAGCAGGCGCGCATCATGGCCGACGCCGGCTGCCAGTGCGTCTACGTCGTCGACTCCGCGGGTGCGCTGATCATGGAGCAGACGTCGGACCGGGTGGCGGCTCTCGTCACCGAGCTCGGTGACGACGCGCAGGTCGGCTTCCACGGCCATGAGAACCTCGGCCTCGGCGTCGCCAACTCGGTGCTCGCCTACCGCGCCGGCGCGCGCCAGATGGACGGCTCCACGAGGCGCTTCGGTGCCGGTGCGGGCAACACGCCGGTCGAGGGCTTCGTCGCGGTGGCGAGCAAGATGGGCATCCGCACCGGCGTCGACGTGCGCAAGATCATCGATGCGGCGGAGGACGTCGTGCGGCCGGCGATGGACGGCGAGTGCCTGCTCGACCGGCTGTCGCTGACGATGGGCTACGCGGGCGTCTACTCGAGCTTCCTCAAGCACGCGGACCGGCTCGCGAAGCGGTACGACGTCTCGGGTGCGGAGCTGCTCATCCGCGCGGGCGAGCGCAAGCTGGTCGGCGGCCAGGAGGACCAGCTCATCGACATCGCCCTCGAGATCGTGGCGGAGAAGGCTTCTTGACCCCCGAGGACACCCGGCGCACCGTCGAGGTCGACGGGCGCAAGATCGCCTTCCACGACGTGGGTGAGGGACCGCCGGTCGTCTTCCTGCACGGCTCCGGCCCCGGTGTCACCGGGTGGGCGAACTTCGGGCACGTGCTGCCTGCGCTGTCGGCCGGGCTGCGCTGCCTGGTCGTCGACCAGCCGGGCTTCGGCGCCAGCGAGCGACCCGAGCGCTACGACAAGAACTACCTGCGCTTCTCGGCCGAGACGGTGCTCGGGCTCGTCGACGAGCTCGGCCTCGAGACGGTGTCGCTGGTCGGCAACTCGATGGGCGCAGACGTGGCCGTTCGGTTCACCCTCGACAACCCGAAGCGCGTCTCCCGGCTGCTGCTGAACGGCGCGGGCGGGACGGGCGTTCCGGTCTTCGGGCCGTCGCCCTCCGAGGGCATCGCGCGGCTGATGGAGTTCAACGCCGACCCGACCCGCGAGCGGATGGCGGCCTGGGTGCGGACCATGCTGTCCGACCAGCGGCGCGCGACCGACGAGCTCGTCGACGCGCGACTCGCGTCCGCGCTCGCGCCCGGTGCGGTCAAGAACATGCAGGACGTCTACACGACGTTCTACGACCCGGCGATGGCCGAGACCGTGCCGCTCTGGGCCGAGGTGCACCGCATCACGCAGCCGGTGCTGATGCTGTGGGGACGCGACGACCGGGTCACTCCGGTCGAGGGCGCGTTCCTGCCGGCGCGGCGGATGCCGCGCTGCGACCTGCGCATCTACAGCCGCTGCGGGCACTGGGTTCCGGTGGAGCGCCAGCAGGACTTCGAGCGCGCAGCGCTGGAGTTCCTCGGGGCTTAGACGTGCCGGGCCGCTTCGGTCCGGTTGCTCACCCCGAGCTTGGCGAGGATGCGGCTGACGTGGTGGCCGACGGTCTTCTCGCTGATGACGAGCGCCGCGGCGATCCGCGCGTTGGACATCCCGAGCGCGACCAGGTCCAGCACCTCACGCTCCCGTGCCGTCAGCTCGCCCTCCTCGCGGGGTCGTGGGGCCGTGCCCGAGCCGAGGGTGCGCAGCAGCGCGGACGCCTCGTCGACGGCGCGCGTGGCTCCGAGCCCGCGCAACGTGACGAGAGCCGTGCGCACCTCGTCGCCGGCGAGGTCGGGGGCGGTCACCGCGAGCGCGCGCGCCAGCTCCAGTCGCGCCTGAGCGGCGCCGTACGGCATGGCGAGCCCGTCGAAGGCCGCCAGGGAACGCGCGGCCGACTCCGCTGCGGCGTCCGTACGACCGGCTGCCAGCGCCACCCGCGCCTGCGCCAGCTCGGCCAGTGCTGACACGAGGCGGATGCCGGTCCGCGCGGCGATGGCAGAGACCTGGGCAGCCGCGTCCGCTGCGGCGTCGGTGTCCCCGCTGTCGAGGTGCGCGTCGACCAGCGGCGCGAGCAGCTGCGCCGCCTGCACCTCGGAGTCGGCGACGCCGACCAGTCCGCGGCGCAGCAGGGTCACGGCCTCGTCGGGTCGACCCTCGGCCAGGCGGAGGAGCGCGAGCACGCGCAGCGAGGAGGGCTCCGGATCGCGGCCGGCGAGCAGGTCCTCGGCGTCACGAAGCCGGCCCTGGCGGATCCTCAGCTCGGCCAGCGTGGCCACCGTCGGAGCGCTCATCTGCGGGACGTACTTCGCGTGGGTGGTCAACGCGCTCTCGAGCGCGTGCTCGGCCTCGGGCCACTGACCTGTCGCGAGCAGCACGTCGGCGTGGATGGTGCGGCAGGCGCCCAGCAGCGGTGCCGTCCCGTGCGCCGTCGCGAAGGTGTCGACGAGCTCGCACCACTCGGCGCCGCGCTCCCACTCGCCGGCGGACACGCAGCCCTCGAGGAGGTTGCAGTACGCCTCGGCGAGGGTGTGCACGTTGCGCACGCGACCGGCGGTCGCGGCGGCCATCGCCTCCTCGAGCAGCGTGAGCCCCTCCTCGCGTCGCCCCGCATTGACCACCGCCCGGCCGAGGACGCTCAGCGCGAAGACCTCGAGATCCGGGTCCGCGCAGACCTGCGCGAGGTCGAGAGCCCGCTGCGCGCCGACGATCCGGTCCTCGATCCGGTGCGCGTGCCGGGCCTGCTCCACCGCCACCCAGCCGCGAGCCGAGCAGGACTCCGGGGTCCGCTCCACCCAGCGCTCCGCTCGGGCCAGCCACCCGCGCGCTGCGGAGGGTCGCCCGCCGAGCAGGTGCTGGTGCGACACCCAGACCGCCATCCGTACGGCGTCGTCGCAGCGCCCGTCGCGGAGGTAGCCCTCGACCGCCCGCTCGCGCTCGGCGATGCCGTCGAGCACCTGACCGAGGAACCACAGCGCCAGCCCGAGACCCTCCCGGGCCTCGGGCCGGTCAGCCGTCGTCAGCGCGGCGGTGAAGCGCAGTCGGGCGTCGGCCCAGTCCGCTCGCTCGAGCGCGTCCCTGCCGGCGGTCACGTCGTCGTCGAGCGACCGCTGCATGATCGGCAGTATCGCCGTGCCGGTGCCGGCCTACAAGGCGGTGGAGCTCAGCGACGCGTGCCGATCGAGAGCAGGTACTCCTGCTCGAAACGCGCCGAGTCGGCGCTGCCGAGGTTCCACGTGTCGCAGAAGCTGTCGAGGGCTGCGTCGAACTCCTTCTCGCGGCCGTCCTTGGCGGCGTTGGCGCGCACGGCGATCGTCGGGCCGTAGAACGCCTTGAAGTGCTCGCCGTAGCCGTGCGGGTGCGGGAAGGCGGTGATGTCCAGCACCTCGCGGACGGACGTGTGGATGTCGACGCGCTCGCCGAAGAGCCCCGCGAGGTGCTCCTCGCTGCCCCACAGCGGCGCAGGCAGCGCTCCGGGCGGCGGCGGCGCGGCGAACGGCTTCATGGTCCGGAAGAGCTCGCCGAGCATCCCCTCCGGCGTCCAGCTCAGCAGTGCGATCGTCCCGCCCGGGCGGCAGACGCGTACCAGCTCGTCGGCGGCCGACTGGTGGTGCGGCGCGAACATCACGCCGATGGCGGACATGACGACGTCGTACGACGCGTCCGGGAACGGCAGCGCCTCCGCGTCGGCCTCGACCCACTCGAGGGTGAGTCCCTGGGCGTCGGGTCGGGCTGCGCCGGCCTGCAGCAGTGCAGGCGTCAGGTCGCTGGCGGTGACGTTGGCTCCGCGCCGGGCTGCGGGGATCGACGCGTTCCCGGTGCCGGCGGCGACGTCCAGCACCCGGACCCCCGGGCGGATGTCGATCGCTGATGCCAGTCGCTCGCCGATCGGCAGCAGGAACGTCTCCACCATCCGGGGGTAGTCCCCGGTTCCCCACATCGCGCGGTGCTTCGCCTTGAGATCCGTGCCCACGTCCACCGTCATGTCGAGCCTCCTTCGTGCTGCCGGGTGCAGCCTGCGGAGGACTGTGGGCGCTTCGGGTGCCGGGCACATCGGGCGGAATCCCTACGGGTGGAAGCCCGGGGACCCGGCCGACCCGCCCAGCCCGACCGCCGCCATGTTGCACGCTGAATGCATGAAAAAGTCTGCCCACAGGGTGCTTTCGGCCTTGACATGGCCTCGAACTGGTGTTCGAATAGCGCATGCCCTTCAACCGTGCCGAGCAGCTGGCGGCCGTCGGCGCCGAGCCGCTGGACGAGCGCGTGCTGCCGCCGCTGCCGGAGCAGGCTTCTGTGCAGGTCCGGTCGCTGGAGACGGTCCGGGCGTCGTTGGAGGCTGAGGCGAGGGCGTACGCACTGCAGCTCGCTGAGCTGTCCGCGCTGGCCTGGCGGGCCCAGCAGGCCGGCGGGGGAGCCCGCCGTTCGCTGCCGATGGAGCTGGCCGGGTCGTGGCAGATCAGCCAGTGGACCGCCGAGCGCTGGCTGGGTGAGGCTGAGTGGTTCACCGGTGCGGTGCCGCTGACGCTCGCGATGCTGGGTGAGGGTCGGCTGCTCAAGCACCAGGCCATCGCCGTTCGGCAGGAGCTCGAGCCCTGCACCGCCGAGATCGCCAGCTGGGTGGAGGCCGAGGTGCTGCCCGCCGGGGCTGGGCTGTGTCCGACTGACCTGCGCCGCGAGCTCAAGCGGGTCCGGCTCCGCCTCGAACGCGAGCAGCTCACCGCCGAGCAGGCCGAAGCCCGGGAGAGGGAGAAGGTCGGCCGGCGGCGGACCTGGACCCGGCCGACCGAGGACGACCTGATGCTCGCCGGCGCCGTCCTGACCCCGGAGCAGGGCGTCGCCTGGGCCCAGGGCATGGACGCCCTGGAGCGCCGGGAGCGTCTGGCGGACAAGGACGCCGGGATCGACCGGACCGCCGAGCAGCGCCGCGCGGACCTGTTCGCGTCGCTGCCCGCGATCGCCCTGGCCGGTCTGGCCGCTGACGATCGGTGGAGGCGGCAGGCCGGGCTGCCCGGTGGGCGCCTGCCGCTGACCGCCCCCGCCGGTGGCACCTTGTTCGACACCGACGGGCCCGTCCCGCCGCCGTGGGCGCTGACGCCGGAGCAGATCGCCGCCCAGATCACCCTCAACGTTCACGTGCCGGTCTCGACCATCCTCGATCTCAGCCACGAGCCCGGCACCCTGGACCGGTACGGCCCGCTCAGCGCCGAGCACATCCGACTGGTCCGACCCAAGAGCTACCGGCGGATCCTGGCCGACGCCGGCAGCGGCCGGCCGATCGCCCTCGACGACCAGCCGACCCCCGCCGCCGGCACCGAGCAGGAACGGCGCGAGCAGATCCGCGCGATGCTCACCCCTGCCGTGGTCGTCGACGCCGACGAACCCCAGCACGACCCGTCCGCCCGGCTCGCCCGACTGGTCGACCTGCGCGACCTGCGCTGCGCCGGACCCGGCTGCACCAGCGGCAGCCGCTACGAACGCGACCACCTCGACCCCTACAGCCGCGGCGGCACGACCAACGCCAGCAACCTCGGCCTGCTCACCCCACGCTGCCACCACGCCAAGCACGACGGCTGGCGACTGCAACGCCTGCCCGACGGCAGCAGCATCTGGCACAGCCCCCTCCGGCAGACCTACCGCCGACCCGGACTCTGGCCCGCCCCACCCAAGGTCGACCTCCTTGCACAGCCACCACCCCGAGCATCGCGGG
>JAKFFB010000326.1:0-2684 GCA_036675425.1 Actinomycetales bacterium | reverse complement strand
GGGAGCGGCGGGCCCTGTCGGCGGTCCGGGGGGCGGGCACCTCGAGCGTGGCGCGGGCGGCGGCGAGCAGCTGCGCGGCGGCGGCGACGGCCTCGGGGGCGAACGCGGGGAGCGTGCTGTCGTCGGGGTCGGGCACGGTGACGATGCGCTCGACCGCGGGACGCGGAGCGGGGACCTCGGCCACCGGCTGCGGGGCCTCGACCTCGGCGGCGATGGGCTCGACCACCGGCTCGACCGGGGCGCTGCCCTCCAGCACGGGGACCTCGACGGGCGGGCTCGACGGCGCGACGCCGTCGTCGGGCACCCCGACGGGGGCGGTCAGCGGGGCGGGGGCGGGCAGCACGAGCGCCGGCTCGGCAGTGGCGCGGGCGTCGTAGACGCGGTCCTCGTCGGCGACGGCGCGCCGCGGGGCGGGAGCCTGGACGACCGGGGCGGGAGCGGCGGCGGCAGCGCTGCGGGCCTCGGCCACGATCGCGGACACGACCTCGCGGACCTCGGAGGTGACCTCCTCGTCCTCCTCGAGCACGATCTCGGGGTCGTCCTCCTCGCGGGCGGGGACGAACTGCCACTCGCCGCACACCCGGCAGGTCAGCAGCAGGATGCGGTCCTCGTCGCTCAGACCGCTCAGCCAGGAGTGCACGCCACCGGGGCCGCTGCGGGTGAGCACCAGGGGACGGTCCTCGGAGCCGCACGGGCTGCACCAGCCTGCCCAGTCCGCAACGCGGCTCACCCGCGTGTAGATCTTGCTCACCGTGGACCCACCCTCCACGCAGCCGAGTGCTGCAGTCCCCCACAACGTCGGCCGCGGCACCCCCCGGAAAGATCCCCCGTGTTGATTAATTACGCATAGTCACAACGGAGTCGCCCGAGAAGGGGACAGGCCGGCACGCGCGGGACGTACCGGCCTGTCCTGACTGCGGACTGCTACTCGACGACGACGGTCCCCAGGTCGATCCGCTGGCCCCGCTTGACGACCAGGCGGCGGCTGACGCCGACGCCCTTCGGGCCGGTGATCGCGAGGACGTAGGACTCCGTCTTGCGGGCCGCGGTGAGTGCGGGCCGGGTCGACGGGTTGACGTGCCAGGTGAAGCGGCCGTCGGACCCGGTGACCATGCGGGTGTCGAGGAACTCGCGGTAGGTCTTCTGACCGAGCGGGTTCTGCGCGCCCTCCAGCCACAGGTCGGTGTCGAAGGTCTTGGTGATCGTGAGGGTCGCCTTGACCGCCCGGCCCCGGCTGTCGACCGCGCGGCCGGTGATGATGGCGTGGTTGAGCTTCTTGGACGTGATCTTCATGTCCTTGAGCTCGATCGCGGCGTCGGGCTCCAGCGGGAAGGCCGGCCGATCCTCCGGCGCCATGCAGCCGTAGATCGCGAGCATCATCAGCGCCGGGCGGTTCTTCTCGTACATCGCCGGGACGGTGTCGGCGTACGGCGGGTGGAAGCTCGAGCCTGCGTGCTCGAAGGTGTAGCCGATCGAGCCGAGCGCGCCGTACGCGTAGTCGGACGTGGTGCCGGTCGTGACGTAGAGGTCGATGGACTTCTGCGGGCGGTAGCCGTTGTAGACGGCCATCGCGCGGCCCAGGCCCTCGAGCACGTCGTTGTCCGGCGCGTCGTCGCGGGTGTCGCCCCAGGCCCAGAGCAGCAGGTCGCCCGAGGTGTGGTGGGTGATCATCGCGGTGGCGTGGCAGGTCTTCAGGACGTGCGCGACGTTCTTGGACTCCTGCTCGGAGAACGGGTCGGTGCCGCGGTAGGTCGCGTCGACGTTGACGGCCGAGGAGCCGGCGACGTCGTCGCCCCACTTGTAGGCGTAGTTCCGGTTCGGGTCGACGCCGAGGTAGCCGTCGGACTGGCTCGGCTTGCGGGTGTCGCCGACGCCGAGCCCCTCCCCGACGTGGGTGGACATGATCGGACGGCGGTTCTTGCGGATGTAGCGGCCCTGGCCGCCACCGACCAGCGCCTCCGGCGGCAGCGGGTTGGTCACGCCGCCGACCTCACCGGTCTCGACCGGCGGGAACGAGCGGCTGTAGTTGTAGCCGTCGACGTTGACGACCGGGACGATGATCGACCGGACGTTGTCGACGATCGCCTTGATCCGCTTGTCCTTCTTGTAGTTCTCCAGCAGGTCGAAGGCCCACATGATCGGCACCTCGGAGGCCGGCCACTCGCGGGCGTGGTGGCAGCCGTCCTGGTAGAAGACCGGGCGGCCGTCGTAGCTGTTGACGTCGGTGCAGATCTCCAGGCCGTAGACGGTGCGGCCCTCGAGGGTCTTGTGCGGCAGCGCGATGAGCTTGGCCTTGGTCGGGTGCTTCTTGGCCAGCGCGCGCATGTCGGCCTCGTAGTCGGCCAGCGTGCGGTAGTCGCCGTTGGCGGTCTCGCCCGGCTGCACGGAGACGGTGCGGACCCCGGTGCTCAGGCTCCGGTCGCGGGCGATGAGGTCCGGGACCGTGATCTCGAAGCGCAGCCCGGTGGCCTTCAGGCGCGCCAGGTCGCCCGGCCACAGCAGCACCTCGATCGAGCCGTCCTCGAAGACGTTGTGGGTGTCGTCGAAGCCGACCAGCGACTTCTGCTGCGCGCGGGTCACGGCCCAGACGCGGGCGAGCTGCAGCGGCTCGACGGAGCCGGCACCGCCCGAGCCGAGCGGGCCGGCGGCCAGGGCCGGCACGCCGCCGGCGACGGCGCCGACCG
>JAKFFB010000275.1:0-15125 GCA_036675425.1 Actinomycetales bacterium | reverse complement strand
TCTTCCCGTACGAGCCGCTGCCTGCCGCCGGCAAGGACATCATCATCACGGCCGCCAACGACGACCAGTTCCGCCGGCTGTGCGAGGTGCTGGGAGAGGTGGGCTTCGGCGAGCTGGCGTTCTGGCTCGCCACGCAGCGTCGTCTGGCGGCGGGCGAGACCCGCGTGTTCGAGGCCGTGTCCGCGGCACTGGCCGACCATGGTGTCACGCCCACGACGATCGTCACGCGGCTGACGTACCTGTCCGCGCCCGACTCAGTGCAGGGCGCGCTCGCCGCGGGCCTGCTCGGGGCCGACTCGCGCTTCCTCGGCACCACCGAGGACTGCGGGCACTTCCTGCACGACGTTCTTGCGACGGTGGACGAGCTGCCCGCCGACAACGCCGGGTGGGACGCGCTCGCGCTCGCCACCGTGCGTCGTGAGCGGGAGGTCAAGCGGTTCGTGCCGGGGCTGGGGCAGCACGTGCGCAAGGAGGGCGACCCGCGCACGCCGCGACTGATGCAGATCGCGACGGAGGAGGCCGTGTTCGGGCCGCACCTGAGCCTGTTCGCGGCGATCGGCCGGGTGCACCCGCCGCCGCAGGTGCTCGACCGGACGCTGCCGCTGAACGGCGCCGGCGTGCGCGTGGCAGCGCTGGCCGACCTCGGGCTGCCGATGCCCCTGCTGCACGCCTTCGCGGTGCTCGCCCGCACCGCCGGGCTGATCGGCCAACTCGCGGAGGAGCTGCGCAACCTGGGCGCAAACGACGTCTTCCTGTCGGTCGACCTCCACAACGAGCCGGTGGCGCCGGAGCCCCGCGATGGCTGACGGGCAGATGGACGCCGTCGTGGTGCTTGCACCCGGCCGGGCGCCGGAGGTGCGACGGCTGCCGGAGCCGGTGGGCACCGAGCTGACGGTCCGGCTCGCGGCGGCGCCGGTCGTGCCGCTCGACCTGCTCTGCGCCTCCGGCACGTCGTACTTCGGCGTCCCGGCCACGCCATACGTCCCGGGCGTGCAGGGCGTCGGCGTGGTCGAGGCGGGCACCGAGACGATGCCGGCCGGAACCCCCGTCTGGTTCGCGACCAAGGCCGGCATGGCACCCGGCGACGGCAGCATGCGCGAACTGGTCGGTGTGGCCGAGCAGGACGTCGTCGCGCTGCCCGCGGACGCTGACCTCGCGCACGTCGCCGCGCTCGGGCTGTCGGCCGTCGCGGCCTGGATGGCGCTGACTTGGCGCGGGAGGCTCGCCGAGGGCGAGCAGGTGCTCGTGCTGGGCGCCGGCGGAGTGGTGGGGCAGGCTGCGGTGCAGCTCGCGCGGGAAGCAGGCGCGCGGCGGGTCGTGGGGCTGGCGCGTACGGGCGCCGGGCAGGTCCGTGCCGAACGGGCGGCACCCGACGAGCTGGTGGTTCTGCAGCAGGACGAGGACGTGGCCAGGCTGGCCGGACGCATCACCGCCGCCTGCGACGGCCCGCTCGACCTGGTCCTGGACCCGCTGTTCGGGATCCCTGCCGCCGCTGCGCTGCGTGCGCTGCGCCCGCACGGTCGCCTGGTCAACCTGGGCGGCTCGGCGGGGGAGATCGCGCCGATCGACTCCTCCACGCTGCGGAGCAGGTCGCTGCAGGTCCTGGGCTACACGAACAACGAGCTGGACCCGGAGCAGCGGCGTGACGCGCTCAACCGCGTCGTCCGGGAGGCCACCGCCGGTCGGCTCGCCGTCGACCACGAGCGCGTCCCGCTGCGCGAGGCGCCCGACGCGTGGACCAGGCAGCTCACCGGCGAGACGGACGGTCGCATCGTGCTGGTCCGTGAGGAGGACGCGTGACGGACTTCCCCCTGCTGCCCACGTCGCTGGTCGACAGCTCCCCCCAGCCCGAGTGGCCGATCGACCGAACAAGCTGGCCGGTCGCTTCCCACCGCGAGTGCGGGCGAAGGAGCTCTGGCGGGTCGGGCCGGACCTGCTCGCTGAGGCGCAGGACGACGCGACGCTGCTCGCCATCCACGCGCAGGAGCGGGCTGGACTCGACCTGCTCACTGACGGCGAGAGCCGCCGCGAGAGCTACTCCGACCACTTCGCCACCGGGGGGACGTCTGGTCCCGTCCCGGTCTGGACAGGCGCACCCGGAGCCTGCTCACGCTCGCGCTGCTCACGTCTCTGGGCCATGAGCACGAGCTGGCTATGCACGTGCGTGCGGCAGTGACAAACGGTGTGGCGCCGGAGGAGATCGGCGAGGCGCTCCTGCACACCTCTGTCTACGCGGGCGTTCCCGCTGCCAACCGCGCATTCGGCGTCGCCCAGCAGGTCCTGGCCGAGCTGCATCCTGACACCCGTTCCGCCGAGGAGGACTGAGAGTTGGACAAGGTCGTCGCGACCGCTGGAGAGGCCGTGGCCGACGTGCCCCACGGCGCCAGCATTGCTGTGGGAGGCTTCGGCCTGTCCGGCATCCCATGGGTGCTCATCGCCGCTCTCCTCAAACAGGGATCCAACCGGCTCACGGTCGTGTCCAACAACTGCGGCGTCGACGGGGCCGGCCTGGGAGTGCTCCTGGCGCAGGGGCGCATCGACCGCGTGATCGCGTCGTACATCGGCGAGAACAAGGAGTTCGCCCGGCAGTTCCTCGGTGGAGAGCTGCAGGTCGAGCTGACGCCGCAGGGGACGCTGGCGGAGCGGTTGCGGGCAGGGGGGGCCGGGATCGCGGCGTTCTTCACCCCGACCGGTGTCGGCACGATGGTCGCCGACGGCGGACTGCCGTGGCGCTACGACGCTGACGGCGGGATCGCGCTGGCCTCGCCCCCGAAGGAGGTGCGCGAGCTCGAGATGGGCGGGAAGCGCCGGGAGTACGTCCTGGAGGAGGGCATCGTCACCGACTTCGCGCTGGTGCGCGCGGCTGTGGCCGACCGCCACGGCAACGCGGTCTTCCACGCCGCGGCGCGGAACTTCAACCCGGCAGCGGCCATGGCCGGCCGGATCACGGTCCTCGAGGCCGAACGGCTGGTCGAGCCGGGTGAGATCCCTCCCGACGACGTGCACCTGCCCGGCATCTTCGTGCAGCGCGTCCTCGCGCTGACGCCAGAACAGGCGCAGGACAAGCGCATCGAGAAGCGCACGGTCACGACGCGCCCGATTGCTCCGCCTGCCGGCGCCGGAGAGGAGTTGGGGTCCTGATGTGGTCACGCGACGAGATGGCGGCACGGGCCGCGCTCGAGCTGCAGGACGGCGAGTACGTGAACCTCGGGATCGGACTGCCGACGCTCATCCCGAACCACCTGCCCGCCGGCGTCCATGTCGTGCTCCAGAGCGAGAACGGCATCCTCGGGACCGGCCGCTACCCGTATGAGGAGGAGGTCGACCCGGACCTCGTGAATGCAGGGAAGGAGACGGTCACGACGCTGCCCGGGGCGTCCTTCTTCGACTCTCCGACGTCGTTCGCCATGATCCGCGGGGGTCACGTCGATGCCGCGGTGCTCGGGGCGATGCAGGTGTCGGAGCGAGGTGACCTTGCAAACTGGATGGTTCCGGGCAAGCTGATCAAGGGCATGGGCGGCGCGATGGACCTCGTGCACGGCGCGAAGCGCGTCATCGTCCTCATGGAGCACGTCGCGAAGGACGGGACGCACAAGGTCGTCCAGGAGTGCTCCTTGCCCTACACCGGACGCGGCGTCGTGCAGCGGATCATCACCGACCTATGCGTTATGGATGTCATCGCGGATGGACTGGTGCTGCGCGAGACAGCGCCTGGGGTAGACGTTACGGAGGTCGCGAGCAGGACTGGCGCCGCCTTCAGCGTGGCGTCGGATCTGAAGGAAGCCTTGGAATGACTGACGTATTTCTGGTAGGCGGAGTGCGGACACCGGTCGGGGGCTTCGGTTGACTCGTGAGGTAGGGACGCTCAGGCCGCGTGAATGGCCTGGCGCAGCGTCTCGAACTCGACCGGGGGTGATTCTGCCGAGGCCGTCCGGCGGCTCGAGGTAGCGGGAGGACGTCGCGGGCGAAGTAGGCCTTCGCCCGGCGCAGGACCTCGTTCTCTTGCTCGAGCTGGCGGTTGTGCTTCTCCAGCTCCTTCAACCGCTGCTCCGCGGTCGCTGCCGCGGCCGGCGTCACCGCAGTAGCGCCGTCGTAGCGCCGTCGTAGCGTCGCAGCGCTGGCCGCTGGGCCGGTGACCGAGGCCGTCCTCGCCATCGGCGGGCTTGAGCCAGCGGGCCAGGCAGGACTCGGAGATCCTGAAGTCACGAGCGATGTGAGCCATGGGTGCATCGCTACTGCGGGCGACTGCGATGACGTCGACCGGAACTCCGCCGGGAAGAGCTCAGGCACGGTGTTGATCGCTCCCAGCGAGGCAGAGCCTCGCTGGTCAGGAGTCAGCTAAAGCTGGGGCATCCCCCCTTGCCTGCGGCTCCGTCGAGGGGCGACCGGCCGGGCCCGTGCGGGGAGTCGGCCGCGCCGGGTCTGCGGTCATCGACGTCGAACCGCCGCAAGGGCGTCGAGTGCAGTGTCATCCGCGGTGGGCAGCGTGTGCAGGTAGCGCTCGGTGGTGGCGATGCTCGAGTGCCCGAGGCGTTCCTTGACGACCTGCAGGTCCGCCCCGCCGGCGAGCAACCAGCTCGCGTGCGCGTGGCGCAGGTCGTGCATCCGGACGATGCCGGCGACGCCGGCGGCCGTGCAGGCCGGCTTCCAGACCCTCTTGGTGAACCAGTCGCGGGACAGGTGCCCGTCGCTGTCCACGGGACGAGGCCTCGCGCCCTGGTCCTGCCCGGCAGCACGGCGCCGGGCCCGGTAGGCGGCGAACACCGCCCGGCACACCTCGCACCGGCAGCCGCCGGCGGTGTAGGCCGACAGCGTCGCGTGCGGGTAGGTGCGGCCCTTGGCGTTGGGCGTGGTGCGCCCCAGCCCGTCGCTGGGTACCGGCACCAGCCGCGCCGGTGCCGCCGGCTCCGGCTGGACAAACAGCAGGTCCTGCGGGCCGAGCCCGCGCTCAGCGATCAGCGCGCCGATCCGCTGCGCCACAGCGGGACTGATCTTGAACCGGCGGGACAGCTTGTTCTTCGGATACGGCTTGACCAGGAACCGGTCGCCGGTCGGGTGGAACTTCGGGTTGAGCATCACCACCGCGCGGCTGACCGTCAGGATGCGGCTGGCCGGGTCCAGGTCCCCCGCCCGCAGCTCGGTCAGCTCCCCCCAGCGGAGCCCCGAGTCGATCGCGACCTCCACCAGCAGCTGCGACTGGGCGTCCGGCAGCGCGGCGTAGATGGCGTCGAACTGCTCGGGTGTGACGATCCGGAACTGCTTGCGCGGCACCGTCGGGGTCTTCACCCCGCGGCAGGGGTGCAGCGGCACGACCGCGTCGTTCAGCGCCGTGGTGAAGATCGCCGACAGCACGATCTTGGCGTGCCGGATCGTCGCCGGGGACACCCCCGCCGCGACGCGGTCGCTGACCCACTCCCGGACGTGGCTGGGCAGGATGCTGCTGGTGCGCATCGCGCCGAAGAACGGCATCAGGTGCTTGTCGATGGTGTACCGGTAGCCCTCCCGGGTGCTCGGCTCCAGCACGTGGTGCGGGAACCAGACCTCATCGACGTAGCGCCGGAACGGCAGCTTGCCGACGTCAGCGCCGCCGAGCCGGCCCTGCACCAGCAGCACCTCGGCCTGCGCGGCCGCGGCCACCGCCTCCCGCTTGGTCGCGAAGGTGCCGGCGCTGCGGGTCAGGCCGCGGGCGTCCCGGTAGCAGCCGGTGTACCGGCGTCGGCCGTCCTCGCCGGCCCGGCTGCGCACCCATCCCATGACCGCTCTCCGCCCGCTGAAGATCGTTTGTCCGCAGGATTTCCGCAGACTCGGCCTCGCTGGACCGTTCTGAACAGCTCGCTACGTCACCAAACATACGTTCTGACCTGGGCTTTTGCAAGAGCATACGCGGACGGGACGCCGATGGACAACCGCTCATAACCCAGAGGTCGCAGGTTCAAATCCTGCCCCCGCTACAACGCCAGAAGGCCCGTCACCACCAGGTGGCGGGCCTTCTGCATGGAGTCAGGGACGGCTGCCGACCTCGGCGTGCGCCGTGCCGTCCAGCGTCCACTCGCGCTCGACCCGCCAGCGGCCGCGGGAGAGGCGCGAGAGCGTGACGACCGCCGAGGCCACCTCGCAGTTGTGGCAGGTCGCCGTCGCCCCGTCCGGATCGACGTAGCCGACGGCGAGCGTGGAGCCGGGCGGCTGGTGCACCCGGACGTCGAGACGGCGCCGGCCGACCACGCCGCTCACGCGCCAGTCCGGCAGGCCCAGCCGGGCCCGGAGCAGCGGGGCGGTCACCAGGGGATCCGCCGGCCAGTCCTGGCCGTCGACGCGCAGCTGCAGCAGCGGGAGGGCCGGCAGCCGTGACAGGCCGGGACGTCGCGACACCGCCGCGACGAGCTCGAGGACGTCGCCGTCACCGAGGTCGGCGTGCAGCCAGGCCCACCGCTTCGCGTTCCCGTGGCCGTAGATGCGTGCCGAGGCACCCACGGCACCGGTGAGGACGTAGGTGCGGGAACCCACGCGGACCTCTCCGTCGTATCGGGCGCTGGGCGACGGAACCACCTGCGCGGCAGGGAGAACATCCCGCTCCCATGCCCAGCGCGGGAACGTGAACAGCGGCAGCGAGCCGTCGTCGGACCGACGCAGGTCCCACGACATCTCGCCGGCGGACCCGACCAGCTCGTCGGGTGCAGCCAGGCCCGCTTGCACGGGCTCCGGCCCCCATCGCGCCCACGCGGGCGCGGCCCCCCTCTCGAACACCGCGGCCCACCCGTGCACGGAGGCCGTGCCGTCGACACCGGCCACGAGCTCGGTGTGGAACCAGAAGCCGGTTCCCGTCACCGGCTCGGTCACCGTCGTGTACCAGACCTCGAGCCGGCCGCGCTCTCCCTGCCACTTCACGTCTCTCATGGGGAGCACCCTGCCCGATCGGCGACGTCCCCGACTGCTGAGGCGCGCGGGACCAGGGGCGCGCTCGAGCTCGCTGCGCTCGTGGCGGAGGCGGCGGTCGAGCCGAACCACTTCCGCTTCCTCTACGACCTCGACCTGCCGCTCGTGGACAAGCTCGAGACCGTCGCGCGCGAGGTCTACGGCGCGGACGGCGTCGACCTCGCACCCGCGGTGGTGAGGGAGCTCGCGCGCTTCGAGTCCCTCGGCTACGGCGGCTTCCCGGTGGTCATCGCCAAGACGCACCTGTCGATCTCGTCCGACCCGTCGCTGCGCGGCGCGCCGACCGGCTGGCGGATGCCGGTGCGCGAGGTGCGAGCCGCCGTGGGTGCCGGCTACGTCTACGCGATCAGCGGCGAGATGCGCACGATGCCCGGGCTGGGCAAGCACCCGGCTGCCGAGCGGATCGACATCGACGACGAGGGCAACGTGGTCGGCCTCGCCTGACGGTCAGCCGTCCGGAGGGGGCCAGTCGACGGCGTGCGTGCACCGCAAGCCGAGTCGACGCGCGATCGGCTTGAGCAGGGCGCAGACGTCGCCCTGCACCGCACCGTGGTGGGAGTCGGGATCGGGCGCCACGACGCACCGCCCCTCCCAGACCTCGTCGAACCGGGTCCGCGCCGGACCGGCGACGTCGCTCGAGCCCCTGCTCGAGCTCCGGCGGCCGGGGACCGCGGACGATCGTCGTCATCGCTGCTCCTGCCACGGGTCGGACGTAGGTGCGCCGAAGGGCGTGCTGCCAGCGTCGTCCACAGCGGGCGTGTCGTCCATCGCCGACGGGATGGCACACTGGGGACGTGAGCACCGACATCCGCGGCAGTCAGGCGATCTGCCGCTGCCTGCTGTCGGTGTCGCTCACCGCCGTCGACGACTGCCTCTGTCGGCTCTGACCTCCCGGACGGTCCCGTGCGACCGCCCTCAGGCCAGACGTCCCGACGATCGACGGAGCTCCGCCATGACCGCACCTGCCCGCACCCGCCTGCTCGACCGCATCTGCGCCCGCCTGGGCGGGTGGTGCGACGTCCTGCGCGGCGCGCACGTCGCGCGCATCCCCTTCTAGCGGGCTACGCGGCGCCGCTCTCCGCGCGCACGGCGTCCATGTCCAGGGCGCGCACCTGCGCGATGAGGTCGGCGAAGGCCGGTGCCGGCAGCGCTCCGGGCTGGGCGAACACGATCGTCCTGTCGCGGATCGCCACCAACGTCGGGATCGACCGGATCTCGAAGGCGGCCGCGAGCTCGCGCTGCGCCTCGGTGTCGACCCTGCCGAAGGTGATGTCCGGGTTCGCCTCCGCGGCCGCCTCGAAGACCGGCGCGAAGGAGCGGCACGGGCCGCACCAGGCGGCCCAGAAGTCGAGCAGGACGATGCCCTTGCTCACGGTCTGGTCGAAGCTCTCCGCGGTGACGTCGAAGGTCGTGCTCATGCCTGCCTCCCTGTGGTGAAGTACCCCCTGGGGTATTCAGCGCGGACAGGCGCGAGGAGATTCCCTCAGCGCTTCGCGGCCGCCGCCTTCTTCCGGACGCGCGCGGGGGCGGGGGTCACGACGAAGTCCGGGTCACCCGCCGTGATGCGCAGCACCTCGTCCCGCGACACGGGCTGCCCGTCGGCGGTCCAGGTGCGCGTCTCGCATCGGGTGCACGACAGCAGCGAGAGCCGCTGGCCGGTCTTGGTCGTCATGCCGAGCTCGACGACGTTGCTGTGCCCGCAGTCCGAGCACGCGGCGGTCGATGGCATCTCGTCTCCTCAGGGCAGGGGAACGGCCCTGGCTTCCTCCCCTGTGACGGGCGTCACGAACCCCTTTGTCCCGATTCGTTCTCAGGAGGGCTCGGCCAGCGCCGGGGCGACACGACCGTACGGGCGCCAGCCGAGGCGCCACCGCAGCCAGCGCCGCGAACCCGAGCACGAGCGCGGCACCGGCGACGGCGTCGAGCAGGTAGTGGTTGCCGGTGGCGACGACGACCAGCGTCACCAGCAGCGAGTGCGCAGGAAGACGGGCGATCCGTCGATGCACGTCGATGTCATCGCCCGGCGTCGGGCACCTCGCAGTGCAGCCGCTCGGATGCCGCGTGCCCGGCCGGCTCGAGCTGGAGGGTGGAGTGCTCGACGTCGAAGTGACCGCGCAGGCAGCCGCCGAGCCGGTCGAGCACCGGGCCGTTGCCGAGGCCGAGCACCGCCTCGTCGACCACGACGTGGGCGGACAGGACGGGCAGCCCGGAGGTGATGGTCCAGGCGTGCAGGTCGTGCACGTCGAGGACGCCCGGCTCGGCCATCAGATGGCTCCGTACGTGCTCGAGGTCGACCCCCTTGGGCGTCGCCTCCAGCAGCACGTCGACCGCCTCGCGGAGCAGCCGCAGCGCGCGGGGGACCACCGCGATCGCGATCCCGATCGCCACGACGGCGTCCGCACGGTCGAAGCCGGTGCGCGCGATGACGATCGCCGCGCCCACGACGGCGACCGAGCCGAGCAGGTCGGCCAGCACCTCGAGGTAGGCGCCGCGGACGTTGAGGTTGTCGCGGTCCGCGCCCGACAGCACGAGCAGCGAGGCGGCGTTCGCCACCAGGCCCGCCAGCGCGACGGCCAGCATGGTGCCGGTCTCGACCTCGCCCGGCGCGTCCAGCCGGCGGACCGCGGCGACCAGCACCCAGCCGGTGACGGCGAGCAGCACCGCCGCGTTGACCGCGGCGGCCAGCACCTCGAGCCGCTGCCAGCCGAACGTACGACGGGGCGTCGGCGGGCGGCCGGCCATCGTCGCGGCGAACAGCGCCAGGCCCACGCCCGCGGCGTCGCCGCCGACGTGCGCGGCGTCGGCGAGCAGGGCGACGCTGCCGGAGAGCAGGCCGCCGACGACCTCGAGCACCAGCACGGCCAGCGCCAGCCCGAGCGCGACGGCGAGCCGGCCGCGTGAGCGGCCCGTGCTGTGGTCGTGGCCCATGCCGTCCTCCCTGCTGGGGCTGACGCTAGGCCGTCCGGACGGCTACAGGCCCTCGTCGGCGTCGAAGCGGACCTCGACGTCGGTGTAGCCGAGCGAGCGGGCGAGCCCGGTGAGCATGGCCCGGGTGTTCTCCTCGGCCGTCGCGCGCAGGTCGCTCGAGGCGGCTGCGGCGTCGAGCCTGTCCTCCGCCAGGGCAGCCACCTCGCGCTCGCCGGTCGGGTTGTCGCTGAAGAGCCCGCCCACCCGGTCGAGCAGCCCGCGGTCGCGCGACAGGACGCGGCTCTCGGCGAGGTCGACGTCCGCCTCGTCGAGCCGCGCGGGCGGCAGCGTGAAGACGACCGACCGGCCGTCGTCCGACACCGCGACGGCGCGCCCGTCCAGGCCGGTGAAGTCGACGACGGCGTCGACGCTGCCGGTCGCGAGGAACGTGGTGCGCTCGCCGCTCAGCAGCGACGGCACCCAGCGGGTGTCCTTCTCGAGGTCCACCACGACCTGGAAGGCGCCGGTCGCGGCGTGGTACTCCTCGAGGTCGGCCAGCGAGGTGAGCAGCGGCGTGCTGCTGCGGTCGACGGTCTCGCTCCCGAACGGCAGGACCGGCCAGCCCAGCCCCCGCAGCAGCAGCGCGGCGAGCAGGGCCACAACGAGCAGCAGCAGCGCGGGGACCAGCCGGGACCGTCGGTGCGTCCCCGCAGCCGTCGCGCGCGTCGGACGGTCGAGGAGCGAGGGGCTCATGCCGGGGTCAACGGCGCGCCGCTGGCGCTGCTTCCCGTACGCGGTCAGGCTGCGGCGCGCCAGGCGTCGGCGAGGGCGACCAGGCTGGCCGTACGACGACCTCGGTCCAGGCTCGGCGTCACCGCCACCACCTCGTCGGCCCGCGCCGCCTCCTTCAGCTCGAGCAGCCGCACCGCGACGTCCTTCGGAGCGCCCACGACCATCCGGCCCTCGTCCCGCCGGCGCTCGGCGAAGTCGACCGAGCGCGCCAGCTCCGTGACCTGCTCCGGCCGCAGCGGCTCGCGCACGCCCCTGCGGAGGTTGCGCATCGTCAGCGCCCAGGCCGCCTCGAACTCCGTGACCGCGTCGTCGTCCTCGCTGGCGAAGGTCAGCACCGAGATCGCGGAGTACGGCGCGACGCCGTCGTGCCTCGGCCGGAAGTCGCGGCGGTAGTCGCGCAGCACCTCGACCGCGATCTCCGGGCTCATGTGGTGCGCGAAGACCGCGCTCAGCCCGTTGACCGCGGCGAACCGCGGCCCGTAGCCGCTGGAGCCCAGCACGAACAGCTCCGGCTGCTCGTCGACGACCGGCGCGGCCACGAGCGGGGAGTACGGGTGGCCGTCCGGGAAGCCGTCGCCGAGGAAGGCGAGCAGCTCGGCGACCTGCGTCGGGAACTCCTCGGCCGGGTCCACCCGCAGGCCGCGCCGCAGCACGTGGGCGGTGAGCGGGTCCGTGCCCGGCGCCCGGCCCAGCGCCAGGTCGATCCGCCCGGGGTGCATCGCCAGCAGGGTCCGGAAGGTCTCCGCCACCTTGAAGGCCGCGTGGTTGGGCAGCATGATCCCGGCGGCGCCGACCCGGATCGTCGAGGTCGCGCCGCCGACGTGCGCCGTCAGCAGCTCGGGCGCGCTGCAGGCCAGGCTGCGCATGTTGTGGTGCTCGGAGACCCAGTAGCGCCGGTAGCCCGCCGCCTCCACGGCCTGCGCGATCCCCACGGCCCCCCTCAGTGCCGCGGCGGCGGACTCGCCGTGCTCGATGCCCACGAAGTCGAGCAGGGACAGGGGCAGGGGAGAAGCGGTCACTCCTGGGGCAACACCGGGAGATCGCCGTCATTCCGGGCCTTCGGGCGCGTCGCGCTGCACCGCCCGGCGCGACGTGCGCGACACTGGAGCCAAGTGAACCGGCACCCCCCGCCGGTCCCGACAAGAGGAGCACCCCCTGAACCGCAACGAGCTCGTCACCGCCGTCGCCGAGGCCTCCGGCGTGTCCAGCAAGGACGTGGACGCCACCCTGAAGGCATTCCAGCAGGTCGTCTCCGACACCGTCGCCAAGGGCGACGAGAAGATCACGATCCCCGGCTTCCTGTCCTTCGAGCAGGTCGACCGCGCCGCGCGCGAGGGCCGCAACCCCGCGACGGGCGAGACCATCCAGATCGCCGCGAGCAAGGCCGTCAAGGTCACCGCGGGCTCGGCGCTCAAGAACGCCGCTGCCGGCAAGTAGCTCCCGCTCGTCCCTCCGCCCCGTCGCAGCCCCCTGCGGCGGGGCGGAGGCGTGTCCGGACCGGATCCGACTGCCCTGTTGGGTGTTTCGTCCCGAGAGATGGCACGAAGTGACCAGGTCGTAAGGCTCACGCGGAGTGGCGCGGCTGTCGATGGGTACGCACGGGCCACCAACGGGAGGACACGACCATGACCCAGACGCTGCTCGCCCCCGCAGACCTGACCTCTCTCGACCGCTGCGACCGCTGCGGTGCCCAGGCCTTCTACCGCGCGGTCCTGGCCACGGGCGAGCTGCTCTTCTGCGCCCACCACGGCCGCAAGCACTCCGAGCGGCTCGCCGAGGTCGCCCTCGAGCTCCAGGACGGCACGGCCGCCATCAACACCAAGCCGAGCCCCTCCGCCTACTAGGCGGGGTCGCTCGCGAGGTTCGCCAGCCGCAGCTCGCCCTTCGCCACGAGCCGGCCCTGCTCGTCGGTGATGTCGATGGTCCAGAGCTGCTGGGTCCGGCCCCGGTGGATCGGCGTGGCCCGCGCCGTGAGCACCCCCTCGCGCACCGCGCGCAGGAAGTTCGTGTGGTTGCTGGTCCCGACCACCTGACCGCGCTCGCCGAACCAGGTGGCGCCGGCGACGCTCCCGACGGTCTCCACCACGGAGCAGAGCACGCCGCCGTGCAGCAGGCCGTACGGCTGCAGCAGCTCGGGCCGCACCTCGACGCGCGCCGTGACCTCGTCCGGCGTCGCGGAGGTGATGCTCAGGCCGATGTGCTTGTCGAAGCCGTCGTAGGCGTAGTCCTCGAGTCCGTCCATGCGGCGGACCCTACGGAGCCGGTGTGCGGCCGCACCCGCGGGGGCACCCCTTCGCACATGACAGAGACGCCGCAGGACGCCGTGGACCCCCAGCCCGACGACGCGCCGAGCACGCAGGACCCGGCGGCCGCCGAGCAGCCCGACCCCAAGGAGGCCGGAGCTGCCGGCTGGCAGGCGATCGCGCCGCCCGGCAAGCCGGACGGCGAGGTCGACACCCGCTAGTCGCTCAGGTCAGAAGACCAGGATGAGCAGCAGGACGATGAGGATCAGGGCGACGACGCCTCCACCGATGTACATGGCGATCTCCTTGTTGTCGGCGCCGGAGCGCGTGTGCTGACGGTCTTCCCCCCGTGACCCGCTGTATCCGCTCTCGGGCGATCTTCCTCCGAACGGCTCAGCCGTAGACTCGCCCGCATGACCGTCGCGGACCGCTCCGTCGACGCGTCCTCCGGGGCGGCCACCACCGAGGCGGCTCGCCGCCGCACCTTCGCGGTCATCAGCCACCCGGACGCCGGCAAGTCCACCCTCACCGAGGCGCTCGCTCTGCACGCGCGGGTGATCCAGGAGGCCGGGGCCATCCACGGCAAGGCCGGCCGCAAGAGCACCGTGTCCGACTGGATGGACATGGAGAAGGCCCGCGGCATCTCGATCTCCAGCGCCGCGCTGCAGTTCGCGTACGGCGACGCCGTGATCAACCTGCTCGACACCCCCGGCCACGCGGACTTCTCCGAGGACACCTACCGGGTGCTGGCCGCCGTCGACTGCGCCGTGATGCTGCTCGACGCGGCCAAGGGGCTCGAGCCGCAGACGATGAAGCTCTTCGACGTCTGCAAGCACCGCGGCATCCCGGTGCTGACCGTCGTCAACAAGTGGGACCGCCCGGGGCTCGAGGCGCTCGCGCTGATGGACGAGATCCGCGACCGGACCGGCCTGGAGCCGACGCCGCTGACCTGGCCGGTGGGGATCGCCGGCGACTTCCGCGGCGTGCTCGACCGGGCGACCGGCGACTTCATCCGCTTCACCCGCACGGCGGGCGGCGCGACCATCGCTCCCGAGGAGCGGCTGCCCGCCGACGTGGCCGCCGCGCAGGAGGGCGACGCCTGGACCACCGCCGTCGAGGAGAGCGAGCTGCTCGCCGAGATGGGGCAGGTGCACGAGCAGTCGACCTTCCTCGACGGCGTGACCACGCCCGTGCTGTTCGGGTCGGCCGTGCTCAACTTCGGCGTGCGCCAGCTGCTCGACACCCTGCTCGAGCTCGCGCCGCCGCCGGGACCGCGGCCCGACGTCGACGGCCGCCCGCGACCGCTCGAGAAGCCGTTCAGCGCCTTCGTCTTCAAGATCCAGGCCGGCATGGACTCCGCGCACCGGGACCGGCTGGCGTACGTCCGCGTCTGCTCCGGCGTCTTCGAGCGAGGCACCGTCGTCACCCACGCCTCGACCGGCAAGCCGTTCGCGACGAAGTACGCCCAGCAGGTCTTCGGGCGGGACCGCGAGACGGTCGACCTGGCCTACCCCGGCGACGTCGTGGGGCTCGTCAACGCCAGCGCGCTGCGCGTCGGCGACAGCCTCTACGTCGACGAGCCGGTCGTCTTCCCACCGATCCCGAGCTTCGCGCCCGAGCACTTCGCCGTCGCGCGGGCGGTCGACTCCGGTCGCTACAAGCAGTTCCGGCGCGGGATCGAGCAGCTCGAGCAGGAGGGCACCGTCCAGGTGCTGCGCAGCGACCTGCGCGGCGACCAGGCGCCGGTGCTCGCCGCCGTCGGGCCGATGCAGTTCGAGGTCGCCGAGCACCGGATGGCGAACGAGTTCTCGGCGCCGGTGCGGCTGGACCGGCTGGAGTACACCCTGGCCCGGCTGACCGACCGCGACTGGGCCAAGGTGCTCGACCGCGAGAGCGGCGTCGAGGTGCTGGAGCGGTCCAGCGACGGCGCGCTGCTCGCGCTGTTCGCCGGGAACTGGCGGCTGCAGCGGGTGCTGCGCGACCACCCCGACGTCGTGCTGGAGCACCTGGTCGCCGCCGCTGACACCCCGGCGTACGGCGCATGAGCGGCGCGACGCTCGCCCTTCGGCGGCTGCTCGTCGTCGCCGCCGCGCTGGTGCTCGTCGGCCACGGCGGGGTGGAGCTCGCGCCACGGCTGACCGCTGCCGGCTCGAGCGTCGTCGCCGCCGCCGGCGGCACCCCCACGGCCGGCCGGACCGCGGCGAGCCGCCCCGCGGCCGAGTCGCAGCCGACGCAGACCGGGCTCAGCCT
>JAKFFB010000122.1:0-15142 GCA_036675425.1 Actinomycetales bacterium | reverse complement strand
GAGGACGTGCTCACCCTCGACGACCGCTCCGTGCAGCTGGTGCTGCGCCAGGTGGACAGCAAGGAGCTGGCGGTCGCGCTGAAGGGCGTGCGGCAGGACGTGCGCGACAAGATCCTGGCGAACGTCTCCGAGCGCGCGGCCACCAACCCGCTGTATTACCTCGACCTGGCCAAGCTGGGCGAACTGGCGCGCGCCACGCTGCGCCAGCCCGACGTGGTGTACGTGATCATCCACGACGCCAACGGCCAGGTGGTGCACGACGGCTCCGGCGACATCCCCGCCTTCGGCCAGCCGATGTCGGACCCGATGGCCTACGAGGCCCTCAACGCGCAGAACGTGCACGGGCAGTGGAGCGACAAGCTGCTCGACGTCGCCAGCCCGATCCGCATCGGCGACCAGCGCATCGGCGGCGTGCGCGTCGGCCTGTCGCGCGACAACGCCAACCGCCGCGAGATCGAGATGCTCGGCCCGGTCCGGCTCAGCGCCGTCGAGGAGGCGCAGGCCAAGGTCGTCGCGACCATCCGCACGCTGGAGGAGTCCGGCCAGATCGTGCTCGCCCGAGGGGACCGCGATGAGTACGTGGTCTGACGCCCCGGTCCGCAGCTCCGTCCTGCGGGGCGGTGCCGCGGTCGCCGCGCGGCCCGCGCGCATCGACAGCGACCTCCGGACCAGCGCGTTCGCGACCGCGCACGTCGTCGACGCCCGGCTGACCGACCCGCACCTGCAGTCGCTCGTCGACGAGGCGACGCGCGCGGCCGTCGAGCGCGGTCACGAGGAGGGTCGGATCGCCGGCTACGCAGCGGGTCTCGCCGCTGCCGCTGCGGACGTCCGGCTGGCCGAGACGCGTCGCGACGCCGACGTCCGTGCAGAGCAGCTGGAGCGCGACGCCGCGCTGGCCGGGGCGCTGGCCGTGCTGGCGGAGGCAGCCACCGCGTTCGAGCGGCGGCAGGCCGTCGCGCTGGCCGAGGTCGAGGCCGCCGTCGTGGAGCTCGCCCTGGGGCTCGCCCGCGCCGTGCTCGACCGCGAGCTCGCGGTCTGCACCGACCCGGGCGCCGAGGCGCTCGCCCGCGCCCTCGCGCTCGCCCCGGCTGCCGCCGCTGCGATCGCCCGCCTTCACCCCGATGACCTGGACGCGCTGCAGCAGGTCGACGCCGACGGCCGGGCCGTGCAGCTGGTCGGTGACCCGTCCGTCGAGCGCGGCGGGTGCGTGATCGAGTCCGCCGGTCGCCGCGTCGACGCGCAGATCGGCCCGGCGCTGGAGCGCGTCGCGGCGGTGCTCCGATGATGGTTGCGCTGGAGGCGGCGCTGCAGGCAGCGCGGCCGTACGTCACGGGCCGGGTACGTCGGGTCGTCGGGCTGAACCTCGAGGTCGAGGGGCTGGACTGCGCCATCGGCGACGCCGTGAACGTGGAGGTCCCGGGCGGCCTCCTGCCCGCGGAGGTCGTGGCGCTGCGGGACGGCGGTCTGGTCTGCATGCCCTTCGGCGTGCTGCAGGGCGTCCGGGCCGGCGCCCGTGTCGAGACGACGGGCGGACCGCTGACGGTCGGCGTCGGCGAGGAGCTGCTCGGCCGGGTGCTCGACGGCCTCGGCCGTCCGATCGACGGCGGACCGCCGCTCGACGCGCTCCCCCGCACCGGCGTCGGCGGCGCCCCGCCGCACCCGCTGCTCCGCGCGCGGGTCAGCGAGCCGCTCAGCCTGGGAGTGCGCGCGCTCGACACGCTCGTGCCCGCCGGACGCGGCCAGCGGCTCGGCATCTTCGCCGGCTCGGGTGTCGGCAAGTCGAGCCTGCTGTCGATGGTCGCGCGCAACAGCGAGGCCGACGTGTCCGTCATCGCGCTGGTCGGCGAGCGCGGTCGAGAGGTGCGGGAGTTCCTCGAGAACGACCTCGGTGCCGCGGGTCTCGCGCGCTCGGTCGTCGTGGTCGCCACCTCCGACGAGCCGGCGCTCGTACGGCTGCGGGCAGCGCTGACCGCCACGCGCATCGCCGAGAGCTTCCGCGACGCCGGCCGGCACGTCGTGCTGATGATGGACAGCGTCACGCGCTTCGCCATGGCCCAGCGCGAGATCGGCCTGTCCGCGGGCGAACCGCCCGCGACCCGGGGCTACCCGCCGTCGGTCTTCTCGCTGCTGCCGCAGCTGCTCGAGCGCGCCGGAACGGGCGAGACCGGGAGCATCACCGGGCTCTACACCGTGCTCGTCGAGGGCGACGACATGAACGAGCCGATCGGCGACGCCGCCCGCTCGATCCTCGACGGTCACGTGGTGCTGAGCCGCCGGCTCGCGACCGCCGGGCACTTCCCGAGCATCGACGTGCTCGAGTCCGTCTCGCGGGTGGCTCCCGCCGTCACCACGCCCGAGCAGCGTGCGGCAGCCACCCGGCTGCGACGGGTGCTTGCCGCGCACCGCGACGTGAAGGACCTGCTGGAGATCGGCGCCTACGTCAGCGGCAGCAACCCCGAGGTCGACGCGGCGGTCCGGCTGGAGCGGGACATCGCCGGCTTCCTCCAGCAGGGCGTGCACGACCGCGCGCCCGCTGCCGAGAGCTGGGAGCGGCTGGCGGCCCTGGCGGCGGCGGCATGAAGCGGTACGCCTTCCGGTTGGGCCCCGTGCTGCGGCTGCGGCGCGCGGAGCAGGACCGCGCCCGCGCCGCGCTGCTGGCTGCGGTCGCCGCGCTGAACGCCGAGCAGAGCGAGCTCGACGAGCGTCGCGCCGCCTGCGAGCAGCGCCCTCCGCTGGCTGCCGGCGCGACGACCGCGCAGTTCCTGCAGGAGCAGGGCGTACGCGCCTCTCTCGCCCGTGCCGTCGGCGAGCAGGAACGGCGGCTGCACGCGGTCGACGCCGCTCGCGAGGCCGCCCGCTCCGACTGGAGCCGGACGGCGGAGCGGGTCGGGGCGCTGGAGCGGCTCGAGGATCGGCAGCGCGCGGAGCACCGCGCCGCGGAGCTGCGCGAGGACGACCGCGTGACCGACGAGCTCGTGGTGTCCCGCTACGGACGGGAGACCGCATGAGCGGCGTCGCCGCGGTGCAGGCCCGCATCCTCGAGATCCAGAGCCGCTTCCCGGCGCCCGTGGCCCGCGCTGCCGCAGCGACGCCCGCCACGACGCCGGGCACGGGGCGCGTCGCCGACGCAGGGTTCGCCGACGTGCTCGCGCGCGCGACCCGCTCCCCCGCCGGCACCACGGGCGACGCGGTCGTGGCGAAGGCGAAGGAGCACCTCGGCACGCCGTACGTCTGGGGCGGCGAGGCCCCCGGCGGCTTCGACTGCTCCGGCCTGATGCAGTGGACCTACCGGCAGTTCGGCATCGACCTGCCGCGCGTCTCCTCCGACCAGGCGAGTGCCGGCCGCGAGGTGACCGCGGCGCAGGCGCGACCCGGCGACCTCGTCTTCTTCGACCGGCCCGGGGTCGACCACATCGGGATGTACGCCGGGGACGGCCAGTGGGTCGTCGCTCCCAAGACCGGGGACGTCGTCAAGGTGCAGACCGTCGACCTGTCGAAGGCCACCACGATCCGGCGCGTCCTGCCCGACCCCGTCGCGCCGGTCGCCCCGTCGGTCGGTGGCGGGCAGCTCGCGTCGCTGTTCTCCGCGGCGGGCAGGGAGCACGGCGTCTCCCCCGCGTTGCTCAGCGCCGTCGCGAAGGCGGAGTCCGGCTTCGACCCGCGCGCCCGCAGCAGTGCCGGCGCCCAGGGACTGATGCAGCTCATGCCGGGCACGGCCCGCGAGCTCGGGGTCGACCCGTGGGACCCGGGGCAGGCGGTCGACGGTGCCGCACGCCTGCTGAAGTCGCACCTGGCGCGCTTCGGCTCGACCGAGCTCGCGCTCGCGGCCTACAACGCCGGGCCCGGTGCGGTGGTGCAGCACGGCGGCATCCCGCCCTACCGCGAGACGAGGGACTACGTGCAGAAGGTCATGGCGCAGCTGCGCGGGGGTGCCGCGTGATACCGGGGCTGGTCGTGCCTCCCGTCGCGACCCTGCCTCTCCCCGCGCCGACTGCTGTCGCCGAGCCCAGCGAGGGCTTCGCCGCGCTGCTGGCAGCGGTCACCGCGCCGACGGCGCTGCCGCCGGAGGTCGCTCCGACGCCCGTCGAGCCGGAGGTCGCGGAAGCGTCGTCCGACCCCTCGCCTCTCGTCCTTCCCCTGGTGCCCGCCGTCCCAGGAGCGGCACCGCTCCCCCCGGCTCCGACCGCACCGCCGGTCACCCCAGCGCCACCGGCGCCGCCGTCGTCCACGACCGCACCGCCGGCAGCACCGACACCTTTGCCGCTCGACGTACCTCGTCCCCTCGACGCGCCGGCGCCCCCGCAGCCGGCACAGGCGCCCCTCCCTGCCGCAGCCGTCCCGACCGCCGCGCCACCGGAACCGCCTGCCCTGCAGCAGGAAGCGCCCCCGGTGCCGACGGCCGCCGCCCTCACTCCGGCGCCGCCGACATCGATCGCACCCAGCGCTCCCGCGACCGCACCCACGCTCCCCGCACCCCCGCCCGCGGCGCAGGTGGCGCTCGCTCTCGCGCCGGTGCTCACCGGACCCGACGGGTCGTACTCGATGTCGCTCGAGCTCTACCCGGAGGAGCTCGGCACGGTGTCGGTCGAGGTGTCCGTCCGCGGAGGCACGATCAGCATGTCGGTGCAGGCCACCGGTGCGGAGGCGCTGCAGGCGCTCCGCACCGCGCTGCCGGAGCTCACCGCGCAGCTCGAGTCCACCGGGCTGACCGCCACCGACGTCTCCGTCGGAGAGCGGGACGCGCGCGAGCGCCCCGACGACGCGCCGCGTCGCGGCACCCGACCGGGTGATGGCGGACCCGCCGCCCCTGCCGATGAGCCGGCCACCGTCTCGGCCGGCTCCACCTCGTCCCTCGACGTTCGGATCTGAGAGGTCATGACGACACCCGCACTCGGTCCGCTCGGCTCGCTCACCGCCGCCGCGCCGCCTGCCACGACCGCACGCCCGGACGCCATGGGGAAGGACACCTTCCTCAAGCTGCTGGTGGCGCAGCTGAAGTACCAGAACCCGCTGAGCCCCACCGACGGCACGGAGTTCATGGCGCAGACCGCGCAGTTCTCGGTCGTCGAGAAGCTCGACGAGCTGGCCAAGCAGAACGCCGAGCTGCTCAGCAGCAACCGCGCGCTCGGCGCCAGCGCCCTGCTCGGCCGCGAGGTCGTGCACACCCTGCTCGACGGGTCCGACGTCGTCGCCACCGTGACCGGTGTGCGCTTCGACGCAGCGGGCCCGGTGCTGGTGACCGGAGACACGGAGGTCTCCCTCGCCGGGGTGAAGGAGGTGCGCCCGGCCGGGGGCTGAGCCCCGTACGACCCGCGATCCCGATCTCCCAGGAGGACCTGTTCCATGCTTCGCTCGATGTACTCCGGCATCACCGGACTCCGCAGCCACCAGACGATGATGGACGTCGTCGGCAACAACATCGCCAACGTGAACACCGCCGGCTACAAGAGCAGCGCGACCGTCTTCCAGGACGTGCTGAGCCAGACGCTGCAGGGCGGCAACGCGCCGCGCGGCGAGCAGGCCGGGCGCAACCCCGCGCAGATCGGCCTCGGCGTGCAGCTCGGCGGGATCAGCACCAACTGGTCGCAGGGCGCCACGCAGCTGACCGGTCGCGCCACCGACCTCGCCATCCAGGGCGACGGCTTCTTCGCGGTGCAGCAGGGCGGCGAGACGCTCTACACCCGCGCCGGCAGCTTCTCCTTCGACTCCAACGGCACGCTGGTCACGCCCTCCGGCGGGACCGTGCTCGGCTGGAGCGCGCAGGACGGCGTCGTCGGCACCAACGGCCCGCTCGGCCCGGTGCAGCTCCCGGTCGGACGCACGCTCGCGCCCACGCAGACCGAGGCGGTCCGCCTCGGCGGCAACCTGCCCGCCGATGCCGCCGACGGCACGGAGCTGGTGAACAGCATCAACGTCTACGACGCGCAGGGCGCGCTCGTGCCGCTGACCGTCACCTACACCAAGACCGGGACGGACGCGTGGCAGGTCACCGGCACGATGCCGGCCGCGATCGCGGGTGACCCGGACGTCACGGCCTTCGACAGCCCACTGGCGTGGGACCCGGTGACGGGCACCTTCGACCTGACCGAGATCGCCGTTCCGGCAGGGGGCCTCGCCGCTGCCGGCACCTTCAACACCGACCTCGTGATCAGCCTCGGCAACCCCGCGGAGGCGATGACGCAGTACGCCGGCAACAACAGCATCAGCGCCCTCGAGCAGGACGGCGCCGCCATGGGCAACCTGCAGTCGTTCAGCATCGCCGCCGACGGCACGGTGATGGGCGTGTTCAGCAACGGCCTGCGCGAGCCCGTCGCGCTGATCGCGCTGGCGAACTTCTCGAACCCGGGCGGTCTGGAGAAGGTCGGCGGCTCGCTGTTCCGGCCGTCGCCGAACAGCGGTGTCGTGCAGGTCGGCGCGGCCGGCAGCGGCGGCCGCGGGTCGCTCGCCGGCGGCACCGTCGAGATGTCGAACGTCGACCTGGCCCAGGAGTTCACCAACCTCATCGTCGCCCAGCGCGGCTTCCAGGCGAACTCCCGCGTCATCAGCTCCTCCGACGAGCTGCTGCAGGACCTGGTCAACCTCAAGCGGTGACCGGTACGGCGCCCGCCACCCCTCAGGTGGCGGGCGCCGGTGCCGATGGACAGCCAGTGGCCACGGATCGGCCGCGACGACCTCAAGGACGAGACGCATGATCATGCTCACCCGGCTCACCGGTGCGCCGTTCGCGCTCAACCCCGACCTCATCGAGCGGGCCGAGGCGACGCCCGACACCGTGCTGACGCTGTGCGACGGCACCAAGCTGCTGGTCGCGGAGACCGTGGACGAGCTCGTGGAGCGGGTGCGGGAGTACCGCTCGCTCATCATCAGCCGCGCGGAGCTGCTGAGCTCGGAGCAGGACGGCGTGCCGTCGCTGCACGTCGTGCCGTTCCCCGCGCGGGAGGTCTGACGTGGATCCGGCCACCCTGATCGGCGTCACGATCGCGTTCGGCGCCATCTTCCTCGCGAACCTCCTGGAGGGCGGCAGCCCGACCGCGATGTTCCTGCTGCCGCCGATGCTGCTCGTCTTCGGCGGGACCATCGGCGTCGGCGTGGCCGGCGGGCTGCTGCGCGACGCGACCGGGTCGATCGCGGCGATGAAGCACGCCTTCACGGCCAAGCCCCCGGCGCAGGGCGAGTCGGTCGGCGTCCTGGTGTCCCTCGCCGAGCAGGCCCGTCGCAACGGGCTGCTCGCGCTGGAGGAGCAGGCGCGCGCCCTGGACGACGAGTTCCTGCGGGAGGGCGTCGAGCTGCTGGTCGACGGGACGGACCCGCACGAGCTGCGCGAGATCCTCGAGGCCAAGGTCTACGCCAAGCGGTCGGCGGACCGCGCCAGCGCGAAGTTCTTCGGCGACATGGGCGGCTACGCGCCGACCATCGGCATCATCGGCACGGTCCTCAGCCTGGTGCACGTGCTCGAGAACCTCGACTCCCCCGAGGAGCTCGGCCACCTGATCGGCGCCGCGTTCCTGGCCACCCTCTGGGGCGTCCTGTCCGCGAACGTCCTGTGGCTGCCGCTGTCCAGCAAGCTCAAGCGCATCAGCGAGCTCGAGTGCCGCCAGCAGGAGCTGCTCATCGAGGGGCTGATGGCGATCCAGGCCGGCAGCAACCCGCGGGTGATCGAGCAGAAGCTCCGCGCCCTGCTGCCGGCAGAGCGGCCGATGCCCGTCGCCGACGAGAAGCAGGCCGCCTGATGTCCGCGACGCAGGCGCCTCCCCGCCGCGCCCCCCGGCACATCGAGGAGGACGAGGACAACCACGAGCGGTGGCTCGTGACGTACGCCGACCTGCTCACGGTGCTGATGGCGCTGTTCATCGTGATGTTCTCGATGTCCATCGTCGACAAGGGGAAGTTCGAGGAGCTCAAGCAGGGCCTGGACGAGTACTTCGGGCACGGCCCCGAGCTGGTCGACGGCGGGGCCGGGCTGCTCGCCGACGGCCGTCCGGCGCCGGAGTCCGTGCAGCTCGACGTCCAGGCGGCGATCGCGGCGCTGGACGACCAGCGCAGCCGCGCGGCCGCGGTGGAGAAGGAGCGCGCCGACCTGGAGGCCGCACGGCGCAAGATCCTCGCCTCGCTCACCCGGAAGGGCCTGCAGGACTCGGTCCGCTTCGCCATCGACGAGCGCGGCCTGGTCGTCACGATCGTCACCGACGACGTGCTGTTCGACCTGGGGTCGGCGGACCTGCGCGGCGCCGGACGGGCCGTGCTCGACGGCATCGGGCCGGCCCTCGTGCCGCTGCCCAACCCGGTCACGGTGGAGGGCCACACCGACGACCTGCCGATCTCCGGCGGCCGCTTCCCGTCGAACTGGGAGCTGTCGACCGAGCGGTCCACGACGGTGCTGCGCTACCTCATCGAGCAGCACCAGCTGCCCGCGCGCCGGCTCAGCGCCAGCGGCTACGCCGACCAGCGACCGGTCGCCCGAAACGACGACGCGCACCGGTCGGCCAACCGCAGGGTCGAGGTCGTCGTCAGGTCGATCGCCGCCAGCCCCGGAGCACCCTCGGTCACCCCGGCCGCCGCCACCCGTCCCGAGCCCGTCGTACCCACCACCGAGAAGGAGCGCAGCTGACATGGCCGTCGCGACGCAGGCTGCACCTCCGGCCGTCGAGACCCCGTCCCCCCGCAGCCGGCGCAGGCCGCTGCTGCTCGTCGCCGTCGCGCTCGTCGGGCTGGCTGCCGGGTGGTGGCTGCTGCTCGGCCCGGGCAGCGGCGGGGACGACGCGCCCCGCGAGCCGGTCGCCGGCGAGGTGCTGGCGCTCGAGCCGATCACCATGAACCTCGCGGACGGGCGGCTGCTCAAGGTGGGGCTGGCGCTGCAGCTGGTCGAGGGCGCCGGCGAGGAGCACCCGGTCAGCGGATCGGTCGCGCTGGACGAGGCGATCACCTACCTCGGCGGGCACAGCGTCGCGCAGCTGACCCCGCCCGAGGCGCGGCAGAAGGCCAAGGCCGAGCTCTCCAAGCGGGTCGCCGAGCGCTACCACCACGAGGTGCTGGAGGTGTACTTCACCGAGTTCGTCATGCAGTAGCGCCGGAACCCCTCAACTGCACGTGCCCCCGGCCGATGGGGGGCTCGTGGCAGCGACGAGCACGATCCCGGCGACCCGGTCGGGGTCCGCCGCAGGCGGCCGGCGCCGCCGTCGCTCGGACCCGCAGCCGTTCGACTTCCGCCGTCCGACGACCTTCAGCCGCGAGCACGCCCGGGCACTCCAGATCGTCAACGAGACGTTCGCACGGCAGTTCACGACCATCCTGTCGACGACGCTGCGCGCCGTCTCGTCTGTGTCGGTGACGTCGGTCGACCACCTGTCCTACGACGAGTACGTCCGGTCGTCCCCGGACCCCTCCTTCCTCGCGGTGCTGCAGGTCGACCCGCTCCCCGGCGCCGGGATCCTGCAGCTGCCGCTCGACGTCGCGATGGCGGCGGTGGACCGGCTGCTCGGCGGGACCGGCGAGGGCAGCCAGCCGGCCCGCGCGCTCACCGACATCGAGAGCGCGCTGCTGCGCGAGCTCGTCACGCGCGTGCTGCGCGAGCTGGACTACGCGTTCGAGTCGCTCATCAAGGTCAGCACCAGCGTGCTGCAGCTGGAGTCGAACCCGCAGTTCGCCCAGGTCGCGGCGCCCACCGACATCGTGGTGGTGTCCACCTTCGACGTGCGGATCGGCTCGCAGGGCGCACCGGCCACCCTGTGCCTGCCGTTCGCCGCGCTGCAGCCGGCGCTCGAGCAGGCCACCGGACCGGCGCTGTTCGGCGACCGCAAGGGCGGCGACCCGCGGGAGGCCGCCCGCGCGGTCGCGGAGCGGCTCACCGGCGTCCCGGTCGACGTCGCCGTGCGGTTCGAGCCGGTCTCGCTGACCTCCGCGGAGATCCTCGCCCTGCGGGTGGGCGACGTCCTGCCGCTGCACCACCCGGTCAACGCCCCGCTCGCCGTGTGCGCCTCCGACCGGGTGTGCGCCGCCGCGGTCCCCGGCAGCAAGGGCCGCCGTCTCGCCTTCATGATCGTCTCGCCGGACACCGACAAGGACCCCGCATGACTCTCGCCCTCTCGACCCGCGACGGCGTCCGCGACGCGGTGACCGCCGTCGCCTCCGCGACCGCCGCGCTGCTCGGCGTCCCCGCCGTGCTGGACAGCGTGCTCACCGACACGCTCGGTCCGGACCTGCTCCCCCCGGAGGGCTCCGGCCGGGCGGTCTCGGTCAACGTCCGCGGCGGAGCGCACGGCGACCTCGTGCTGGTCCTGTGCGACGACCTGGCCGCAGCCGTCGCCGACGGCCCGCTGGGCCACCAGGAGCTGGTCGACGCCCTCGGACCGCTGCTCGTCGACGCGGCCGCCGCGCTCGAGCGCTACTGCGGTGCGGCGCTCCAGGTCGAGACCGCCCACGAGGTCGCCGCCGACATCGCGCTGGCCGGGATGACCGCGGACCGCACCTGTGCTGCGGTCCCGCTGCTCGCCGAGGGGAGGTACGTCGCGACGGTCGCCCTGCTGGTCGACCCCACGGTGGACGTGCCGACCCCGCGCGCTGCCGGTGAGGCGGGCGCTGCCGCCCACCACGACTTCCGACCCCTGACCGGCGGCCCCGCGGGCGCTCCGGCGGGCCGGGCGCTCGACCTGCTGCACGACGTCGAGATGGGCGTCACCGCCGAGCTCGGCCGCACCCGCATGACGGTGCGCGACCTGCTCTCGCTCTCCCCCGGCTCGGTCGTCGAGCTGGACCGGGCCGCCGGCAGCCCCGTCGACGTCCTGGTGAACGGCACCCTCATCGCCCGCGGCGAGGTCGTCGTGCTGGACGAGGAGTTCGGCATCCGGATCTCCGAGATCATCGGCATGCCGGCCGCTCCGCGGGTCCCCCGCTGACGTGGAGGACGTCTCCGCCGTCGCGCTGCTCGGCCGGCTCGCCGTCTCGCTGGCCGTCGTCTTCGCCCTCATGGCCGTCGCCGGCAAGGTGCTGCGCAAGCGCGGCCTCGGCACGCGCGGGAGCACCGCCACCAGCCGGATCGAGGTGCTCGCCCGGCAGGGCCTCGGCCGCACCAGCTCGGTGCAGCTGGTGCGCGTCGGCGGCCGGACGCTGGTCCTCGGCGTGACCGAGACCTCGGTCAGCGTGCTCGGCGAGGCCGACCCGCTGCTGCTCGAGGCGGAGCTCGCCCTCGAGTCCGCTGCGACGCCTCCGACCGACAGGCCGGTGACCCCCGGCTGGGGCCCGCTGCTCGAGCTCCTCAAGGACCGCACCGCCCGCTCCTAGCCCCCCGTACGCCTCCGCACCCCGAACGGAGTCCGATGTCCACGTCCGCTCCGCGGACGGCCCTGCGCTGCGCCCTTCTGGCGCTGCTGCTGGTCGTCTCGGTGCTCGGCCTCGCCGCCCCGGCGTCGGCCGCGGCACCGGTCAGCGCGCCGCCGGCGACGCTGACCGAGGAGCGCCCGACGACGGTCGCGCCCTCGCCGCTGCCGGCCGGGCAGGAGGAGACCGAGGGCCGCGTCACGGTCGACGTGGACGGCGGCAACGGCAAGCCCGACCAGGCGATCGTCGTCATCCTGACGCTCACGGTGCTGTCGCTGGCACCGGCGCTGCTGATCCTCACGACGAGCTTCACCCGCATCGTCATCGTGCTCTCGCTGACGCGGAACGCCCTGGGCGTGCAGGCGATCCCGCCGAACCAGGTCATCGTCGGGCTGTCGCTGTTCCTCAGCCTGTTCATCATGGGCCCGACCCTGAACGACGTGAACGAGAACGGCCTGCAGCCCTACCTCAAGGGCGACAAGACCTACGACCAGGCGTACGAGGACGGTGTCCGCCCGCTGCGCGAGTTCATGCTCAAGGAGGTCAAGGAGAAGGAGCTCGCCCTCTTCGTGAAGGCGGCCGGCGACGACCGGCCGAAGGAGCGCGACGACGTGTCGATGTCGGCGCTCGTCCCGGCGTTCGTGCTGTCGGAGATCAAGACCGCCTTCCTCATCGGCTTCGTCATCTTCATCCCGTTCCTGGTCATCGACATCGTGATCAGCAGCTCGCTCATGTCGATGGGCATGATGATGCTGCCGCCGGTGCTGATCTCCCTGCCCTTCAAGCTGCTGCTGTTCGTCATGGTGGACGGGTGGGCGCTGATCGTCCGCTCGCTGCTGGCGAGCTACGGCTGAGCCCCGGAGCCCCCGTGGAAGACACCGCCGTCCTCGAGATCGCGCTGAAGGCGATCGTCGTCGCCGCGAAGCTCGCCGCCCCGATCCTGCTCGTCACCATCGCGGTCGGCTTCGGCATCTCGCTGCTGCAGTCCGTCACCCAGATCCAGGAGGTGACGCTGACGTTCGTGCCCAAGCTCGGGGCGGTCGCGCTGGTGCTCCTGCTCGCCGGCAACTGGATGCTGGCCGAGCTCACCTCCTTCACGACCGAGCTCTACGAGGCGATCCCCGGGCTGGTCGACTCGGCATGACGGCGAGCCTGCCGCTCGACCTGGTCCTCGGCTTCGTGCTCGCCGTGGTCCGGGCGTCGGCGTGGCTGGTGGTGGCGCCGCCGTTCAACACCCGGATGATCCCGGTGCAGGCGAAGGTCGGCTTCGCCGTCGCGCTGGCCGTGCCGATCGCGCCGCGGATCGCCGACCGGGTGCCGCCACCCGAGGTGCTGCCGATGATCGAGGCCACCCTCCTGCAGGTCGCGGCCGGACTGGCGCTGGGGTTCCTCACCCAGATCCTGTTCGCCGCGGTGCAGGCGGCGGGAGAGCTCGTCGACCTGTTCGCCGGCTTCACGATCGCCGCGACGTACGACCCCATGACCAACGCCAACCAGGCGGTCTTCGGGCGCTTCTACTACCTGCTCGCGATGACGCTGCTCTTCGTCCTCGACGGGCACCTGCTGCTGGTGCGCGGCTTCCTTGACTCCTTCACCGCCATGCCCACCGGGCTGCCGGACCTGGGCTCGGTGTCGGAGGTGCTCATCGGCGCGCTGGGGATGTTCTTCCTGGCCGCCCTCGAGATCGCCGCACCGGTGCTCGCCGCGCTGTTCCTCACCGAGGTCGCGCTCGGCCTGCTCAGCAAGGCGGCGCCGCAGATGAACGTCTTCGTCCTCGGCTTCCCGGTGAAGATCCTGCTGGCGCTGGGACTGGTGGGCCTGACCATCCCGCTGCTGCCCGGGGCGCTCGACGGTCTGGTGCGCGCAGCGGTGCGAGGCGGCGGCGCGCTGATGTCGGCGTTCCCGGCATGAGCGGCGGCGACAAGTCCCAGAAGACCGAGAAGGCGACACCGAAGAAGGTCAAGGACGCGCGACGCGAGGGCCAGGTCGCGAAGTCCGTCGAGGTCGCCTCCTGGACCGGCACCTTCGCCATGACGCTGCTGCTGCCGTGGACGTTCGGCCGCGGCGCCGAGCTGCTCGAGCGCGTCATGGACCGGGTACGGCAGCTCGTCGTCGAGCCGGACCTGCCCCTCGCGCTGGGCCTGTGGGCGGACGCGCTGCGCGGCGCGCTGCTGGTCGTCGCCCCCCTGGCGCTCGGCCTGATGGTCGTCGGCGTCGCCGCCAACCTCGCCCAGGTCGGCTTCACGCCGAGCCCGAAGGCGCTCAAGCCCAAGCTGTCCCGGCTCAACCCGCTGCCCGGCATCAAGCGGCTCTTCGGCGCGAAGACGCTCTGGATGGGGTGCAAGGAGGTCATCAAGCTGGCCCTGCTCAGCGTCGTGGCCTACCGCTCGATTCAGGGCTTCCTCCCCGTGGTCACCGACGGTGGCGGGCTCGCCCTGCCGGTCGTGCTCGCGCTCACGGGCGAGACCGTCATGTCGTTCCTGCGCAACGCCGCAGGCCTCGGGCTGGTGCTCGCCGCAGCCGACTACGCGATGCAGCGCCGGCAGCTCGCCACCGAGCTGAAGATGACCAAGCAGCAGGTGAAGGAGGAGCACAAGTCGGCCGAGGGCGACCCGCACCTGAAGGGCGCCATCCGCGAGCGCCAGATGCGGATGAGCCGGAACCGGATGATGGCCGACGTGGCGCGCGCCGACGTGGTGCTGGTCAACCCCACGCACGTCGCCGTCGCTCTCGTCTACGAGCCCGGCAGCGGCGCACCGCGCGTCGTCGCCAAGGGCCGCGGCGCGATCGCCGCGAAGATCCGCGAGCGGGCGCAGGAGAACCGGGTCCCGCTGGTCAAGGACGTCCCGCTCGCCCGCGCGCTGCACGCCGCCTGCGAGGTCGGCGACGAGATCCCCGCCGAGATGTTCACGGCCGTCGCGCGAGTGCTCGCCTTCCTCTACGCGCTGAAGAAGCGCGGTTCGGCTGCCGGCACGCACGTCGTCCCTGCAGCCCTGGCAGCCTGACTCCTCAGGACCGGCCGCACCCGGCCGATGGGGAGCGCGACGCCAGGACGGCGACCCTGCTCCACGGACGGCCGGAGCCCCCGCGAGGACCCTTGAGCTCGACCCGGTTCGGTCAGATGGCGGTGCCCGCCGCCGTCGTCAGCATCGTCCTGATGATGGTCGTCCCGCTGCCGCCGGTCGTCCTCGACATGCTGCTGGCCGTCAACATCACCGGGTCGCTGCTGATCCTGCTCGTCGCGATGTACGTCAAGCGGCCGCTGGACTTCGCGATCTTCCCCGCGCTGCTGCTCGTGGCCACGATGTTCCGGCTGGCGCTCAACGTCAGCTCGACCCGGCTCGTGCTGCTCGACGGCTACGCCGGCAAGGTGATCGAGAGCTTCGGCGAGTTCGTCATCGGCGGCTCGCTCATCGTCGGCATGGTCATCTTCCTGATCCTGGTGATCATCCAGTTCGTCGTCATCACCAACGGCGCCGGTCGCGTCGCGGAGGTCGGCGCGCGCTTCACCCTCGACGCCATGCCCGGCAAGCAGATGGCGATCGACGCGGACCTGAACTCCGGCCTGATCGACGAGGACACGGCGCGGCAGCGCCGCGCGGACGTCGCCGCGGAGGCCGACTTCTACGGCGCGATGGACGGCGCCTCGAAGTTCGTCAAGGGCGACGCCATCGCCGGCATCCTCATCACGATCGTCAACCTGTTCGGCGGCTTCCTCATCGGCGTCGCGCAGCGCGGCATGCCGATGAGGAAGCCGCCGAACAGGTTGACGATCGTGATGAGGATGCCGGCGATGGCGTCGCCCTTGACGAACTTCGAGGCGCCGTCC
>JAKFFB010000298.1:0-2759 GCA_036675425.1 Actinomycetales bacterium | reverse complement strand
CGACCGCGGCGACGGCACCGGCGGTGCGGAGCAGCGAGCGGCGGGACAGGCCGGCGGCGGGCGCGTCGGCGGTGTCGGGAGTCTGGGTCATGGTGGTTCCCCTCCGGAGGTCGTGAGGAGGGGTTTTCGACACCCGTGGTGCGACTTCCTGCCGGGCTCAGCCCGCTCGGTCGACGCGGACCGTCAGGGCCGCCAGCAGCGTGGTGAGCGGCACGGCCGCCACCAGGCCGATCGAGCCGACCAGGGTGCGCACCACCTCCTGCGCGACGACCTCGCTGGTGAGCACGTCCTGCAGCTGCGACCCGGCCAGGCTGTAGACGACCAGGAGCGGCAGAGAGGCGCCGACGTACGCCAGCACCAGCGTGTTGACCGTCGAGGCGATGTGGTCGCGGCCGATCCGGATGCCCGAGCGGTAGAGCTCGCGCGCGCTCGCCGCCGGGTTGGCCAGGTGCAGCTCCCAGACGGCGGAGGACTGCGTGACGGTGACGTCGTCGAGCACGCCGAGCGAGCCGATGACGATGCCGGCCAGCAGCAGCCCGCGCAGGTCGACGGTGCCGACCGTCGCGCTGATCAGGCCGGTCTCGTCCGAGCCGAGGCCGGTGAGCGCGCTGGCCCGGACGAACAGCTCCGCCAGCGCGACGGTGAGCAGCAGGCTGGCCAGCGTGCCGAGCACGGCGATCGAGGTCTGCACGCGGATCCCGTGCGCGAGGTAGAGCACGGTGAACATCACCGCCGCCGAGCCGACCAGCGCGACCAGCAGCGCGTTGGACCCCGCCAGCAGCGCGGGCAGCACGAAGAGCGTGACGACGAGCAGGCTCAGGCCGAGGCCGAACAGCGCGCGCAGCCCGGTCCACCGCCCCAGGACCACGACCGCGACCGCGAACAGCGCGCCGAGGACCAGCAGCGGTGCACGACGCTCCACGTCGGCGAAGGCGAACTGCTGCCCGGGCTCGGCGTTCGGCTCGTAGGAGAGCAGCACCCGGCCCGTCTCCGGGAACGGCGTCACCGGTGTCGAGAGCGCGTCGAGGACGAACCGGGCGCCCTCGTCCGGCCCGGAGAGCAGCTGCACCTCGGCGGCGATGCACTCGGTCTGCCCGACACCGGGCGCGCCGCTGGGCGGCGGCAGGATCGGCACCAGCTCCTCGCCGCCCCCGCTGGCCCGGTCCGGGCACGGCACGACCTGCCGGCTGAGCAGCTCGGCCCGCACCAGGTCGGTCTGCGGTCCGAGCCCGGACGGGAAGCGCTCGACCCGGTCGTCGCCGGGCAGCAGTAGCACCAGCGCGACGGCGGTCAGGACGACCAGGGGTACGAGGATCGCCGCCAGCAGCCGGCGCAGCCGACGGCGCGCGGCGGCCGCGGGGGTGCCCGGCGCGGGGGCAGCCGGCTCGTGCGAGCCGCCGTGGCTGTGCACGCGGTGCCTCCCGCCCGTCAGGCGATGCGCAGCGTGGTGAGGGTCCGGTCCGACTCCCGCAGCACGACGCGGAAGTCCCCGGCCTCGTCGGCGATGAAGTCGAGCTGCACCGGCACCTCGGCGGTCGCGAGCGCCTGCAGCTCGTAGCCCTGCACGAGCAGGGTGTCCGTCTCGTCGCTGATCACGACCAGGCGCACCGGGGCGTTGCGCGGGATCTGCACCACGCCGGTGTCACCGGTCAGCTCGCCGTCGGTGACGACGATGCTCACGATGCGGGGGGTGTCGCTGTCGTCGACGCCGTCGGCGACGTCGGGGTTGTCCGCGTCGGCGAGCACCGGCCGCTCGCCCGCAGGGGTGGGCTCCTCCCCTCCGCAGGCGGCCAGCGGCAGGACCAGGAGCAGCGCCAGCAGGGGTCGGGCGGTCGCGCGCAGGGACGGCATGGACGTCATGATCCCCCGCCGCGCCGCGGGCACACCGGGCACCCCGCACGGACTAGCGTCGGACCATGACGACGCCTCCTGCCACGACCCTCTCGCGGACCACGACGATCGCCGCCTCGCCGCAGCGCGTCTTCGAGCTGGTCAGCGACCTGCCGGGCATGGGGCGCTTCAGCCCGGAGAACGCCGGGGGCCGCTGGCTGGGCGGCGCGACCGGCCCGGCCGTGGGCGTCGGCTTCCGCGGGCAGAACCGGCGGGGGCTGCACCGCTGGTCGACGCGGTGCACGGTGACCCGCTGCGAACCCGGCCGCGCGTTCGCCTTCGCGGTGTCGTCGATGGGCCTGCCCGTGGCCGACTGGGCGTACGCCATCGAGCCCGACGGCGACGGCAGCCGGCTGACCGAGACGTGGACCGACCGCCGCGGAGGGCTCATCACGCTGGCCGGCCGGCTGGTGAGCGGAGTCGTGGATCGCTCGGCCTTCACGGTCGAGAGTATCGAGCGCACGCTGGCCGGGGTGAAGCAGGCCGCAGAGAAGCAGGGCTAGCAGGGTTGCACGGCGAACTCTGCGGTATCACCCTTGTACGTGGAGTAGCCGAACAATCACAGATAGTGCATAGTAGGGCGAGGTCGGACAAGCCGGCAGAAGTCAGGGAGACGTCGTGACGACGGGAGCGCAGGTACGGGTCCTCGGGCCCTCGCGCGCCCTGCTCGCGATCGCGACCGGCGCGCTGGTCGCGGTCACCTCCGGAGCGACGGCCTTCGTGGTCCTCAGCGGCGGCGGCGGTGTCGTCGCGACGACCCCTCCGCTCGAGCCGCTGCCGCCCGCGGCCGGCGCGCCGAGCGAGCCGCCCGTCGTCGTCCTCCCGCCCGGTGCCCTCGGCACCCCCGCCGCCGTGGCCCCGCGTCGCGA
>JAKFFB010000055.1:0-61789 GCA_036675425.1 Actinomycetales bacterium | reverse complement strand
GGTCGAGGTAGGGGTCGGTGCTCAGCACCCCGCGCAGCGACCAGCCGGCCGCGCGCAGCGGCGCCAGGTCGACGGCGCCGGCCACGGCCATCGTCGGCGGGGCGGTCGGGCTGCGGGCGAGCCGCGCCGCCCGCGCCTCCTGCGTCATGCTGCGCCCCGCGCGCGCTGCTCCGCTGAGCATGACGCAAGGGCGTTCACCTCAGGGACTGTCGGCGAGCATCTCCGGGGTGACGCTCGACTCGGTGTCGGGGACGCCGAGCTCGGCCGCGCGCTTGTCGGCCATGGCGAGCAGCCGGCGGATGCGGCCGGCGACGGCGTCCTTGGTCATCGGCGGGTCGGCCAGCGCGCCGAGCTCCTCCAGGGAGGCGTTGGCGTGCTCGCGGCGCAGCCGCCCGGCCACCAGCAGGTGCTCGGGGGCGTCGTCGCCGAGGATCTCGAGCGCCCGCTCCACCCGCGCGCCCGCGGCCACGGCGGCCCGCGCCGACCGGCGCAGGTTCGCGTCGTCGAAGTTGGCGAGCCGGTTCGCGGTCGCGCGGACCTCGCGGCGCATCCGCCGGTCCTCCCAGGCGAGCACGGCCTCGTGCGCCCCCAGCCGGGTGAGCAGCACGCCGATGGCGTCGCCGTCGCGGACGACGACCCGGTCGACCCCGCGCACCTCGCGCGCCTTGGCCGGCACGCCGAGCCGCCGGGCGGCGCCGACCAGGGCGAGCGCGGCCTCGGGGCCGGGGCAGGTGATCTCCAGCGAGCACGACCGGCCGGGCTCGGTGAGCGAGCCGTGGGCGAGGAAGGCGCCGCGCCACGCGGCGGCCGCGTCGCACGTGCCGCCGCTGACCACCTGCGGCGGGAGGCCGCGCACCGGACGGCCGTGGCCGTCGATGAGGCCGGTCTGCCGGGCCAGGCCGTCGCCGTCCTTGGACACCCGCACGACGTAGCGGCTGCCCTTGCGCAGCCCGCCCGCGGCGACGACGTGCACGTCGCTGGCGTGCCCGTAGACCTCGGCCAGCTCCTTGCGCAGCCGCCGGGCGGTGGCGCCGGTGTCGAGCTCGGCCTCCACCACGATCTTGCCGGCCACGATGTGCAGGCCGCCGGCGAAGCGAAGCAGCGAGCTGATCTCCGCCTTGCGGCAGCAGGGCCGGGTCACGGTGAGCCGCGAGAGCTCGTCCTTGACCGCTGCCGTCATCGCCATGCAGGTGCCTCCGGGGTCGCGCTGTCGTGGTCGTCGAGCAGGACGCCGGCGAGCGCCGCCGCCAGCCGGTCGGGGTCGTGCCGCGGTGTCCCGTCGGCGCGGGCGACCGGTGCGAGGACCAGCCGGCCGCCGCTCCCGGCGACCGTGGCCATCAGACCATGCGCGTCACCCACCGCCGCGGCGTCCGCCAGCACGACGTCGATGCGCAGCTCGGCGGCGTGGCCGGCCAGCACGTCGAGGTGCGCCTCGGGCGAGAAGCCGTCGGTCTCGCCCGCCTGGGCAGCGAGGTTGAGGCAGACCAGCCGGTGGGCGCTGGTCGTCACCAGGGCCTCGCGCAGGCCGGGCACCAGCAGGTGCGGCAGCACGCTCGTGAACCACGACCCGGGGCCGAGCACCACCCAGTCGGCATCGAGCACGGCCTGCACGGCCTCCTCGCAGGCAACCGGCTCGGCCGGTCGCAGGTGCACGGCGGCGACGGTGCCGGCGGTGGTGGCGACGGCGACCTGGCCGACCACCTCGGTGACGGCTCCCGGGTCCGACGGGTCCAGCCCGAGAACCTCGGCGACGATCTCCAGGGGGCTGCAGCTCATGGGCAGCACCCGGCCGACCGCGCCGACGAGCCGGGCGGTGAGGTCGAGCGCCTCGACCGGGTCGCCGACGGACTCGGTCAGCCCGGCGAGCACGAGGTTGCCGACGGCGTGGCCGGCGAGCGGGCCGTCGCCGCCGAAGCGGTGCTGCAGCAGCCGCTCCCAGGTGCGACCCCAGTCGTCGTCGCCGGCGAGCGCGGCGAGCGCCATCCGCAGGTCGCCCGGCGGCAGGATGCCCAGCTCGGTGCGCAGCCGCCCGCTGGAGCCGCCGTCGTCGGCGACCGTGACCACGGCGGTCAGGTGCGGGGTCACCTGGCGCAGCGCCTGCAGCGACGCGGCGAGGCCGTGCCCGCCGCCGAGCGCCACGACCTTGGGCGCGCTCAGCGCGACGACCCTCGGGGCGCTCACTCGCGCCCCAGGTCGCGGTGGACCACCTGCACGTCGACGCTGTCGCCCGCCAGGCGCGCCGCGAGCTGCTCGCTCATGGCGACGCTGCGGTGCTTGCCGCCGGTGCAGCCGACGGCCACGAGGGCGTACCGCTTCCCCTCGCGCTCGTAGCCGGAGAAGACCAGGCGCAGCAGCCCTTCGTACCGCTCCAGGAACTCGACGGCGCCGTCCTGCGCCAGCACGTAGTCGCGCACCGCGGCGTCCTTGCCGGAGTGCGGGCGCAGGTCGGGGATCCAGTGCGGGTTCGGCAGGAAGCGGACGTCGGCGACGAGGTCGGCGTCGACCGGCAGGCCGTACTTGAACCCGAAGGACAGCACCGTGAGGCTCAGCCGCGAGTCGTCGGCCGGATCGCCGAAGGCCGCGGCGACCTTGCCGCGCAGCTCGTGCACGTTCAGGACGCTGGTGTCCAGGACGAGGTCGGCCCCGCCGCGCAGGTCGCGGAGCAGGCCGCGCTCGCGCAGGATCCCGTCGACCAGCCGCCCGTCGCCCTGCAGCGGATGCGGCCGGCGCACGCTCTCGAAGCGGCGCACGAGCACGTCGTCGGACGCCTCGAGGAAGAGCACCCGCGGGTGCACCCCCCGCCGCTCGATCTCGTCGAGGGCGGTGCGCAGGTCGGAGGTGAAGGCCCGCGACCGGACGTCGACCACGACCGCGATGCGGCTGACCGCGCCCTGCGACCGGGAGCCGAGGTCGACCATCGTGGGCAGCAGCGAGGGCGGCAGGTTGTCCACCACGAACCAGCCGAGGTCCTCGAGCGACTTGGCGGCCGTCGAGCGGCCGGCCCCGGACAGGCCGGTGACGACGACGAGCTCCAGCCCGGGAGCGGGGGTGCTCACCCCACCACCTCGCCCGTCGTCGGGTCGAAGGCCGGCGCAGCCGGCTCCGTCGTGCCGACCGCTGCCAGGACCGCCTCTGCGGTGCGCCGTCCGATGCCCGGCACCTCCATCACCTCGTCGACCGATGCGGCCTTGAGCCGCTTGAGCGACCCGAAGTGTCGCAGCAGCGCCTTGCGCCGCGTCTCCCCCAGCCCCGCGATGCCGTCCAGCGCGCTGGACGTCATCGCCTTCGACCGCTTCTGCCGGTGGTAGGCGATCGCGAAGCGGTGCGCCTCGTCGCGCACGCGCTGCAGCAGGTAGAGCCCCTCGCTGGTACGAGGGAGGATCACCGGGTCGGGCGAGCCGGGGACCCAGACCTCCTCCAGCCGCTTGGCCAAGCCGACGAGGGCGACGTCGTCGATGCCGAGCTCGTCGAGGGCGGCCTGGGCGGCGGCGACCTGCGGGGCACCGCCGTCGACCACGACGAGCTGGGGCGGGTAGGCGAAGCGACGGGGACGGCCGGTCTCGGGGTCGATCCCCGGCGTCTCACCGGGAGCGGACCCGTCGACGTGCGGGTCGGCCGCGTCGAGCTGGCTGGTCTCGACCCGCTCGTCGAGGTAGCGGGCGAAGCGACGGCGGATGACCTCGCGCATGGAGGCGGTGTCGTCGACGCCGTCGTGCCCCCGGACGGCGAACCGGCGGTACTCGCTCTTGCGCGCCAGCCCGTCCTCGAAGACGACCATCGACGCCACCACGTTGGTGCCCTGCACGTGCGAGACGTCGAAGCACTCGATGCGCAGCGGCGCCTCGGCCAGGTCGAGCGACTCCTGCAGCTCGCTCAGCGCCAGCGACCGCGCGGTGAGGTCGCTGGCCCGCTTGGTCTTGTGCAGCGCGAAGGCGTGCTGGGCGTTGCGCTCGACGGTCTCCAGCAGCGCGCGCTTGTCGCCGCGCTGCGGGACCCGGATCTGCACGTTCGTGCCACGCAGGTCGCACAGCCAGGACTGCAGGACGTCGAGGTCCGGCGGCAGAGCCGGCACGAGTACCTCGCGGGGCACGTCGTCGCCCGCGTCCCGGAGCGTCACGCCGGCGCCCGGGACCATCCGGCGCTCGACCTCGAGCTCCGGGTCGGGCTCGTCGCCGTACGCCTGGGCGAGGAACTGGCCCACCAGCTCGCCGGTGGTGAGCGCCTCGACCTTGTCGACGACGTAGCCGCGCTGGCCGCGCACCCGCCCGCCCCGCACGTGGAAGACCTGCACCGCGGCCTCGAGCTGGTCCTCGGCGACGGCGATCACGTCGGCGTCCGTCCCGTCGGCCAGCACGACGGCCTGCTTCTCCATCGCCTTGGTCAGCGCGCCGATGTCGTCGCGCAGCCGCGCCGCCCGCTCGTAGTCCTGCTCGGCGGCGGCCTCGGCCATCTGCTTCTCGAGGCGCTTGACGAAGCGCCCGGACTGGCCGGCCATGAAGTCGCAGAAGTCGTCGACGATCTCGCGGTGCTGCTGCTGGTCGACCTTGCCCACGCAGGGCGCGGAGCACTTGTCGATGTAGCCGAGCAGGCACGGCCGGCCGACCTGGGCGGCCCGGTTGAAGACGCCGTTGCTGCAGGTCCGCGCCGGGAAGACCCGCAGCAGCAGGTCGAGCGTCTCCCGGATCGCCCAGGCGTGGGCGTACGGCCCGAAGTACCGGACGCCCTTCTTCTTGGGGCCGCGCATGACCTGCAGCCGGGGGTAGTCCTCGTAGAGGGTGACGGCCAGCGACGGGTAGCTCTTGTCGTCGCGGTACTTCACGTTGAAGCGCGGGTCGTACTCCTTGATCCAGGAGTACTCGAGCTGCAGCGCCTCGACCTCGTTCTGCACCACGGTCCACTCGACGGAGGTCGCCGTCGTGACCATCTGCCGGGTCCGCGGGTGCAGTGCGGACAGGTCGGCGAAGTAGCTGTTCAGCCTGCTGCGCAAGGACTTCGCCTTGCCGACGTAGACCACGCGACCGCTCGGGTCGCGGAAGCGGTAGACCCCCGGCGACGTCGGGATGGTCCCCGCCGCCGGCCGGTACGAGGACGGGTCAGCCACGCGGCCAGCCTACGTCGGCGACCACCCCCGGGAGCGCTTCCGCGGACCGGCTGCCACCCTGGGCAGGTGACCCCTCCGCCGACCGATCCGATCACCGCCGAGGTGGTGATCGCCGACGGCGGCTCGACGGGTCGCGGGCGTCGGACGGTGCTGCGGCTGGTGTGGTCGGCGGAGGACCCGCTGGCGGTCCGGCTCGAGCTCACCGCGCAGCCGGACCACCCCGCGCTGCCGCGCGGCGAGTGGGTGGTCCTGCGCGACTTCCTCCGCTACGGGCTGGACGAGCCGACCGGGGACGGCGAGGTGCGGATCCGCCCGGACGACCTGCGGGACCGGATCTGGTTCGAGCTCGCGCGTCCCGGCCGCGCGGCCTGCGTCTCGATCCCGCGCGCGGTGGCGCGCGACTTCCTGGACCGGACCGAGCGCTGCGTCCCCTGCGGCGAGGAGCGCAGCACCGACGCGATCGACCAGCTGCTCGACCGGCTGCTGCGCTCGGACGGCGGGACGCGCTAGGCAGGAGCCCGCGCCCCGAGGTCGAACTCAGGGACGTGCGCACCCGACCCGTCCTGCTCGCCGTCGCCGCCCTGCTCGCCGCCGGGCTGACCGTGCCCGCCACGGCCGCACCCGCGCCTGCCTCGATCCCGGACCCCGCCCAGCTGCAGGAGGTCGACGGGTCGGAGACGCGCAGCTACTCCGTGCCGACCCGGCACGGAGCGCTCTACCTCGAGGTCGTGCACCCGACCCGCGACGGGAAGGTGCTGCCGGCCCACGGGATCCTGACCCTGTCGCCGTACTCCGTGCTCGGCCGCAACGGCGACGCCTCGTCGTACGTGCCGCGCGGCTACGCGCGGATGTACGCCGACGTCGTCGGCACCGGCAACTCCGGCGGCTGCTACGACTACGGCGGCGCCCGCGAGAAGGAGACGGCGTTCGACCTGGTCGAGTGGGTCGTCAAGCAGCCGTGGTCCCGCGGCCGGATCGGCATGACCGGCGGGTCGTACGACGGCACCACCGCGACGGCGGCCGCGGTCACGAGGCCCAGGGGGCTGGCCACGATCGTGCCGGAGGCGGCGATCAGCCGGTGGTACGACTACGCCTACACCGGCGGCATGCGCTACACGTACACCAACGAGATGCTCGGCAACCAGGGGCCGGGTGCCGCCACCGACGAGGGCTTCGACACCCCGCTCGCGTTCGACTTCGGCTTCGCCATGCCGCCGCCCACCGACGTGGAGTCGGCCGACTGGGCCGACCGGGTCGCGTCGACCGTGGTCCCGTGCGAGGAGCTCGAGCACACCGAGCGCGGCTACGACCTGACGCCGGACTACGACGAGTTCTGGGCCGAGCGCGACTACGCCCGCGACGCCGGCCGCGTCGACATCCCGGTGATGGTCGTCCACAACTGGGGCGACTGGAACGTCAAGCAGGACACGGCCTTCCGGCTCTGGAACGCGCTGCGCAAGGGACCGACCCGCAAGCTCTACATGGGCGACCGCTTCTCCGGCCACGGCACCCCTGGTGGTGAGTACCGCGAGGCGAAGCTCGCCTGGATGGACCGCTGGGTCGGTGGCGTCAAGAACGGCATCGAGCGGTCGCTGCCCGAGGTGACGTCGCAGACGTCCGACACGACCGGCGCTCTCGACTTCCTGGCCGGGAAGGCCCCGCGTACGACGAAGGTCTCGCTGTCGAGCACCTCCGAGCTGGCCCTCACGCCGGGCAAGGTCGCGGCCGGCACGGGGCCGAGCGTGCCGTTCACGGTCGCCGGCTCCGAGAGCCTCGCGATGGGTTCCTTGGAACCCGGCGTGCAGGGCGACTCCGTGGTGCTCGTGTCGGCGCCGCTGACCCGGGACGTCCGGATGTTCGGGTCGCCGCTCGTGCGGGTCGGGATGGCCACCGACCGGACCTGGACGACGCTGGCTCCCGCCGTCGTCGACGTCGACCCGGCCGGGAGCTTCCCGTCGGTGCCCGTCACCCGCGGCTGGCTCGACACCCGCTACGCCGCGGGGCTCGCGGCGGCGAAGCCCGGCGACGGCAAGGGGATCCGCACGACGATGCCCGCGCACCCGACGGACTGGGTCTTCCGGAAGGGCCACCGGATCGCCCTGGTCCTGCAGACCGCCTCGGCCGAGTGGGTGCTGTCCAAGCCGTACGACGGCCTGCCGACGCCCACCTACGACCTGGAGCTGGGAGCCTCCACGTCCGTGACGCTGCCGCTGGTCGCGCCGGGGAACGTGCAGACCCTCTTCGCGGGCTGACCGGCTACCGGCGGCGGCGCTTCTTCGGCTCGACGGTCTCGGCCAGCGTGCGCTCGACCTGCCGGCTCAGGCTGCGGCCGAGGTTGGTGACGGTGGCGCGGACGGCGAGCGGCCGCATCGCCTCGACCAGCTCGCCGAGCTCGACCAGGTCGTGCGCGGGAGCCTCGCCACCCGTCTCGTAGAGGTTCCGCAGCACGAAGTCCGCGAACACGGCGGCGATCTCGTCGGTCGCCCTCGCCAGCCGCTCCTGGACGTCGAGCAGGGCAGCAGCGGGCACGCCGAGCGCGGCGACGTCGCGCAGCGCGGCGAGGAGCGACGGCGCGAGCACCTCGACGTCGTCGTCGAGACGCACCACCAGCCCGAGACCGGCTGCCCGCTCGAGGATCTGGTCGAGGTCGTCGCCGAACCACTCCCGCAGCTCGGTCAGCGCGAAGACCTCGGGCCGCTCGTCGTCCCAGCCGTCGAGCAGGCTGCGCCGGACCGCCAGCGCCTGACCGGCACGGCCGGGCCCGACGTCGGCCATGGTCCGCTGGACGGCGGCCAGCGAGAGGCCCTCGGCCTGCAGCTCGGCGATCATGCGGAGCCGGTCGAGGTGGTCCTGGGAGTACCACCCGACCCGGCCGCGCACCTGCGGCGGCGGCAGCAGACCGCGCTCCTGGTGGGCCCGGACGTTGCGGGCGGTCATGCCCGACAGGCGCGCGAGCTCGTCCAGGGTGACGCCCTCGTCGGGCACCTCAGGCATGTCCACCCCTTGACCTTGCCATGACTCATGGCACACAGTACGCGGCACGGTAGTGCCGACCCGGTGCGAGGAGTCTCCCGCGCCGACACCCCCGGAGGACCGCATGACCCTCGCGACACCCGCCCTCGCCCTCGAGTCCCGGACCGAGCTGGCCGAGCGGCTGCTCGACACCGCGGCGCGGCACTCGTACGACCCGCACGTCGACGTGGACTGGGCGGCGCCCGCCGACCCGGACCTGCTGTGGGTGCCCGAGCACCGCGCGACGCTCTACGGCACGCCGCTGTGGGAGCGGCTGTCGCACGAGCAGAAGGTCGAGCTGACCAAGCACGAGGCGGCCAGCCAGTGCAGCCTCGGCATCTGGTTCGAGACGCTCTTCATGGCGATGCTGCTGCGGCACCACTACGACCAGGACCAGGTCGACGCCCACGCCCGGCACACCCTCACCGAGATCGCCGAGGAGTGCCGGCACTCGATCATGTTCGCCCGCTTCCTCGAGGCGACCGGCTGTCCGGACTACGGACCGGGCAAGCGGCTGCACCGCACGGGGCGGCCGTTCAAGGCCCTCGCCAACCCGACGGTGATGTTCGCCGGGGCGCTGTTCGTCGAGGAGCTGCTCGACGCGATGCAGCGCGAGGGGCTCAAGGACGACACCGTGCAGCCGCTGCTGCGCCAGGTCTCCCGGATCCACGTCGTCGAGGAGGCGCGGCACATCCAGTTCGCCCGCGCGGAGGTGGCCCGCAACGTCGCCGCGCTCGGCCGGACGGAGCTGCTGATCACCCGGGTCGTCACGACCGGGACGGTCGTCGAGGTGCTGCGCGCGCTGGTGCCGCCGCGGGTCTACCGCTCGGTCGGGCTCGACCCCCGCGAGGCGTACGCCGCGCGCGAGGCCAACCCGCACTGGCGGGCGGCCAAGACCGACTGGAGCCGCAAGGTCGTCGCCCTGCTCCAGCAGAACGGCCTCTGCGACGACCGGCTCAGCCGGGCCCTGATCCGGAAGGCCGGCGCCGCCGCCTGACGGATCAGGCCGACGCGCGGGCGCGGACCGTCTTCCCGGGAGCCTTCGCGGCCGCCGTGCTGACCTTGGCCGCCTTGGCCGCCTTGGCCGCGGCGGGCTTCTTGGCCGGCGCCTTCTTGGCAGCCGCCTTCTTCGCAGCCGCCTTCTTCGCAGCGGGAGCCTTCATGGCCCGGGCATCGGCCGGTGCGGGCGGCTCCCCCGCGGGTGACCGATGCCCGAGACCGCCTCGCCCGGCGAGGATCTCGGCCAGGAAGCGCCCGGTGTGCGACGCCTCGACGGTGGCGACGTGCTCGGGGGTCCCCTCGGCGACGACGGTCCCGCCACCGGAGCCGCCCTCCGGCCCCATGTCGACGATCCAGTCGGCGGTCTTGATGACGTCGAGGTTGTGCTCGATGACGAGCACGCTGTTGCCCGCGTCGACCAGTCGCTGCAGCACGCCGAGCAGCTTGCGGATGTCCTCGAAGTGCAGGCCGGTGGTGGGCTCGTCGAGGACGTAGATGGTCCGGCCGGTCTGTCGCTTCTGCAGCTCGGAGGCGAGCTTCACCCGCTGCGCCTCGCCACCGGAGAGGGTCGGTGCCGGCTGTCCGAGGCGTACGTAGCCCAGGCCGACCTCGACCAGCGTCGTGAGGTGGCGGCGGATCGCGGGCACGGCCTCGAAGAACTCGGCCGCCTGCTCGATCGGCATGTCGAGGATCTCGGAGATGCTCTTGCCCTTGTAGTGCACCTCGAGGGTCTCGCGGTTGTAGCGGGCGCCGTGGCAGACCTCGCACGGGACGTAGACGTCCGGCAGGAAGTTCATCTCGATCTTGATGGTGCCGTCGCCGGAGCACGCCTCGCAGCGGCCGCCCTTGACGTTGAAGGAGAAGCGGCCGGGCAGGTAGCCGCGGACCTTCGCCTCGGTGGTCTCGGCGAACAGCTTGCGCATGTGGTCGAAGACCCCGGTGTAGGTCGCCGGGTTCGAGCGCGGGGTACGGCCGATCGGCGACTGGTCGACGCGCACGACCTTGTCGAGGTGCTCGAGCCCGGTGACCCGGGTGTGCCGGCCGGGCACCTCGCGGTTGCCGTTCAGCTGCTTGACGAGCACCGCGGCCAGGATGTCGTTGACCAGCGTGGACTTCCCGGAGCCGGAGACGCCCGTGACGGCGACCAGCTGGCCGAGCGGGAAGGTCACCGTGACGTCGCGCAGGTTGTGCTCGCGCGCGCCGACGACGGTGATCTCGCGACCGGGGGTCCGCGGCCGGCGCACGGGCGGCACGGCGATCTCGCGCCGGCCGGAGAGGTACATGCCGGTGATGGAGTCCGGTGACGCGAGCAGGTCCTCGACCGAGCCGGACACGACGATCTGGCCGCCGTGCTCGCCGGCACCCGGGCCGATGTCGACGACCCAGTCGGCGGTGTTGATGGTGTCCTCGTCGTGCTCCACGACGATCAGCGTGTTGCCCAGCGCCTTGAGCCGCAGCAGCGTGTCGATGAGGCGCCGGTTGTCGCGCTGGTGCAGCCCGATGGACGGCTCGTCCAGGACGTAGAGCACGCCGACCAGGCCGGAGCCGATCTGGGTGGCCAGCCGGATGCGCTGCGCCTCGCCGCCGGCGAGGGTGCCGGCGGCGCGGTCCAGCGAGAGGTAGTCGAGCCCGACGTCGAGCAGGAAGCCCAGCCGGGCGTTGACCTCCTTGACGACGCGCTCGGCGATGACCTTCTGCCGGTCGGTCAGCTCGAGGTCGCGCAGGAAGGCCGCGCAGTCGCCGATGGACATGGCGGCGACCTCGGCGATCGACCGGTCCCCGAGCGTCACGGCCAGCACCTCGGGCTTGAGGCGCGCGCCCTGGCAGACGCCGCACGGGACCTCGCGCATGTAGCCCTCGAAGCGGTCCCGGCTGGTCTCGGACTCCGCCTCGGAGTGCCGCCGCTCGAGGAACGGGATGACGCCCTCGTAGGCGGTGTAGTAGCTGCGCTCCCGGCCGTAGCGGTTCCGGTAGCGGACGTGGACCTCGGTCGGGTGGCCGTAGAGGACGGCCTTCTGCTGCGCCGCGGACAGCCGCTTCCACGGCGTCTTCAGCGTGAAGCCGAGCGCGTCGCCCAGCGCCTGCACCAGCCGGCCGAAGTACTCGATGTTGTGACCGCTGCTCCACGGCGCGATGACGCCCTGCTCGAAGCTCGCCTCCTCGTCGGTGATGACGAGCTCCGGGTCGACCTCCTTCTTCGTGCCGAGGCCGTGGCACTCCGGGCACGCGCCGTAGGGGCTGTTGAAGGAGAACGACCGCGGCTCGAGCTCCTCGAACGACAGGTCGTCGTAGAGGCAGGCGAGGTGCTCGGAGAAGGTGCGCTCGCGCTCCGGGTCGTCCTCCGGCTTGTCGACGAACTCCAGCACCACCAGGCCGCTGCCCAGGCCGAGCGCGGTCTCGATCGAGTCCGTCAGCCGTCGCTTGGCGGACTCCTTCACGGTCAGGCGGTCGACCACCACCTCGATGGTGTGCTTCTCCTGCTTCTTGAGCTTCGGCGGCTCGGCGAGCGAGTGCACGACGCCGTCGACCCGGGCGCGGGAGTAGCCCTTGGTCTGCAGGTCGGCGAACAGGTCGACGTACTCCCCCTTGCGCCCGCGGATCACCGGCGCGAGGACCTGGAAGCGGGTGCCCTCCTCCAGCTCGAGGATCTTGTCCACGATCTGCGACGGCTGCTGACGCGCGATGACCCGGCCGCACTGCGGGCAGTGCGGGGTGCCGGCCCGCGCGTAGAGCAGGCGGAGGTAGTCGTAGACCTCCGTGATGGTGCCGACCGTCGACCGCGGGTTGCGCGAGGTCGACTTCTGGTCGATGGAGACCGCCGGTGACAGCCCCTCGATGAAGTCGACGTCGGGCTTGTCCATCTGCCCCAGGAACTGCCGGGCGTACGCGCTCAGCGACTCGACGTAGCGCCGCTGCCCCTCCGCGAAGATCGTGTCGAAGGCCAGGCTCGACTTGCCGGAGCCGGACAGCCCGGTGAAGACGATCAGGGCGTCGCGCGGCAGGTCGAGCGAGACGTCCTTGAGGTTGTGCTCACGCGCGCCACGCACGATGAGGCGGTCGGCCATGCGGGTCCTGACAGGAGGCGGTGGAGGGGGTTCCCCAGGCTAACGTCGGCCTCCGACAGAACGCTTCCCGAGGAGCGGTGTGACCGGCGTCCCGTACGACGACCTCGCCGGAGCGCGGGCTGCCACGTCCGCCCTGCTCGCCCACCTGGACGCCGTCGACCCCGCCGAGCTGGGCGCTCCGTCCCGGCTGCCGGGCTGGAGCCGCTCCTCCGTCGTGGCCCACCTGGCCGGCAACGCCGCCAGCCACGTCCGGATGCTGGACGGCTGCCTGGCCGGCGAGGTGCGGAGCCAGTACGAGGGCGGTCGCGAGGCTCGGGAGGCCGCCATCGACGCGCTCGCTGCCGACCCGGCCGACGCCGTGGCCGAGCACCGGCGGGCCTGCGCGGCCCTGGACGAGCGCTGGCAGCGGATGGGACCCGAGCACTGGTCCCGCGACGTGCTCCGGCTGGACCGCGGCCCCGAGCCTGCGCTGGGTCTGGCGTGGGCGCGCTGGCGCGAGGTCGAGATGCACCGGGTGGACCTCGGGCTCGGCTACGAGCCGGCCGACTGGGACCCGGGCTTCGCGCAGCGGCTGCTGGAAGAGCTGCTCGACCGGACCGGCCTGCGCGCCCAGGTGGCGGAGCGGGTGCGGGGCGCCGACGCGGACGTCGCCGCCTGGCTCAGCGGCCGGTCGGACGGGACGGGGCTGCAGGTCCTGTCCGGCCGCCTCCCCGTCCCGCCGCCCTGGACCTGAGCCCAGGGCGGCGGGACGAGAGCAGCAGATCAGGCGACCGCGAGCCCGCCGATCGTCTTGGTGGCGTCCACCAGGCCGGTGCCGCAGCCGCCGGTGCAGCTGCCGACCAGCGGTCGGGTGCCGGCGCGCAGCACGGCCTCGAGCTGCGCCGGGGTGTGCGCCTTCTCGCCGAGCACCAGGGCCGCGAGGCCGGCGACGTGCGGTGCCGCCATGCTCGTGCCCTGGTAGTAGACGTACGCCGGCGTCGTCGGGGTCGTCGTGCCGCTGTTCAGCGTCGAGGCGACGCCGTTCGCGGCGGTCGCGGTCTCACCACCGGGAGCGGTGACGTCGATGACCGAGCCGTAGTTGGAGTACGACGCGCGGTTGCCCTCGCGGTCGGACGCCGCCACGACGACCGTGCTCGAGCAGGACGACGGCTGGTAGCTGCCGGCGTTGGCGTTGCTGTTGCCGGCCGCGACGACGACCGTCGTGCCGCGGGCCACGGCGCCGTTGATCGCGTTCTGGTAGGTCGCGCCGCAGGTCCCTCCACCGCCGAGGCTCATGTTGATCACCGCGGCGGGGGTCGGGTTGGCCGGCACGCCGGCGACGGTGCCGCCGGACGCCCACGTGATGGCGTCGGCGATGTCGGCGAGGGTTCCGCCGCACTTGGCGAGCACGCGGACGGGCTGCACCTTGGCGCCGAAGGCCACCCCTGCGACGCCCGTGCCGTTGTCGCTGACGGCGGCGACCGTGCCGCTCACGTGCGTCCCGTGCCACGAGCTGTTGGCCCCGGGGACGCCCTTGCCGCACTCGTTGCGGGCGTACCAGTCGCCCTCGTCCGCGGCGTTCGGGTCGCGGCCGTTGCCGTCCCGCGCCGCCGCGGCGTCGCTGACGAAGTCGTAGCCGGCGATGACGTTGGCGTCGAGGTCGGGGTGGGCGGTGATGCCGGTGTCCAGCACGGCGACCACGACGCCCGCGCCGGTGGCGGTGTCCCAGGCCGTCGGCAGGTTCATCCCGGCCGTGGGCTCGTAGTAGTGCCACTGCTTCGAGTAGTGCGTGTCGCTGGGCGTCAGGGTGGCGACCATCCGGGCGTCGACCTCGGCGAAGGCGACGGACGCGCGCTCCGTGAAGCGGGCGATCAGCCGGTCGGTCGCCGCCTTGTCGAGCGGGGCCGCGACCTCGACGAGGGCGCCGGCCGTCGAGAGCCGTCGTACGACGGTCAGGTCGTGCCCGCTGGCGCGGGCCACGTCGGCGACCTCGGCACGAGCCGCCGCGTCGTCGGAGGACGCCGCCGCAGTGTCGGAGAAGTGGACGATGAGCCGGGAGTAGCGGGCGTCGGCCACGGTGGCGCCGGCGTTGGTCTTGCCTGCTCCGGAGTCCGCCGCGGTGGCGGCGGGGGTCAGGAGGCTGGTGGCGCTGCTGGCGACGAGCGCGACGGTGAGCGCTGTCAGCAGGCCGGTACGAGGAGTCGTCACAGAGGGGGCCTCTCGGGAGGGGGTCGGGGCGCGGGAGGGTAGAGCGCCCCGCGTCCCGCGCGCACCTGCCTTGCGGCCGACCCTCGTTGCGTGTTGGATGCCCGGCTCGTCCGACCCGCTGACCTGCGAGAGTGGCGGCACCACCCCGAACCAGGAGCACGGAGGACGCGCATGCCCTACACCGGTGAGGTCGTCGTCGGCGGCCCGGCGGACGTCCGCACGGAGGCACGGCTGCAGATCACGAAGGTGGCGACGCCGCCGTTCGACAACAACTGCTACCTGCTGAGGTGCCTCGACACCGGCGACACGCTGCTGGTCGACGCGGCCGGTGACGCCCCCCTGCTGATCGAGCTCGTCGGCGACGGCCGCCTGGTCGGGATCGTCGAGACGCACGGCCACTGGGACCACCAGCAGGCGCTGGAGCAGGTCGTGGCGGCGACCGGGGCGCCGGTGATCTGCCACCCGGACGACGCGGGCGACCTGCCGGTCGCGGCCGACCGGCTGGTGCGCGACGGCGACACCGTCGAGGTCGGCCGCTGCAGCGTGAGCGTCATCGCGCTGCGCGGGCACACCCCCGGCAGCATCGCGCTGCTCTTCGAGGGCGACGCCCATCCGCACCTGTTCAGCGGCGACAGCCTGTTCCCGGGCGGACCCGGGAACACCGAGAAGGACCCGGCCCGCTTCACCAGCCTGATGGACGACCTCGAGGCCAAGGTCTTCGACCGGCTGCCGGACGACACGTGGGTCTACCCCGGCCACGGCCTGGACACCACGGTCGGCATCGAGCGGCCGCGGCTGCCCGAGTGGCGGCTGCGCGGCTGGTGACCGGCTAGCTAGCGGGCCCCGGGCCGCCCGACCTGCAGGGAGGACGGCTGCGCGAGCAGCGCGGTCACGGCCTCCCGGCGCTCCGCGGCGTGCCGGGCGTCGGCCCGCACCGCGGACGCGGCGTTCGCGCGGGCTCGCTGGGCGAGCGAGCGGTCGATCGAGCTGAGGAGTCGGCTCTGCACGAGCCCCCCTTCCTCGGCGGTCCGGTGCGATGTGACGAAACGATGACGGCAGACACTGTGCTGCCGACGCCTGTTCAGGTCAAGGTGGGTCAGCCGGCGCGTACGAGGTCGCTCCGGTCGTTGGCCTCGCGGTCCAGCTGGCGGTCCGGGCAGCCCACGAGCATCGGGCTGTGCACCAGGATCGGCCGGTCGTACGCCACGACCTCGGTCCGCTCCTGGCCGAGCAGCGACACGCCGATCTCGAACGACGCGTAGCTCTGCACCTCGCGCTCGTGGAAGAAGCGGCAGTTGGCGAGCTCCGCGGTGACCTCGACGACGCCCTCCTCCCCCGGTCCGAGCGACAGCGGGAGGCCGCTCACCTCGCGGACGAGCAGCAGCGGCGCCACCCCGCCGCCGAGGTCGAGGCTCCGGACAGTCACCGGCAGCGGGCCGTCGTTCGCGATCGGCAGCGAGATCCGGGCGGTCTCGCCGTGCTCGTAGCCGATGACGTACATGCCCTTCACCCCGTACGTCGGCAGCGTCACCGCCGGCGCGCTGCCCCCGAAGACCGGCGTCACGGGGTCGAACGACACCGACTCCTGCGCGGCGCGGAAGCCGGCCAGCGCGAGCAGCGCCACGGCGCCCAGCGCGAGCAGAGCGACCACGGCACGGGTTCCCCGGCGCGACGCCGGACGTGGTGCCGGAGCCGCCTCGGCGGGCGCGTCCAGCACCGCGGTCACGCCGCGGTCCCGAGCCGGCGCCGCCAGACGGCGTACGCCGCTGCCGCCATCGCGAGCCCGGCCAGGCCGGGCAGCAGCGATCCGCCGGTCGCCGGCAGGTCATTGCCGGCCGGGGCGGGTGCAGCCTGCGGCGGCGCAGCGCCGCCACCGCCGCCGCCACCTGTCGGCGGGGCGCTCGTCTCCCCGGGCGCCTCCTGGCGACCGGCGGGCTGAGCCGGGTCGTCGAACCAGGTGCAGCCGACCGGGTCGGGCTCGTCCTCGCGGTTGTAGGTCGCGCACGGCGCGTTCGCGGCGGTCGCCGCGAGGTTGCCGACCGGGGAGAGCGAGCCGCCGGACTCGCAGTCCGGCAGCGCGAGCACCTCGGTGTCGTCGGTGACCTCGCCGGTCGAGGACACGTTGTCCTGCCAGCAGTTCCCGACGCCCTGCTCGTCCCAGGAGAAGTCCACGCCGTTCGGCTGCGTCACACCGCTCGGGTGGAAGCCGAGGCGGTTGGCGACGTAGCGGTTGTTGTTCGACGTGTCGATCTGGGCGTCAGGCGTGTACTCCCCGCGGATGGCGCCGGGGACGAAGAAGAGCATCGCGCCCGCGCGCCAGTTGTCGTAGATGAGGTTCTTCTCGACGAAGTTGGAGTTCCCGCCGGCGACGAGGATGCCGGTGCCGACCGGGACCGGGAAGACCGGGCAGACCGTGCCCGTGCCGTAGCCGCGCTCGGCCGGCTTGCCACCGCACTTGCCGGAGTGCACGAACTCCTTGAAGTAGTTGCTGTTGTTGCCGTAGATCCTGTTGTTGACGATCCAGGCGTGGTCCTGCGGCATGCCGGGGTGACCTCCGACGAAGGAGTCGGTGACGTAGCCGGCGGCGTTGGCGAAGAACTCGTTGTCGTGGAAGTAGACCGAGTTCCCGGCCGTGCCGGACAGCCCCAGCGCGTTGTGGTGGCTCTTGCAGCCGAAGATCTCGACCGCCCAGCGGCTGAGCGGCCCGGTCTCGGGGTTGTCGGCGTTGACGTCCGCGGCAGACCCCGGGTAGACGCCCGAGTCGCCGTTGTAGGAGGTGTCGCAGTTGCTGATGACGCCGTGGTCCGAGGTGAAGGTCAGGATGCCGTAGAGGTCGTTGTGCCGGGCGTTCACGCGGTCGAGGCGGTAGCCGTCGGTCTCGTGGACGTAGAGCGCGTTCTCGCGGAACAGCTCGAAGGTCATGTTGCGCACCACGATGCCGTTGGCGCGGTCGGCCTTCAGCCCGTTGTGCTTGACCCACTCGCCCTCGGCGTCGAAGCCGCCCTTCAGGACGACGTCCTCCATGCGGGCGCCGGTGCCCTCGATCTGCAGGTCGCAGAGCTGGTTGCAGTCGACCGCGTCGGTGTCGGGAGTGCTGTCGCCGGCGATGGTGACGAGGTTGATGACCTCGCCGCAGCTCACGATGAGCGGGTAGTCGACGACGCCGCCGTCGTAGTCCTTCGCGCACGGCGCGTCGATGGACGGCTCCTCGCGGTAGGTCCCCGGCAGCACGTAGATGTTGGTGCCGCGGGTCGTCACGGCGTCGACGGCGGCCTGCATGTGCGCGAAGTCGCACTCCGCGAGCAGCCGGGTGTTGAGCGCCCGGAGCCTCGGATCGGCGATCTTGGCGATCAGCCCCTTGCTCTCGGGCTTGCAGACGACGAGCCGCGGCGTCGCCTCGGCGAAGGGGCGGTAGCTCGGCGTGGTGCCGGTCCCGGGCGGGAAGACCGACTCCCGCTCCTCGTGCGCGAACGCGCCGGTGGCCCCGGTGGTGAGCAGCAGCGCGGCGACAGCCAGCACCCCTGCGACCCGTCGTGCAGATCTGCGCATCCCGTGTCTCCTCCGCCGATTCTCGACAGAGGCTTCCACACGGCCGGGCAGATCCCTGCCTCGGCTAGGAGCGGCGGGTGCGCCGGGGGTTCGCCAGGGAGTTCCAGGTGCGCTCGCGGTCGGCGTCCCGTCGGTCGTTGTCAGAGGTCGGCGTGGTCACGACTCCATCGTCCCCGACGCAGGACGGCGGGACGCCTTGCGGCGGCCGTGATCTCGCTCACCGGCCGTCGAGGTGGACGTCCTCCGGGACCTCGCGCAGGTCCTCGCCGGCGCTGGGCGTCAGGTGCCGCACCGCGGACGGGTCCTTCTTGGTCTTGCGCAGCGAGGCCACCGTCGTGATCACCAGGACCGTGACGATGAAGCCGAGCGAGACCGGGATGGACACCTCGGGGAAGCTCTTGCTGATGTTGAGGTGGGCCGCCTCGAGCAGCAGCTTGACGCCGATGAAGCCGAGGATCACCGACAGCCCGATGGACAGGTAGACCAGCCGGTCCAGCAGCCCGTCGAGCAGGAAGTAGAGCTGGCGCAGCCCGAGCAGCGCGAAGGCGTTGGCCGTGAAGACGATGTACGGCTCCTTCGTGAGGCCGAAGATCGCCGGGATGGAGTCGAGTGCGAACAGGATGTCGGTGCTGCCGATGGCGATCATGACCAGCAGCAGCGGCGTCGCCACGCGCTTGCCGTCGATCTTGGTCGTGACCTTCGCGCCGTGGTACTCACGCGTGGTCGGCAGCACCTTCTCCATCAGCTTGAGCAGCGGGTTGCTGCCGACCTCGGGCTCCTCGTCGCGGTGCCGCGCCAGCTGGATCGCGGTGTAGATGAGGAACGCGCCGAAGAGGAAGAAGACGCCGGAGAAGGCCTCGATCACGGCGGCGCCGACGGCGATGAAGGCGCCGCGCAGGATCAGCGCCAGCACGATGCCGAACAGCAGCACCTTGTGCTGGTGCTCCTGCGGCACCGAGAAGCTCGCCATGATGATCACGAAGACGAAGAGGTTGTCGACGCTGAGGGAGTACTCCGTCAGGTAGCCGGCGAAGAACTCGCCCGACGACTGCCCGCCTGCGACGACCGCGAGGCCGATGCCGAACGCGATCGCGAGGGCGACGTAGAAGACGATCCAGCGGGTCGCCTCGCCGATCGCGATGACGTGCGGGCCCTTGCGGGCCGCGATGAGCAGGTCGACGCCCAGGATCAGCACGAACGCGCCGATCGTGAGGAACCAGATGTAGGCGTGGACCTCGAGCAAGGGTTCTCCTCCGGTGGGGCACGGGCAGGCCACCGGAGGTCTCTCCCGCCCGTCCCCTCGGTGCGGGACACAGCCGGACCGACCGCGCCGGGCACCCCGAGGGGCGCCGTGCTGACGACGCGGACGCGCGGGGATACTCCCCTCCGTCGGGAGCCACGCTACCTGCTGACCCGATCCCGCCTTCCTCGAGGAGCTCCCGCGTGCCCAGCCTGTCCCCCGCGCTCGCCGCCGTCGCCGCGGCGACCAAGGGCTTCCTGCCCGTCGACGAGGGCGAGGCGCTGCTCGCTGCCGCGCTGGGGGCGGCGGCCGGGACGTGGCTCGAGGTGGGCACCTACTGCGGCAAGTCGACGGTGCACCTCGGCAGCGCCGCGCGGGAGCGCGGTGCCCACCTGGTGACCCTCGACCACCACCGCGGGTCGGAGGAGAACCAGCCCGGCTGGGAGTGGCACGACGCCTCACTGGTCGACCCGCACACCGGTCGGCTCGAGACGCTGCCGCACCTGCGGCACACCCTGTGGGACGCCGGCCTGGACGACGTGGTCAGCGTCGTCGTCGGCACGACCCAGCAGGTCGCCCGCTGGTGGTCGACCCCGCTGACGATGCTCTTCCTCGACGGCAACCACACCGAGGAGGTCGCGCAGCACGACTACGCGGCCTACTCGCCGCACGTCGTGCCCGGAGGGCTGCTGCTCGTCCACGACGTCTTCGAGCGCGAGGAGGACGGCGGCCGGCCGCCGTGGAACGTCTACCAGCGCGCGCTGGGCGAGGGCTTCGAGGACGTCTCGGCGACCGGGTCCCTCAGGGTGCTGCGGCGACGCTGAGCCAGCGCTGCCGTACGTCCTCGGGGACCGGGACCGGGGTGCGGTCCGCGTCCATCAGGACGTACGTCGTCCGCACCCGGCAGCACAGCCGCTGGCCGACGGAGATCGTCATGGCCACGACGAAGCTCGTGCGGCCGACCCGCTCGACCTCCCCGTCGACGTCGACGACGTCGCCCCACCGCGCCGGTGAGGACCAGTGCAGCTCGCTGGCGACCACGGAGGTGTCCAGCCCGCGCGCGAGCAGCTCGTCGTAGGACACCCCTCGGTCGGCCAGCACGTGCGTCACCGCCTCGTCGGAGTAGGCGAGGTAGTGGGCGTTGAAGACCACGCCCTGCTGGTCGCACTCGGCGTAGCGGACGGGGGCGGACCAGGCGCTCACGGCGTCGATCCTGTCAGGCGCGGGCGCACTCGGCGGTGCAGGTGCCCTCGGGGAGCCGGACACCCGTCGGCAGCTCGTCGCCGGCGAACAGCGCGAGCGTCGGGCCGCCGGCCAGGGCGTCGGCGGCCAGCACCACGGCGGCCGCGGTCCAGGACGACCGCTCCACCGGCCAGCGGACGCCCTCGTCGAAGACCAGGCCGGTCCAGTAGGAGCCGTCCTCGTGGCGCAGGTGCTGGACGTCGGTGAGCAGCTGCAGGCCGCGCTCGCGGTCGCCGATCGCCGCCAGGGTCAGGACCAGCTCGGAGGTCTCCGCACCGGTGACCCACGGCCGGTCGGCGACGCAGCGGATGCCGACGCCGGGGACGACGAACTCGTCCCAGCGCTCGGCCAGCCGCTCCTGCGCGCCGGCGCCGCGGAGCGCGCCGCCCAGGACCGGGTAGTACCAGTCCATCGAGAACCGGCTCTTGTCGAGGAAGACCTCCGGGTGGTGCACCACGGAGTGCTGGAGCAGGCCCGCCGCCAGCTCCCACTCGGGCTGCGGCTCGTCCAGCAGGTCGGCCAGGGCCAGGCCGCAGCGCAGCGCCTGGTAGCTGCTGGAGGAGCCGGTGACGAGGGCGTCGGGATCGACGACGCCCTCGGGCGAGCGGGACCAGTGCAGGTGGCCGGCCGGGTGCTGCAGGTCGAGCACGAAGTCCAGGGCGCGCTTGACGTGCGGCCACATCTCGTCGACCAGGGTGCGGTCGCGGGTGATGGTCCACCACTGCCAGACGCCCACCGCGACGTACGCGCACTGGTTGGTGTCGACGCTGGCGTCGAGGACGTCCTCGCCGACGTACTTCATCCGCCAGACGCCGTCGTGCTCCTGGGTCCGCCGCATCCAGGCGTACGCCGCGCGTGCCTCGGCGACGCGGCCGCCCAGGGTGAGCGCCATGGCGCACTCGACGTGGTCCCACGGGTCGGTGTGGCCGTCCGGCCAGGGCAGCGCGCCGGAGGGGTGCTGGACGGCGGCGATCGAGTCGACGGTCTGCTGGAGCTGGGCGGCCGTCAGCACGCCGGGGAGGTCACGCAGCATGCGACACCTGCTCCGGCTTGCGCAGGTAGACGACCAGGCTCTTGCCGACCACGGGGTTCAGCAGCCGCTCGGCGAGCTGGGTGACCCTGGGCTTCCTCATCATGTCCCAGACCAGCAGCCGGTGGTAGGCCTTCACCAACGCGTGGTCGCCGTCGGTCACGCCGACCGCGCACTTCAGCCACCAGTACGGCGCGTGCAGCGCGTGCGTGTGGTGGTCGTCGGTGTGCTCGAGGCCCGCTGCCGTGAGGCGGCGGCGCAGCTCCGACCCCCGGTAGATGCGGACGTGACCGCCCTCCACCTCGTGGTAGGCGCTGGAGAGCGCCCAGCAGACCAGCTCCGGCCCCCAGCGCGGCACGGTGACCGCGATCAGCCCGCCCGGCTTGAGCACCCGGAACAGCTCCCGCATCGCGCGCTCGTCCTCGGGCAGGTGCTCGAGCACCTCAGCGGCGATGATCCGGTCGAAGGTGCCGTCGGCGAAGGGCAGGTCGTACGCCGTGCCGCGGACGGTCCGAGCACTCGCGCCCTCCGGCACCTCGCCGGCCTCGGCCATCGCGGCGAACATCGCCGAGACGTCCTTGAGCTCGGCGGCGTCCATGTCCAGGGCGGTCACGTCGGCGCCGCGGCGGTAGAGGGCGAAGGCGTGCCGGCCGCCGCCGCAGCCCATGTCGAGGACGCGGTCCCCGGGGCCGACGGGGAAGCGGTCGAAGTCGACGGTCAGCAAGGGGTGCTCTCCTTCAGGGTGGTGCGGTACCAGGCGACGGTCTGCTCGGCGACGGCGCGCCAGGTGAAGCGCTCGACGACGCGGGCCCGCCCGGCGGCGCCGATGCTCGCGGCCAGCTCGGGGTCGTCGAGCAGCCGGCCGACCGCCGCGGCGAGCGCCTCGGGGTCGCCCGGCGGGACGTGCAGGGCGGTCTCGCCGTCGGGGCCCACGACCTCGGGCAGGGCGCCCGCGGTCGTCGCCACCAGCGGGGTGGCGCAGGCCATCAGCTCGACGGCCGGCAGGCTGAAGCCCTCGTAGAGGCTCGGGACGACACCCACGTCGGCCGAGCCGAAGAGGTCGACCAGCTCGCCCTCGGGGAGCCCGCTGACGAAGCGGACCGCGTCGTGCAGGCCGAGCCGGTCGATCGCCTTGAGCGCCGGGCCGTCGGTCCTGGGCCGGCCGACGACCACGAGCTCGACGTCGCGCTCGGTGCGCAGCTTGGCGACGGCCTCCAGCAGCGGCACGAGCCCCTTGAGCGGGACGTCGGCGCTGGCGGTGGCGACGATCCGGCCCCGGACCCGCGGGCCGGTCGGCGGGCGGAACACGTCGGTCTCGACGCCGACGGGGACGACGGTGATCCGCTCGGCCGGCACCCGGAAGTCGCGGACGATGTCGACCTTGCTGTTGTCGCTGACCGTGAGGATCGCGGGCAGCTTCTGCACGACCCGCTTCTGCATCCGCAGGAAGGAGTACCAGCGACGCGTGCTGATCCGCTTGCGTCCCCGGGCCGCGGCCAGGTCGTGCCGGCGGTCCTCGGTGATCGGGTGGTGCACGGTGGCCACCACGTGCAGACCGGCCCGCTGCAGGAGCAGGTGGCCGTACCCCAGCGTCTGGTTGTCGTGCACGACGTCAGGCCGTGTCGTACGGCTCTGCAGGACCCGGGCGGCGCGCAGGCTGAAGGTGAGCGGCTCGGGGAAGGCGGCCGTGGCCATCGACAGGAACTCGAGCACGTCGATCGGGCCGCGGAGCTCGCGCAGGCGGGGGACACGGAACGGGTCCGGCTCGCGGTAGAGGTCCAGGCTGGGGACCTGCGTGAGCGTCGGGCCGGGGTCGAGCTCGGGGTAGGGCTGGCCGGAGAGCACCTCGACCTCGTGACCGAGGGCGACCAGCTCGCGGGAGAGGGCCCGGACGTAGACGCCCTGACCGCCGCAGTGCGGCTTGCTCCGGTAGCTGGTCAGCGCGATCCGCAGCGGGCGGCCGCCGTCGGCTGCGGTGCGCGTCATGGAGCTCCTCGGGTCAGGGAGGCACCACGCTACCTACGGTGCCGTAGACACCAACGCACACCTGTCTGCTGAGTGGCGGTGCAGATCACCGGATGCCGGCGGCGTCCATCCCGCGGAGCTCCTTCTTCAGCTCGTTCACCTCGTCGCGCAGCCGCGCGGCCAGCTCGAACTGCAGCTCGCGGGCCGCCTCGTGCATCGAGTCGTTGAGCGACTGGATGAGCTGGGCGAGCTCCGCGCGCGGCATGCCGGCCAGGTCCTTCACGTGAGTGCCGGCGGGGTTCTTGGAGCTCATCCCCGGAACCGGCGCCTTGCCGCGCGAGGAGTTCCGGCCACCGCTGACCAGGTCGGGGTCCTCGCGGACGATGTCGTCGAGGATGTCGGCGATCCGCTTGCGCAGCGGCTGCGGGTCAAGCCCCCGCTCCTCGTTGTAGGCGACCTGCTTCGCCCGCCGGCGGGCGGTCTCGTCGATCGCCTTGGCCATGCTGGGGGTGATCGTGTCGGCGTACATGTGCACCTGGCCGCTGACGTTGCGGGCGGCGCGGCCGATCGTCTGGATCAGGCTGGTGCCGGAGCGCAGGAAGCCCTCCTTGTCTGCGTCGAGGATGGCCACCAGGGACACCTCAGGCAGGTCGAGGCCCTCGCGCAGCAGGTTGATGCCGACGAGCACGTCGTAGTGGCCCTGCCGCAGCTCCTTGAGCAGCTCGATCCGGCGGATGGTGTCGACCTCGGAGTGCAGGTAGCGCACCCGGATCCCCAGCTCCAGCAGGTAGTCGGTGAGGTCCTCCGACATCTTCTTGGTCAGGGTCGTGACGAGGACCCGCTCGTCCTTCTCGGCCCGGACCCGGATCTCGTGCACGAGGTCGTCGATCTGGCCCTTCGTGGGCTTGACGACGATCTCGGGGTCGACCAGCCCCGTCGGCCGGATGACCTGCTCGACGACGTCGCTCGAGACGCGGCTGAGCTCGTACGGCCCCGGCGTCGCCGACAGGTAGACGGTCTGCCCCGTGCGCTCGAGGAACTCCTCCCACTTCAGCGGGCGGTTGTCCATGGCGCTCGGCAGCCGGAAGCCGTGGTCGACCAGGGTGCTCTTGCGCGAGCGGTCGCCTTCGTACATCGCGCCGATCTGCGGGACCGTCACGTGCGACTCGTCGAGGACCAGCAGGAAGTCCTCGGGGAAGTAGTCGAGCAGGGTGTGCGGCGCCGTGCCGGGCGAGCGGCCGTCGATGTGCATCGAGTAGTTCTCGATGCCGTTGCAGAAGCCGACCTGGCGCATCATCTCCAGGTCGTACGTCGTGCGCATGCGCAGCCGCTGCGCCTCGAGCAGCTTGCCCTGCTGCTCGAGCTGGTGCAGCCGGTCGGCCAGCTCCAGCTCGATCCCCTTGGTGGCGCGCTCCATCCGCTCCGGACCCGCGACGTAGTGGGTCGCCGGGAAGACGAAGACCTCCTCGTGCTCCTCCACGACCTCGCCGGTGAGCGGGTGGAGCGTCATGACCCGCTCGATCTCGTCGCCGAACATCTCGATCCGGACCGCGAGCTCCTCGTAGACGGGGAAGACCTCGACCGTGTCGCCGCGGACGCGGAAGGTGCCGCGGGTGAAGGACAGGTCGTTGCGGGTGTACTGGTTGCCGACGAACTTCCGGAGCAGCTGGTCGCGCTCGATGACGTCGCCCACCTTGAGCCGCACCATCCGGTCGACGTACTCCTGCGGCGTCCCGAGGCCGTAGATGCAGGACACGGACGCGACGACGATGACGTCACGGCGCGTCAGGAGGCTCATCGTGGCGCTGTGCCGGAGCCGCTCGACCTCCTCGTTGATCGAGGAGTCCTTCTCGATGTAGGTGTCGGTCTGCGGGACGTACGCCTCGGGCTGGTAGTAGTCGTAGTAGCTCACGAAGTACTCGACGGCGTTGTGCGGCAGCAGCTCGCGGAACTCGTTGGCCAGCTGGGCCGCGAGGGTCTTGTTGGGCGCCATCACCAGGGTGGGTCGCTGGACCCGCTCGACCAGCCACGCCGTGGTCGCGGACTTGCCCGTGCCGGTCGCGCCGAGCAGCACGACGTCGGGCTTCCCCGCCTGGAGCCGGCGCTCCAGCTCGTCGATCGCCGCCGGCTGGTCGCCCGCCGGCTCGTAGTCGCTGACGACCTCGAACGGGCGCCTCGAGCGGCGCAGGTCGGTGGAGAGGCGGGGGACGGAGGGGGTCGCGCCGTGGGGAGCAGCAGTCACTCCCTCACGGTACGTGCGGCCTCCGACAGTCCTGCTAGCCCTTCGGACGGTCCTTCGGGCGGCGGTCGTGCTGGCGGCCCGGGGCGGTCGAGCCGGCCTTCTCGCGGGCCTTCGTCTCCGCGGTCGGGGCGGCCGGCGTCCGGACCGGCGTCGGCGCGGGCTTCACGACCGGCCGGGGCCCCACCTTGCCGGCGGCCTTCGCCAGCTCGCGCCACTGCAGGCCGCCCGTGGTCTGCCACGACCACAGCGAGATCGACTGCGCGCCCTGCTCGCGGGACACGTAGACGAACCGCGCGACGCTCTTGTCCGGAGCCGGGTCCGGCTTCAGGTAGGGCGCGTCGAGCCGCCCGTCGTACCCCTGCCCCACCGGCATGACCGGCAGGCCGTAGCGCTTGAGCCACTGCATCGAGGTCTTGGTGACCACGGAGGGCGAGCGGTTGTACCAGTAGGCCATCGGGATGAAGGCGTCCGAGTACTTCGCGGTGGCGGTGTACGGGTACCAGCCGGTGCGCTTCTCGCTCGGCCAGGGGACGGTCGCCAGGATGGCCGTACGCGCCGGCAGCCGCTTGCGGAGCTCGGCGTAGTAGCGGTGCACGCGGTCGGTGGACAGGCGCGTGCCCTCGGCGCCGGTCTCCACGTCGGGGGCGACGGCGGCCACCATCGGCGCGCCCTTCTGGTTCCACCAGGCGGCGCGGGCCAGGCGCCGGGCGTCGGCCTCGGGGTTGATCAGCTTCGGGAAGTCCCAGGCGATGACCTTGATGTCCGTGCCCTTGGTGGCCGGCATCAGCTCGCTGAGCACCTCCTGGCCGATCCAGCCCTTCTTGCTGCTGCCGGTCTGGACGTAGAGGTGGGTCAGGCCGACCTGCTCGCTCCGGGCGACGACCTTCTTCGCCGAGCCGCCCTCGCTGCGGCTCCACTCGTGCAGCCACATGCCGGTGCCGGTCGGCAGCCAGCGGCCGCCCTTCCTGATCGCGGGCTCCGGTACCGGCTTGGGCTTCGGCGCGGGCTTGGCGGCGGCAGCCGGGACGCTGAGGTCGGGGGTCCGCGCCGCCAGCTCCTGCAGGGCGGTCGGCGCGCTGAACGCCTCGGACGGGCTCGGCGCGGGCCGGGCACTGGCGGCCGCGACCGGCCGCGTGGGCCCGGTCTCCTCCGCTCCGGCAGCGGCGACGCCGACCAGCAGGACCGCGGCGACCGCGATCGACACCTCGCGGCTGAAGCGGCTCGCCCGAGCGGGGAGGTCCAGGCGGTCCGCGGCGGATCGGGCTGCCGTCCGGACGGTCTGCGCGATCGGGTGAGGGGGCACGAACCGAACGTAGGTGCTGCCCTGTGACGTCGGGGGCGAAACACCCAGAACGCCATGTGACCATCTGACTACGTTGTGCTTGCTTCCTCGGCAGTCAGGTCGCTCCACAACCGATCGACCTGCGGAGCCAGCTCCTCGATCGGGCCGTCGTTGGAGATGACGTGCGTGGCGACGGCGAGCTTGTCGGCGAGCGGGGCCTGGGCGGCGATCCGCTGGCGCGCCTCCTGCTCGGACATCCCGCGCAGCGCGACCAGCCGGTGCAGCTGCGTGTCGGGGTCGGCCGCCACCACCACGACGGCGTCGTACGCCTCCGCGAGGTGGCTCTCCACCAGCAGCGGGACGTCGTGCACCAGCACCCGGGTGCCGGAGTCCCGGGCCTGCTGGAGCAGCTCGGCGGTGCGCTGCCCGATGAGCGGGTGCACGATCGCGTTCAGGGCCTGGAGCTTCTCCGGGTCCGCGAAGACCAGGGCTCCCAGCGCCGGTCGGTCGAGGGTGCCGTCCGGGCGCAGCACCTGCTCGCCGAACTCCGCGACCACCTTGGCGAGCCCCTCGGTACCAGGCTCCACGACCTCCCGCGCCACGAGGTCCGCGTCGATGACGACCGCCCCGTGCTCGGCGAGCAGCCGGGTCACCGCCGACTTGCCCGACCCGATGCCGCCGGTCAGCCCCACCATCAGCACAGCCGCACGCTACTGCGGCGTCGTGGGTGGTCCGTCCCTCGGCCTCGAGTCCGGACTATCACCGTCCGGTTCGGGCTCGGGCGCTCGGCAGCACGCGGGTCAGGCTGCAACAGCAGCCCACGGGACGGGCAGCTGGACGGTGGAAGTCGCAGCCAGGGCCGTTCGGACGTCCGCCAGCACTGCCTCGGGCGAGTGCACGACGTCGGCCCACGTGTAGCGGAGCACCCGCCACCCGAGCATCGCCAGCAGGTTGTCGCGCGACTGGTCCCGGCCAGGGTTCGTGTGCCAGCGCGCTCCGTCGACCTCGACGACGAGTCGCGCGGCCTCGAAGCAGAAGTCCACGCGCACGCCGGGTGACCGCACCAGCACCGCCTGGGTGGTGAACCCGTCGATGCCCGCCTGCAGGAGGCGCACGCGCAGCACGCTCTCGAGCACCGAACCGCTGAGCGGATCGCACATCGAGAGGACGCGCCGCACCCGCTCCGCTCCGCGCACTCCGGGGAGGCGGGCCGCAGCTCGCCGGAGCTCGTCGAGCTGCACCTGACCGGAGCGAAGTGCACTGTCGCAGGCGACGACCGCCTCGAGCAGCGGCAGCGATGTCGCGCAGTCCAGCGCCGTCTGCACTGCCGAGGTCAGGCGGAGCCGGTCCGTCCCAGGGAGGACGCGGGCGCGGGTCCGCGCAGCCGAGCGACGCTGGGTCGTGCGGATGCCCTTCCTCTTCGTCTTGGCGTCGGATCCGTGGGGCACCGCGATCTCGACCTGGCCCGGCTCCACCAGCAGCGCCCAGCCACGCAGCGCGGCTGCCGTCCGGCAGCAGGCGGCCGCTCCGACCCCGATGCTCAACAGGATCGAGCGCACGAGGGCGACGTACGCAGGAGCGACGCCGGTGTCGGTGACCAGATGGCGTGGGAGCGCTGGCAGGGCGGACAGCGCGTAGACCCCGCGACGGATCCGCACCACCTCCCCACGTGCTGCCGCACGAGCGATGTCGGCTCGGGACGCGCCGGCGGCGGTCAGCCTCGCGGTGGTGACCAGCCCCTGGGTGGAGGTGCCGAGCTGCTGGAGGAGATCCGGGATGTTCATGGGTGCAGGCTGCGAGCCGGTCGCGGGTCGCGTCCGGGAAGCCGTCCGGTCTGTGGAAGGCGCGCCGGCGTGGACTCCGACCGTCCACCTCGGCTATGGCGGAGCGAGCGCTGAGCGTGTCAGCCCTGGCGGATGCTCGAGGTGGACGGTGACAGTCCAGATTGGGCCGCAAAGCCGCGGCGGCCCAGCCTGGCAGTCCGAGCTCTGCGGAGAAGCCCGGACGCGCAGGAGCCCCTGCCGCGGACGGCAGGGGCTCCTGGGGACGTGCGGGGATCTAGCTGGCGCCGCCCGAGAGCTTCTCGCGCAGGGCCTGCAGCGCCTCGTCGGAGGCCAGGGTGCCGGCGGACGGGGCAGGGGTCGGACGAGCCTCGCCCTCGGTGCCCTCCTCGCCCTCCTCACCGGTGGAGGTGTAGGAGGTCGGCACGGCAGCCTCGGCGTCGGCGGCAGCCATCCGCTTGATCTGCTCCTGGTGCGCCTCGAAGCGCTTCTGGGCATCGGCGTACTGCTTCTCCCAGAGGTCGCGAGCCTCCTCGTAGCCGGGGAGCCACTCGCCCGTGGAGGGGTCGAAGCCCTCGGGGTAGATGTACTCGCCCTTGTCGTCGTACGACGCGGCCATGCCGTACTGCGCCGGGTCGAAGACGGCCTCGCCGGCGACGCCGGTCTCGTTGGCCTGCTTCAGCGAGAGGCTGATGCGGCGGCGCTCGAGGTCGATGTCGATGACCTTGACGAGCAGCTCGTCACCGACGTTGACGACCTGCTCCGGGATCTCGACGTGGCGCTCGGCCAGCTCGGAGATGTGGACCAGGCCCTCGATGCCCTCGTCGACGCGCACGAACGCACCGAACGGCACGAGCTTGGTGACCTTGCCCGGCACGACCTGCGCGATGGCGTGGGTGCGGGCGAACTGCTGCCACGGGTCCTCCTGCGTCGCCTTCAGCGACAGGGAGACGCGCTCGCGGTCCAGGTCGACGTCGAGGACCTCGACGGTGACCTCCTGGCCCACCTCGACGACCTCGGACGGGTGGTCGATGTGCTTCCAGGACAGCTCGGAGACGTGGACGAGTCCGTCGACCCCGCCGAGGTCGACGAAGGCGCCGAAGTTGACGATCGAGGAGACGACACCCGACCGGACCTGGCTCTTCTGCAGCGTCGCAAGGAAGGTGCTGCGCACCTCGGACTGGGTCTGCTCGAGCCACTGGCGACGCGACAGCACGACGTTGTTGCGGTTCTTGTCGAGCTCAATGATCTTCGCCTCGAGCTCCTTGCCGACGTACGGCTGGAGGTCCCGGACGCGACGCATCTCGACGAGCGAGGCGGGCAGGAAGCCGCGCAGCCCGATGTCGAGGATCAGACCGCCCTTGACGACCTCGATCACCGTGCCGGTGACGATGCCGTCCTCTTCCTTGATCTTCTCGATCGTGCCCCAGGCGCGCTCGTACTGGGCGCGCTTCTTGGACAGGATGAGGCGCCCCTCCTTGTCCTCCTTCTGGAGGACGAGGGCCTCGACGGAGTCGCCGACCTTGACGACCTCGTTCGGGTCGACGTCGTGCTTGATGCTCAGCTCGCGCGAGGGGATGACGCCCTCGGTCTTGTAGCCGATGTCGAGCAGGACCTCGTCGCGGTCGACCTTGACGATGGTGCCTTCGACGATGTCGCCGTCGTTGAAGTACTTGATGGTCTCGTCGATGGCGGCGAGGAAGTCCTCCATGGACCCGATGTCGTTGATGGCGACCTGGGGGGTGGAGGGGCTGTCGATGGTGGACGTCAAGGGAAGGGCTCCGGAGGGATAAGGGGTCGTGCGGCCCCCTTCTGGGGCGCGCGGGAGGGAGGTGTCGCAGGACACCGAGGATCCAGACTAGCCGCATGACGAACCCGCCGTCGAACATCGCCCACCGCCCGGCCGGCCCGCTGGAGAGCGCGCGTGCCAACCGCACCTGGTGGGACGCCGAGGCCCGCAGCTACCAGGACGAGCACGGCGAGTTCCTCGGCGACGCCGACCTGCTCTGGTGCCCGGAGGGCCTGCGCGAGGCCGAGGTGCGCCTGCTCGGCGACGTCGCCGGCCGCGACGTGCTGGAGATCGGCTGTGGAGCTGCGCAAGGAGCCCGCTGGCTGGCGAGCCAGGGTGCCCGGGTGACGGCGTTCGACGTGTCGTACGGCCAGCTGGTCGAGAGCCGCCGGCTCGACGCCCGCAGCGGGATCGCGGTCGAGCGGCTCGTGCAGGCCGACGCGCAGCAGCTGCCCTTCCGCGACGCCGCCTTCGACGTCGCGGTCAGCGCCTTCGGCGGGATCCCGTTCGTCGCCGACTCCGCCGGCACCATGCGCGAGATCGCCCGGGTGCTGCGTCCCGGCAGCCGGCTCGCCTTCAGCGTCACGCACCCGACCCGATGGGCGTTCCCCGACGACCCCGGACCGGCCGGCCTCACGGTGCGGCAGTCCTACTTCGACCGCACGCCGTACGTCGAGGTCGACGAGAGCGGGACCGCGACGTACGTGGAGCACCACCGGACCCTCGGCGACCGGGTGCGCGAGCTGGTCGCGGCGGGGCTCGTCCTGGAGGACCTGCTCGAGCCCGAGTGGCCGCAAGGGCACACCCGCGAGTGGGGGCAGTGGAGCCCGTTGCGCGGCGCGCTCATGCCCGGGACGGCCATCTTCCTGTGCCGTCGGCCGATCTGAGGACATCGTCCACCGGCGGTGTTCACCGGAACATGTCCGGACTTGCTGCGGTCTGCACCTGGCCCGAAAGAGTCAACTTCCGCCGAGTGCACCAGAAGTGCCCCCCTGGCTCCGTACCGTTTCTTCCACGTGCAACTTCCTGGAAACGGAGCCTTCATGTCCTCGCGCTTGACCTCGCGCCCCTTCCGGCTGGCCGGGGCCGGCCTCGCTGCCGCCCTGCTCGTCGCCGGCTGCGGCGGCTCGTCCGACCCGGAGCCCGACGCGCAGGAGACCAACGGCGCCTCCCCCGCGGCCTCGGCCGGTGGGGACGACAGCGGGCTCAACTACGAGGGCACCCTGCGGGAGCCGGACGCCACCGCGCGCCCGATCGCGAAGGACAAGAAGGTCGTCGTCATCTCCGCCGGCCAGGCCTCCATCTCCTCGTCCGTGCCGGTCGGCGCCGCCGAGGAGGCCGCCAAGGCTGCCGGCTGGCAGGTCGAGGTCTACGACAGCCAGCTCAACCCGGCCAACAGCGCCGGCCTGGTCCGTCAGGCGATCGCGTCCGGCGCGGACGGCATCATCCTGCAGGCGATCGACTGCCCGGGTGTGAAGGGCCCGCTGCAGGAGGCCAAGGCCAAGGGCATCCAGGTCGTCGGCATCTACGCGTTCGACTGCAACGACCCGGTCTTCGAGGGCAACGACCCGCCGCTGTTCTCCGGTGCCATCAACTACGGCGCCGGCTCCGAGGACATCGGCGCGTTCACCAAGCGGTACGGCGCGGACCAGGCCAAGGCCGTCATCGCCCAGACCGGCGGCAAGGCCAAGGTCATCTTCTTCAACCAGACCACGGTCACGGTGCTCAACTACACCGGGCAGGGCTTCAAGGAGGAGATCGAGAAGTGCGCCGAGTGCGAGATCGTCGCCGAGGTCGAGTTCGCGGGCGCTGAGCTCGGCCCGAACCTGCAGCAGAAGGCGACCTCCGCGCTCCTGCAGAACCCCGACGCCAACGTCGTGAAGAGCCCGTACACCTCCGCCACGCTGCTCGGCATCGCGCCGGCCGTCGTGCAGTCCGGCCGCGCCGACGACCTCTACGTCATGGGCGGCGAGGGCTTCGCCCCCGAGCTGGACCTGCTCCGGGCCGGCCAGGGCGTCAACGCGGTGAACATCGCCCCGTCGGACTGGACCGGCTGGGCCGCGGTCGACACCCTGAACAGCCTGTTCACCAAGAAGCCGATCGCCGACTCCGGCCTGGGCTGGCAGCTGGTCGACGCGGACAACAACCTCCCGGCGTCGGGTCCGTTCGTGCCCGACGTCGACTTCAAGGCGGCGTACAAGAAGGCCTGGGGGATCTAGTGACGGCCCCCGCAACCGCACCCGTGACCTCGGTGCTGCGGGTGTCGAACCTGTCGAAGGCCTACAACGGCGTGCTCGCCCTGGACGGCGTCGACCTCGACGTCCGTCCGGGCGAGGTGCACGCCCTGCTCGGCGGCAACGGCTCGGGCAAGAGCACCCTCATCAAGGTGCTCGCCGGCGTCGTGGACGCCGAGGACGGCGCGGTGCTCGAGCTCGGGAACGAGACGCTCGACCTGAGCGGGTGGAGCAGCGACAAGGCGTACGACGCCGGCCTGCGCTTCGTGCACCAGCAGCCGGCGGTCTTCCTCGACCTGTCCATCGCGGAGAACATCGCCTTCGGGACGACCTTCCCGAGGAACGGCGCGGGCAAGATCGACTGGAAGGCCCTGCACGCGCGGACAGCCGAGCTGCTGGCGGCGTTCCACGTCGCCGCCGCACCCACCACCCCCCTGGGCGCGCTTCGCGCTGCCGACCGGACCCGGGTGGCGATCATCCGGGCCGTGCAGGACCGCGAGGACGCCACCAGCGGCGTCCTGGTTCTCGACGAGCCGACGGCCGCGCTGCCCGCCTCGGAGGTGGAGCAGCTGCTCGACAGCCTGCGCCGCTACGCCGCCGCCGGCCAGACCATCCTCTACATCAGCCACCGGCTGGACGAGGTGCTCTCGGTCGCCGACCGGGTCACCGTCCTGCGGGACGGCCGCAAGGTCGCCACCGTCGAGGCCGAGGGGCTGACCGAGGCGGACCTGGTCGAGCTGATCGTCGGACGGCCCCTGGACCGCATGTTCCCGGAACCCACCGATGCGCCCGACCACGACGTCGTGCTGTCGGTGCGCCACCTGTCGGGCGGGCCGCTGCAGGACGTGTCGTTCGACCTGCACAAGGGCGAGGTGCTCGGCGTCGCCGGGCTGCTGGGCTCGGGCCGGTCCGAGCTCCTCCGGATGCTGTTCGGCGCGTACCCGGTCGCAGGTGGCTCCGTGACCACCCTCGGCGGCCACGACTTCCGCTTCGACACGCCGTCCGCGGCCATGCGGGCGGGCATCGCCTACGTCCCCGAGGAGCGGCAGGCCGACGCCCTGTTCCAGGGACAGTCGGTCCGCCACAACATGACCGCGGGGGACGCGCGCAGCTACTTCTCGCGACTGCGCTTCCGGCACGCGGCGGAGAAGCGCGACAGCGCCGACTCGATCCGCCGCTTCCTCATCCGGGTCGGCGCCGACACCCAGCCGGTCGAGACGCTGTCCGGCGGGAACGCGCAGAAGGTCGTGCTGGCGCGCTGGCTGCGCCGCAAGCCCGAGGTGCTCCTGCTGGACGAGCCCACCCAGGGCGTGGACATCGGCGCGCGCGCCGAGATCTACGCCCTCGTGCGCGAGGCCACCCGGCGTGGCACCTCCGTGCTCCTCGTCGCGAGCGACCCCGAGGAGATGGCGCACGCGTGCGACCGCGTGATCGTGCTCCGCAACGGCCGGATCGCGGCCGACGTCCACCAGCCGCTCGAGGCGCACCGCCTGACCGAGCTCGTCAACCTCACAGAGAAGGCCTCGTGACCACCACCCCCTCCCCGGAGAGGTCCGCCGTGACCGATGCCGTGCCCGCACCCCGCGCCGAGGCGCCGGCCGCGGACGCCCCGGCCGCTGCCGCTCCCCCTGGTCGCTCCCGGAGGAGCCCGGCGGCCCTCCTGCTGCACCTGCTGCGGCAGTACTCCCTGCTCTTCCTGCTGATCGGCTCGATCGTCTTCTACAGCACGTGGAGCGACACCACCGGAGTCTTCAACCAGACCGGCGTCTTCCAGAACATCGCCGCCAGCCAGTCGGTGCTCGCCGTCCTGACTCTCGGCCTGCTCATCCCGATGGTGTCGGGGAACCTCGACCTGTCGATCGGCTCCACGGCGGGCCTGGCCAGCATCGCCGCAGCCGGCCTCTACGCCGACCAGGGCGCGCCGCTGGTCGTCGGCCTCGTCTTCGGCGTCGCCGTCGGCGCGGTGGTCGGGCTGGTCAACGGGCTGGTCGTGACGCGCTTCGGCATCGACAGCTTCATCGTCACGCTCGGCACGGCCTCGCTGATCCTCGGCATCGTCAACTGGTACTCGGGCGGCACCTCGATCATCCAGGGCATCCCGCAGGAGGTGATCACCTTCGGCGGTGGCCGGGCGCTGGGGATCCCGAACCTGTTCTACGTCCTCGTCGTCGTGGCGTTCCTGGTCTGGTACCTGCTGGAGCAGACGCCGTACGGCCGGAACCTGCACGCCATCGGCTCGAACAAGGCCGCGTCGCGCCTGGTCGGCATCCGGGTCGAGCGAGACACCTGCCTGGCCTTCGTCCTGTCGGGCACCTTCGCCGGCCTGGCCGGCGTGATGGTGCTGGCGCAGCAGGGCGCGGGCAACCCGCAGGTGGGCTCGACCTTCACGCTGACCGCCATCGCCGCCGCCTTCCTGGGCGCGGCCTCGTTCAAGCTCGGCAAGCTCAACGTCCTGGGCTCCCTGGTCGCGATCTTCTTCCTGGCCGTGAACATCACCGGCCTGCAGTTCGCCGGTGTCGCCAACTGGATCAGTGACGTCTTCACCGGCCTGTCCCTCGTCCTGGCGGTCGCCTTCGCCGGCGTGCTGTCCCGCCCCCGCAAGCACAAGCCCGCGGCGGCTCCTGCGCAGGAGGCGTCCCATGCCTGACCCGTCGTCACCCCTCACAGAAGAGAGCACTCGCATGACCTGCCCTTCCACGACCCGCACGGTCCTGACTCGCACGGGCGCTCTGGCCGTGGTCTTCGGCACGTCCTTCGGGCTCGTGCTGGGCCCGGCCGGACTGGCCCTCGCCCAGGACACCTCCTTCAGCACCGTCCGCGCCGTCATGGAGGACGACGGCTCGATCGACTCGGTGGAGCGGCTCGGCAGCGATGCCCCCGTGGGCGACCTGCCCGTCACCGTCGCCATCGAGCAGTCCGGCGACAAGACGAAGTACCGCGTGGAGAACACGACCGTCGAGAAGCGGACGATCAGCTACCTGGGCTCGGACGGCAAGCCCACCACCACCGAGCAGGAGGTGGCGCTCCCGCTGGTGGCCCAGCTGTCGGTGATGCTGCCCGCGTCGCGCACCGACGTCGTCGCCAAGGGCGCCCGCGTGACCGAGCTCGCCGACGGCAGCACCGAGCTGGTGTGGTCGATGATCCTGTTCGGACCGATCGGCTTCCCCATCAGCAACGCGAGCTTCACCGCCGGCGGCACCGGCGACGCTGTCGCCCGTCTCGCCGTGCAGGCCGTCCAGCCGAACGCGACCCCGGGACTGTCCTCGGTCGGCCAGCAGGCCAACGCCACCGTCAACGGCAACGGCATCCTGACGACCGTCGCCAACGGCGCGGACGAGGGCCTCGGCAAGCTGGCCGACGGCGTCGGCCAGCTGCTCGTCGGGCTCGAGAAGCTCTACGACGGCGCGCAGCAGCTCAACAGCGGCATCGTCGCGGCGGTCGACGGCGCGAACCAGCTGGCCGACGGGTCCGAGGCCGCGAAGGCCGGCTCCGGGAAGCTCGCGAGCGGGCTCGACGAGCTCGCGGCCGGGGCCAAGGAGCTGTCGGCTGGTGCGGGCAAGGTCGACGCCGGCATGGGCAAGGTCGTCGAGGGCCTGGATGCCGCGAACGACGGCGGCGCCAAGCTGGCTGCCGGCGGCAAGGAGCTGTCGACCGGCGCCACCGCGGCGGCCGCGGGTGCGAAGTCGCTCGCCGACGGTCTCGCGCTCATCAGTGGCGGTCTCGACCAGCTCAGCGCGGCCCAGGGCCTCCCCGCGGCACTGGACGGCGCGAAGAAGCTCCAGATCGGTGTGGACCAGCTCCGCGCGGGCCTCGGTTCTCCGACAACGGAGGGGACCATCCTCAACGGCGTTGCGAAGATCGCTGGGGGACTTTCCTCCGTGCAGGGAGGCCTGGGGCAACTGGCCTCCGGTCTGCCGACGGCGAAGGGCGGTGTCGACCAGATCCTGGCCGGTCTCACGGACGCACTCAAGACAGGGGGCTCGATCGATCAGCTCTCGGGCGGTCTGACTCAGGTGAAGGGCCTCGTCGACATGGCGAAGGGCGAGATCTCCTGCCCGGCGACGCCGACCGTGGCCATCGGGCTCGATGGGAACCCATGCACCGAGTTGATCACGGCCTCCGGTGCGCTGGCTCAACTGGTGCTGGGCGTCGAGAACAACGCCGGGACCGGCGCCGCCCCGTCCGCGTCCGACGGCCTGCGCAAGAAGACTCAGGACTCGGCAAACGGCCTCACGGCCATCAGCGCCGGGCTCGGTACGGCCATCGCGGGGGTAGGTGCCCTGTCTGTGGGCGTCAGCCAGCTCCAAGCAGGCACGGCTCAGCTCGACACCGGCCTCCAGAAGGTGGCCGCTGGACTCGAGAGCGGCGACCCCGCCAAGCCCGGCATCGCCGAGGGCCTCGATGCACTGGTCGCCGGGCTGACGACAGCGGTCGGCGGAGTGACGCAGCTCGCCGGTGGCGCCAAGACGGCCGCCGCGGGCTCGACCGCGCTGGCCGACGGCAATGCCAAGATCGCCGCCGGCGCCACCGCGCTCTCCGCTGGGGCCAGTCAGCTGTCCGGCGGTCTGTCGCAGCTCTACACCGGCAGCAAGGAGCTGAAGGCGGGCACGTCCGCCCTCAGCGCCGGATCGGTCAAGCTGGCCGACGGTGCGGCGAAGGCCGCCGCGGGCGCCGACGAGCTGGACGCGGGCCTCGGCAAGATCGCGGACGGTCAGCGCAAGGTCGCGGACGGCCTCCCCGCCGCAGCCGACGGCTCGGGGCAGATCGCCGACGGCCTCGGCGAGGTCGTGGCCAAGGCTCCGGCCGTGGCACAGGGGCTCTCCGACGTCCGCACCAAGGCGGTCGGCGTCCTGAAGTCGCAGTTCGCCCAGGGCACGGAGCTGGCGCACCAGCAGCTCGCGGGCCTCAACGCGGCCAGCGAGATGATCAACGAGACCGAGGGCGCTGCCACGACGACCTGGATCCTCACCCAGGGCGAGGACGGCAGCATCGAGCTGGCCTCGGGCGACAGCGACCTCGCCCGCAACGCCGCGATCGGCGTCGGCGGCGCGCTGCTGCTGCTCGGCGGTGTCGCCGCTGGCTACCTGAGCGGTCGCCGGAAGTCGACCGTCTAGCTCGTCCCGCACGTCCCGACGCCCCGCTGGCCACCTCGGCCGGCGGGGCGTCGGCGTGGGAGGGGTCGCTCGCGAGCAGGGGCGGGCGGTGCGTCAGCATGTCGCGGGAATCACCGCGCAACGGAGGCGACATGGCACAGGCGCACCTCGACCGGCTGACCAGCATCGACGCCGGCTTCCTGCACCAGGAGGACGGCGGCGCGCACATGCACATCGGCGGGCTCGGGGTCTTCTCCGGTCCCCCGCCGACGGGCGAGGAGTTCCGGGAGCACATCGCCTCGAGGCTGACCCTCGTACCCCGCTATCGGCAGAAGCTCGTCGAGATGCCCTTCGGCACGGGGCGCCCCATGTGGGTGGAGGATCCCGACTTCCGCGTCGGCTACCACGTACGGCACACCGCGCTCCCGTCGCCCGGCAGCCACGAGCAGCTGCTCACCCTCACCTCCCGCGTGCTCTCGCAGCGGCTCGACCGCACCAAGCCGCTGTGGGAGATGTGGCTGGTCGAGGGACTCGCCGACGGGCGCTTCGCCATCGTCGCGAAGACCCACCACGCCATGATCGACGGCGTCGGCGGCGTCGACCTGCTGACCGCGCTGTTCGACCTCTCCCCCGAGCCGACGAAGGTCGAGCAGGCGCCCTGGACGCCCGCTCCCACGCCGGGCACCGTCGGCCTGCTCGCCCACGGCGTACGAGGCGCAGTCCGCAACCTCGTCCAGCTCGGCACCCGCGGCGCCTCGCTGGCCGTGCACCCGAGGCAGGCCGTCGAGGAGGTGACCGACGTGCTGCAGGCACTCGGTGCCGCGGCAGCCCCGATCGTGTCCGGCGCTCCGCCGAGCATGCTCAACCGCAAGCCCGGCCCGCACCGCCGGGTCGAGGTGGTGCGCACGGAGCTGGCCGACTACAAGAAGGTGAAGGCCGCCTTCGGCGCGACCGTCAACGACGTCGTCCTGACCGCGGTGTCCGGAGCGCTCGGGCGCTACCTGGCCGGCCACGGCGAGGAGGTCGACGGGGTCCGCCTCAAGGCCTGCGTGCCGGTGTCGGTCCGCACCTCGGAGAAGGAGGGCGCCGCCGGCAACGAGATCACGATCATGACCGCCCCGCTGCCCGTCGGGATCACCGACCCGGTGGCCCGGCTGTCCCTCGTGCGCGCGTCGATGGAGCACCTCAAGACGTCGAAGCAGGCGCAGGGGGCGAAGGTCATGACGTCGATCGAGAACGCCCTGCCCCCAGCGGTTCTCGCCCGGGCGTCACGCCTGGGCTTCAGCAGCCGGATGTACAACCTGCTGGTCACCAACGTGCCCGGCCCGCAGGTGCCGATCTACATGCTCGGCCGCGAGCTCGAGGAGCTGGCGCCGCTGGCCTTCCTCGCCCCTGAGCACACGCTCGCGATCGCGATCGTCAGCTACAACGGCGCGGTCACCTACGGCCTGCTGGGCGACGCCGACAAGCTGCCCGACCTGGGCGAGCTGGCGATGCACCTCCGTGCCTGCCTGGCCGAGCTGGTCGCCGCCGCCTCCGACGAGGCCCGGACGACGGCCTAGCTCGCCGGGGGCTCCGGGACGGCGTCGACGCCGGCCTCCTTGCGCTGCTGCTCCGTGATCGGGGTCGGCGCGCCCGTGAGCGGGTCGAAGCCCGCCCCGGTCTTGGGGAAGGCGATGACGTCGCGCAGCGACGGGGCCCCCGCGAGCAGCATCACGACGCGGTCCCAGCCGAAGGCGATGCCGCCGTGGGGAGGGGCGCCGTAGGAGAAGGCGTCGAGCAGGAAGCCGAACTTCTCCTGCGCCTCCTCCGCCCCGATGCCCATCAGGTCGAAGACGCGCTGCTGCACGTCCTTGCGGTGGATGCGGATCGATCCGCCGCCGATCTCGTTGCCGTTGCAGACGATGTCGTACGCGTAGGCGAGCGCGGCGCCGGGGTCGTCCTCGAACCGGTCGATCCACTCGGGCTTGGGCGAGGTGAACGCGTGGTGCACCGCGGTCCAGGCGCCGCCACCGACCGCGACGTCGCCGCTCTCCCCCGCCGGCTCGAACAGCGGCGCGTCGACGACCCAGACGAACTCCCAGCGGCTCTCGTCGATCAGCCCGCAGCGGGCGCCGATCTCCAGGCGCGCGGCGGCCAGCAGGCCGCGGGACGGACCCGGTTCGCCGGCGGCGAAGAAGACGCAGTCACCGGGGGACGCCCCGACGTGGGCGGCCAGGCCGCCCAGCTCGGTCTCGGACAGGTTCTTGGCGACGGGGCCCGTGAGGGTGCCGTCCTCCTGCACCAGCACGTACGCCAGGCCGCGCGCGCCGCGCTGCTTGGCCCACTCCTGCCAGGCGTCGAGCTGCTTGCGCGGCTGAGAGGCACCGCCCGGCATCACGACAGCGCCGACGTACGGCGCCTGGAAGACGCGGAAGGGCGTGTCGGCGAAGTAGTCCGTGCACTCGACGAGCTCGCAGCCGAAGCGCAGGTCGGGCTTGTCGTTGCCGTAGCGCCGCATCGACTCGGCGTAGGTGATCCGCGGGATCGGCAGCGGGATCTCGACGCCGATCAGCGCCCACAGCGCGGCGACGACCTGCTCGCCGATCGCGATGACGTCGTCCTGCTCGACGAAGCTCATCTCGATGTCGAGCTGGGTGAACTCCGGCTGCCGGTCGGCACGGAAGTCCTCGTCCCGGTAGCAGCGGGCGATCTGGTAGTAGCGCTCCATGCCGGCGACCATGAGCAGCTGCTTGAACAGCTGCGGCGACTGCGGCAGGGCGTACCAGCTGCCCGGCTGCAGCCGCACGGGCACGAGGAAGTCGCGCGCGCCCTCGGGGGTGGACCGGGTCAGCGTCGGGGTCTCGATCTCGAGGAAGCCCTCGGCGTGCAGCACCTCGCGGGCAGCGCGGTTGACGTCGCTGCGCAGCTTCATCGCCGCGGCGGGGCCGGAGCGGCGCAGGTCGAGGTAGCGGTGCCGCAGCCGCGCCTCCTCCCCCACCTCGACGTGGTCGTCGATCGGGAAGGGCAGCGGCGCGGCCTCGCTGAGCACCTCGACCTCGGTGGCGACGACCTCGACGCGGCCGGTCGGCAGGGCGTCGTTCTCGTTGCCCGCCGGGCGGAGGCTGACCTCGCCGGTCACCTTCAGGCAGTACTCGTTGCGCAAGCCGTGCGCGACGGCCTCGTCGCGGATCACCACCTGGGCGATGCCGCTGCGGTCGCGCAGGTCGAGGAAGGCCACACCGCCGTGATCGCGCCGACGGGCCACCCAGCCGGTCAGGGTGACGGTCGTGCCGGCGTGCTCCTCGCGGAGCGTCCCGGCCTCGTGGGTGCGGATCACTGCAGCTTCTTCCTGAGAGTCTCGACGAGCGCATCGAGAGGTACGGCGACCTGAGCGTGCTCGCGCAGGTCCTTGAGCTGGGCCTCGCCGGCCTCGAGGTCGCGGTCGCCGAGGACGACGGCGTACGCCGCTCCGCTCCGGTCCGCGGCCTTCATGGCGCCCTTCATCCCGCGGTCGCCGTAGGCGAGGTCGGCGGCGATGCCGGCAGCACGGAGCTGCCCGACGAGCGCCACGGAGCGGGCCTTGGCTGCGGCGCCCAGCGGGACGAAGAAGACCTGCGCGCGAGGCGCTTCCGCCGGCAGCACCCCCTCGGCCTCGAGCGCGAGCAGGGTCCGGTCGACCCCGAGCGCCCATCCGATGCCGGGCAGCGGCGGACCGCCGATCGCCTCGGACAGCCCGTCGTACCGCCCGCCGGCGCCGATCGTGGACTGCGCACCCAGCAGCGGGTGGATGAACTCGAAGGTGGTGCGCCGGTAGTAGTCGAGCCCGCGGACCAACCGGGGGTCGTCGACGAACGCGACGCCGAGATCGGTCAGGTGGCGGCGGACCGCCTCGTGGTGCGCCTTCGCATCCGGGCCGATGACGTCGGTCAGCAGCGGGGCGTCGGCCGTTGCCTCCCGGACCTCGGGGCGCTTGTCGTCGAGCACGCGCAGCGGGTTGAGCTCGATCCGCCTGTCGGTCTCGGCGTCCAGCCCGCCGACGCGCGGCTGCAGCCACTCCCGGAGCGCGCGGCTGTAGTCGGTGCGGTCCTCGGGGTCGCCGAGGGTCGCCAGGTGCAGCACGGTCTGGTTCAGGCCGAGCGAGCGGTAGGCCGTGTCGGCCAGCGCGATGAGCTCGGCGTCGAGCGCGGGGTCGTCGGAGCCGAGCGCCTCGGCGCCGACCTGGGTGAACTGCCGCTGGCGACCGGACTGCGGCTGCTCGTAGCGGAACATCGGCCCGGCGTACCAGAGCTTCACCGGCAGCGCGCCGCGCTCCAGCCCGGCCTCGAGGACGGCGCGGACGGCGCCGACGGTGCCCTCCGGGCGCAGCGTGATCGAGCGGTCGCCCTTGTCGACGAAGGTGAACATCTCCTTGCTCACGACGTCGGTCGTCTCACCGACGCCGCGGGCGAACAGCGCGGTGTCCTCGAAGACCGGCAGCTCGAGGTAGCCGTAGCCGGCCAGCCGCAGCGGCGCGGCCATCGCCTCGCGCACCGCGAGCAGGTGCTCCGAGCGCGGCGGGACGTAGTCCGGCACGCCCTTGGGCGCGCGGAACCCCACCATCACAGTCCCCGCGACGGCGGTGCCGGCGGCAGGTCCTGCAGGAACGGGTTCGCCGCGCGCTCACGGCCGATCGTCGTCGCCGGGCCGTGGCCGGGCAGCACGACGGTCTCGTCGCTCATCGGCAGGATCACTCCGGCGAGCGAGGCCTGCATCTGCTCCCAGCTGCCCCCGGGCAGGTCGGTGCGGCCGATCGACCCGGCGAACAGCACGTCGCCGGAGAGCAGCACGGGAGCTCCCGCCTCGCCGTCGGCCTCGTCGCCGGGCAGCCGGAACACCACCGAGCCCGGGGTGTGGCCGGGCGCCCAGTCCACCGCGATCCGCAGGCCCGCGATCTCGAGCGGCTCCGCCGGGTCGAGCAGGCGCACGTCCTCCGGCTCGGTCCACTCCAGCCGGCCGCCGAACAGCTGGGAGGAGCCGGCGGAGAGGTACTTCACCGGGTCGGCGAGCTGGTCGCGGTCGTCCGGGTGGATCCAGGCGGGGATGCAGCGGGCGCCGGCGACCGGGGTGACCGAGAAGGTGTGGTCGATGTGGCCGTGCGTCAGCAGGACGGCGACGGGCTTGAGGTCGTGCTCGCGGAGCAGGTCGTCGAGCTGCTGCTCGACCCCGATCCCCGGGTCGACCACGACGCACTCCTCGCCCTGTCCGGGCGCGACGACGTAGCAGTTGGTGTCGAAGGCCTGGGCGGGGAACCCGCGGACGAGCACGGACGTCCTCTCGGTAGGTCGCCAGGAAGTGACGAGGTGACCGCCGATCGGTACCGGACGGTGACCCGAGCCTAGCGGCGTTCCCCGCACGGACCCCAGTGGGATTCCCTAGACTCCGGGCGCCGCGCAGGCGCGCGAGCCGGTAGGACCCGACGCAGAACCAGCAGGAGGACAAGCGTGGCGAGCAGCAAGCGCGAGAAGGAGCTCGCCCGGCAGCGGGCCGAGCGTCAGGCGGCCCGCCGGGCAGCGGCCGCCCAGCGCAAGAAGCAGCGCCAGGCGATCATCGCGAGCGTCGTCGCCGTCCTGCTCATCGCCGGTGCGGCCATCGCCGCCGCGGTGAGCGTCGGCGGCGGGGACGACGAGCCGGACGTGACGGCCCAGCCGAGCGCGTCGGCTCCGGCCAGCGCGGCCCCCACCGGCAGCGTGGCGCCCTCGACCGCGGCGTCGCCCGCGGCGGCCGGCGACCCGGGTTGCGAGTACCCCAAGACCGACACGCCTGCGACCCGCGAGGTCGAGCTGCCGCCGACCGAGGGCGTCGAGACCAAGCAGGTCTTCCTGGTGACCATCGCGACCAACCAGGGCGACATCGTCTTCGAGATGGACAGCGCGAAGGCCCCCTGCACGGCCAACAACCTGCGCTCGCTCGCGCACTTCAAGTACTTCGACGACACCCCGTGCCACCGGCTCACCACCGAGGGCATCAGCGTCCTGCAGTGCGGCAGCCCGGACGGCTCCGGCAACGGCGGCCCGGGCTACTCCTTCAAGGACGAGAACCTCGAGGGCGCGACGTACGAGCGCGGCACGGTCGCGATGGCCAACTCCGGCCCGGCGACCAACGGCAGCCAGTTCTTCCTCGTCTACGAGGACAGCGCGCTGCCGCCGAACTACACGCCGTTCGGGAAGATCGTGTCCGGCCTCGAGGTGCTCGAGGAGATCGCGGCCGCCGGCTCGGACGAGTCCAACGGCGTCGGCGACGGCAAGCCCAACACCCCGGTGCAGATCACGACGCTGCGCGCCAAGCCCAAGGCGGCCTAGCCACCTCCGCGACGATCTTCGTCCTGTTGTGGCTCCCTACGCGGGAGCGGCCCACAACACGACGAAGATCGTCGCGGTTCTGGGCAGGTCAGCTGGTGACGCGGTAGGCGTCGTAGACGCCCTCGACGTTCCGGACCTGGGTGAGCAGGTGGCCAAGGTGCTTGGGGTCGGCCATCTCGAAGGTGAAGCGGGAGACGGCGACGCGGTCCCGGGTCGTCGTCACGGTCGCGGACAGGATGCTCACGTGGGCGTCGGACAGCATCCGCGTCACGTCCGAGAGCAGCCGGGTGCGGTCGAGCGCCTCGACCTGGATCGCGACGAGGAACATCGACCCCTGCGTCGGGGCCCACTCGACCTCGACCACGCGGTCCTGCTCGGCCAGCAGCGGACCGGCGTTGACGCAGTCGCCGCGGTGCACGGACACGCCGCGGCCGCGGGTCACGAAGCCGACGACGTCGTCGCCGGGCACCGGGGTGCAGCAGCGCGCGAGCTTGACCCAGACGTCCGAGACGCCCTTGACGACGATGCCCGGGTCGCCGACCGGGCGCGGTCGGCGGACCGGCTTGGTCGGGACCGCCGTCTCGGCGAGGTCCTCCACGGCGCCCTCGGTGCCGCCGAGCCCGGCCATGATCCGCTGCACGACGTGCTGCGCGGACACCCGTCCCTCGCCGACCTCGGCGTAGAGCGCGGAGACGTCGGTGAGGTGGAGCTCCTTGGCGAGGTTGGGCAGCGCCTCACCGGCGAGCAGCCGCTGCAGGGGCAGGCCCTGCTTGCGGACCGCTCGCGCGATGGCGTCCTTGCCGCTGTCGACGGCGTCCTCGCGGCGCTCCTTGGCGAACCACTGCTTGATCTTGTTGCGCGCCCGCGGGCTCTTGACGAACTGCAGCCAGTCCTGGGAGGGGTGGGCGTTCTCGGCCTTGCTGGTGAAGACCTCGACCACGTCGCCGTTGTCGAGAGGCGACTCCAGCGGCACCAGCCGGCCGTTGACGCGCGCGCCGATGCAGCGGTGCCCGACCTCGGTGTGGACGGAGTAGGCGAAGTCGACGGGGGTGGCGCCTGCCGGCAGCGACACGACGTCGCCCTTCGGCGTGAAGACGAAGACCTCGGTGGAGTGCAGGTCGAAGCGCAGCGAGTCCATGAACTCGCCCGGGTCGGCGGCCTCGCGCTGCCAGTCGAGCAGCTGGCGCAGCCACGCCATGTCGTCGCCCTTGACCGGCGTGGGGGCGTGTCCGCCCTCCTTGTACTTCCAGTGCGCCGCGATGCCGTACTCCGCGCGGCGGTGCATCTCCTCGGTGCGGATCTGCAGCTCTACCGGCTTGCCCTGCGGGCCCATGACCGTCGTGTGCAGCGACTGGTACATGTTGAACTTGGGCATCGCGATGTAGTCCTTGAACCGGCCGGGCACCGGGGACCAGGCGGCGTGCACCGTGCCGAGCGCGGCGTAGCAGTCGCGGACGTCGTCGACGAGCACCCGGATGCCGACCAGGTCGTAGATGTCGGTGAAGTCGCGGCCGCGGACGATCATCTTCTGGTAGATCGAGTAGTAGTGCTTCGGGCGGCCGGTGACCGTCGCCTTGATCTTGGCCGCCCTGAGGTCCTCGCTGATCCGCTCGACGACCTGGGCCAGCTGGGTGTCGCGCGACGGCGCGCGCTCGGCGACCAGCCGGACGATCTCGTCGTACCGCTTCGGGTAGAGCGTCGCGAACGCGAGGTCCTCGAGCTCCCACTTGAGGGTGTTCATGCCGAGCCGGTGGGCCAGCGGCGCGAAGATCTCCAGCGTCTGCCGGGCGGTGCGCTCCTGCTTGTGCTGCGGCACCCAGCGCAGCGTCCGCATGTTGTGCAGCCGGTCGGCGAGCTTGATGACCAGCACGCGGGGGTCGCGCGCCATCGCCACGACCATCTTGCGGATCGTCTCGGCCTCGGCGGCCTCGCCGAACTGCACCTTGTCGAGCTTGGTGACGCCGTCGACGAGATGGGCGACGTCGTCGCCGAACTCGCGCCGGATGTCGTCGAGGGTGAGCATGGTGTCCTCGACGGTGTCGTGCAGCAGCGCCGCCACGAGCGTCGTGGTGTCCATGCCGAGCTCGGCCAGGATCGTCGTGACCGCGAGCGGGTGCGTGATGTACGGGTCTCCGCTGCGGCGGCGCTGCCCCTCGTGGCAGTGCTCGGCCACTTCGTACGCGCGCACGATCGGACGCAGCTCGGCCTTGGGATGGCTGCTGCGGATCGTCCGGGTCAGCGGCTCGAGCACCGGCGGGACCGCGCCGGCCTTGGCCGCCGTGAGCCGCGCCAGCCGCGCGCGCACCCGGCGCCCCGAGGGCGGTCCGGCTCCCTCACCGCGGACAGGACCGTCAGGGGGTACGGCGGTGTCGTCCGTCGCGGGCGCCGCTCCGGAGACCTCGACCTCGACCGCGGGCCCGTCCGCAGGCGCGACGACGGCCGGCTCGCCGGGGGCAGCCGTTCCCGATCGGGCGTCCGACGGCACTGCCACGGGCGGCTCCTGGGATTCGCGGGTCGACACCGAGTGTAAGGACCGCGCTCGCTCCGGCGTTCCCGCCGCGCGGGTCAGTAGGTCAGGAGCGCGTGGACGTCGAAGCCCGGGTGCGCGTCCGCCAGGGCACGGCGTCCCCCGAGCGCGTCCAGCTCGAGGAGCACGGACAGCCCGACGACCTCCGCGCCCGCCTCCTCGACGAGCCGCGAGGCGGCCGCCGCGGTGCCCCCGGTGGCCAGCACGTCGTCGACGACGAGCACCCGCTCCCCCGGCTCCAGCGCGTCGCGGTGCACCTGGAGGACGTTGCTGCCGTACTCCAGGTCGTACGACGTCTCGTGCGTGGCGCCGGGCAGCTTGCCCGGCTTGCGGACCGGGACGAAGCCGGCACCGAAGTGGTAGGCGACCGGCGCGGCCAGGATGAAGCCGCGGGCCTCGATGCCGACCACCTTGTCGACGTTCCCGCGCCCGTGGTGGTTGACGATGGCGTCGACCGCGCCGGCGAAGGCGACGTGGTCGGCGAGCAGCGGCGAGATGTCCTTGAACACGATGCCGGGCGAGGGGAAGTCGGGCACGTCGACGACCCGCGACCGCAGCAGGGCGTCGAGGTCGATCGGCCCCCTGCTCACTCCTCGACCGCCGGCGGCTCGGCCGGCTCGAGGATGCGCACCACGGCGGCCGACGCGAAGCGCACCGGGACGCCGGGGGCGAGCTCGAGGACGACGCTGTCCTTGTCCTCGGCCACCTCCACGACGGTGGCGTGGATGCCGGCGGTCGTCATCACCCGGCTGCCCACTGCCAAGCCGGCGCGGGTCTCGGCGAGCGCGCGGGCGCGGGCCCGCTGCGGGCGGATCATCAGGAAGTAGAGGCCGAACGCCAGCACGGCGAAGAAGGCGAGGTCCTGCAGGGTCATGCGCGTCGGGCTCCAACGGTCGGGGTGCCCACCCTAGGATGCGGCGATCATCCCGCGTCACCGAGGTCCAGCGGGAGCACGTCGACATGGCCGAGCGGGCTCGGCCCGGGTGACAGCCCGAGGTGCCGCCACGCCGCCGGTGTCGCCATCCGCCCGCGGGGGGTGCGCACGATCAGCCCCGACCGCACCAGGAACGGCTCGGCCACCTCCTCGACCGTCTCGGCCTCCTCGCTGACGGCGACCGCGAGGGTGGACAGGCCGACCGGCCCGCCGCCGAAGCGCCGGACCAGCGCGTCGAGGACCTCCCGGTCGAGCCGGTCGAGACCGAGCTCGTCGACGTCGTAGACCTTCAGCGCGGCCTGGGCGGTCGCCCGGTCGACGACGCCGTCGGCGCGCACCTCGGCGAAGTCGCGCACCCGGCGGAGCAGCCGGTTGGCGATGCGGGGCGTGCCGCGCGAGCGGCCGGCGATCTCGCGCCCGCCGTCGGGGCGCAGGTCGACGCCGAGCAGCCCGGCGCTGCGGGCCAGCACCCGCTCGAGCTCGGCCGGCGTGTAGGGCTCCATGTGGGCGGTGAACCCGAAGCGGTCGCGCAACGGCCCGGTCAGCAGGCCCGACCTGGTCGTCGCGCCGACCAGCGTGAACGGCTCGACCTCGAGCGGGATCGCCGTGCTGCCCGGGCCCTTGCCGACGATGACGTCGACCCGGAAGTCCTCCATCGCGACGTAGAGCAGCTCCTCGGCCGGCCGGCTGATCCGGTGGATCTCGTCGATGAACAGGACCTCGCCGGAGGTCAGGCTCGACACCAGCGCGGCCAGGTCGCCTGCCCGCTCGAGGGCCGGTCCGCTGGTGATCCGGATGCCGGCGCCGAGCTCTGCGGCGATGATCATGGCGAGCGACGTCTTGCCGAGACCGGGTGCGCCGGACAGCAGGACGTGGTCCGGCGGCCGCCCCCGTCGCCGCGCGCTCTCCAGCACCAGGGAGACCTGCTCGCGGACCCGCTCCTGCCCGACGAACTCGTCCAGCCGGCGCGGGCGCAGCGCCGCCTCGACGACCCGCTCCTCGTCCTCGGCGCCCACCTCGACGACCCGCCCCTGCAGCTCGGCGGCCTCGCGCGCGGCCAGCTCGTCCTCGCTCACGACGGCATCTCCCCTCGCTCCGCACGCGACGGACGCATCCGCTCCTTCGTCGCGGCGCAACCGCCGCATGCTCCGCTCACCGGGCCCGTCCCAGCTGGGCGAGCGCCTCGCGCAGCAGCCGCGGCACGTCGGCGTCGGCCGCGTCGGGGTGGTCGGCCGACAGGCGCACGACCACGTCGTCGGCCTGCGCGGCGCTCCAGCCGAGGCCGACCAGGGCGGAGGAGAGGGTGTCGCGCCAGCCCCCGATCGGGACCGGCGACGAGGTCGAACCGCCCACGACCTGGGCCTTGTCCTTGAGCTCGAGCACCATCCGCTGCGCGCCCTTGCGGCCGATGCCCGGAACCAGGCAGAGCGAGGTCAGGTCCTCCGTGGCCAGGGCGCGCCGGACGGCGTCGGGGGTGTGCACCGTCAGCACAGCCTGGGCGAGCCGCGGCCCGACGCCGGAGGCGGTCTGCAGCAGCTCGAACATCGCCCGCTCGTCGTCGTCGGCGAAGCCGTAGAGCGTCAGGCTGTCCTCGCGCACGACCAGGCTGGTCGCGAGCAGCGCGACCTCACCGAGCCGGAGCCGGGCCCGGGTGCCGGCGGTCGTGTGCAGGGCCAGCCCGACCCCGCCGACGACCACGACGACGCCGTCGGCGGTCAGGCCGGCGACCCGGCCCTCGACGCTCGCGATCACCGGCGCACCCCCGCGACCGCGGCGGCCAGGCGAGCCTGCGCAGGGGCGCGCCACACCGAGCAGATGGCGAGCGCGAGGGCGTCGGCGGCGTCGGCGGGCCTCGGCGGCCCGTCGAGCTTGAGCAGCCGGGCCACCATCGCGCCCACCTGCGCCTTGTCGGCGCGACCGCTCCCGGTCACCGCGGCCTTCACCTCCGACGGCGTGTGCAGCACGACGGGCAGCCCTCGGCGGGCGGCGCAGGTGATCGCGACCGCGCCCGCCTGGGCCGTGCCCATCACGGTGCGGACGTTGGCCTGGCTGAAGACCCGCTCGACCGCGACGGCGTCCGGGGAGTGCAGGTCGAGCCAGGACTCGAAGACCCGCTCGAGGGCGACCAGCCGCTCGCCGAGCGAGTCGGTCGCCGGCGTCGTGGCGACGCCGACGGCCACCAGGACCGCGCGCCCCGGACCGCCGTCGACCACGCCGAGCCCGCACCGGGTCAGCCCGGGGTCGATGCCCAGCACCCGCACGCCGCGCCTCCGAGGTCCTCCGAACACCTGTTCGGCCCGAGCGTACGGTGCAGCGCCGACACCGCAGCGCAGGCGCGCCCGGCGATCGCTCTCAGACGACGAGGTCGGGCGCCCCGCCGGACAGCCGCCCCACCAGGTGCTCGGCCATGTCGGCCGGCGGGATCCGGCGGGTGAAGACCGGCTCCGCGCCCGCGGAGACGAAGCGCTGCACGCCGCCCTCGTCCAGGCACTGGACGCCGACCACGGTCGACGGGGAGAACGCGCGGATCCGCTGCACCAGCTCGAGCCCGGAGACGGTGGGCAGCCGGTCCTCGACGAGCACCAGGTCCGGCTGCTCGACGACCACGGTCCCGGCCGCGTCGGCCCCGTCGTCGAACGCGCCGACGACCTCCACGCCGAGCTCGACCAGCCGGGTCGCCACGCTGTCCCGCAGCCAGGCGTTGCGGTGCGCCAGGACCGCCCGCCGACGCGCGGCCGCGGCGAGCGCTCCCCCGCTCTCGCGCAGGTGCTGCTCGGCACGCGCCACCAGGGCCGCGTGCTCACGACGGCGCGCGTCCATCCGCCGGCTCACGTCGAGGCGCATCTCGCGGGTGAGGGTGCCGGTGCCCACCTCGGCCTCGGCGGCCCGCCGAGCGAGGTTCCAGGCGTCGACGGCCGCGAGCTGCGCCGTCATCAGCTCGAGCTGGGTGCGCCCGGCCGACGGCGCGCCGGACTCCGCCTCCGACATCGACAACCTCCTGCGACGACCCGGGAGGCGCAGCGCGCACGGCGCTGGCCCCACACGGGGCACGGGTGGCTGGCTTCTCAACCGGAACGTGATCAGTATGCCGCAGACGCGGCCGTGCGGGCCTCAGCCGACGCGCTCGAGCACCTCGTCGCTGATGTCGAAGTTGGCCCAGACGTTCTGCACGTCGTCGAGGTCCTCGAGGGCGTCGACGAGCTTGAGCACCTTGACCGCGACGTCGTCCTCGAGCGGCACGCTCACGCTCGGCATCCAGGCGATGTCGGCCGACTCCACCTCGAGCCCGGCGTCGGTGCACGCCAGCCGCACGGCGTGGGTGTCGGTCGCCTCGCAGACCACCTCGAAGGCGGTGTCGAGGTCGTTGACCTCCTCGGCGCCGGCCTCGAGCACGGCCAGCAGCACGTCGTCCTCGGACAGGCCCTCGGTCTTGGTGACGAGGATGACGCCCTTGCGCCCGAACAGGTAGGAGACCGAGCCGGGGTCGGCCGGGTTGCCGCCGTTGCGGGTGATGGCGGTACGGACCTCGGCGTTCGCGCGGTTGCGGTTGTCCGTCAGGCACTCGACCAGGACGGCGACGCCGCCGGGGCCGTACGCCTCGTACATGATCTCCTCGTACGCCGCCGCGTCGCCGAGCTCTCCGCTGCCGCGCTTGACGGCGCGGTCGATGTTGTCGTTCGGGACCGACTGGCCCTTGGCCTTCGCGATGGCGTCGGCGAGCGTGGGGTTGCCGGCGGGGTCGCCGCCTCCGGTACGGGCCGCCACCTCGATGCTCTTGATCAGCTTGGCGAAGAGCTTGCCGCGCTTGGCGTCGATCGCCGCCTTCTTGTGCTTGGTGGTGGCCCACTTGGAATGCCCGCTCATGCGAGGGTCTCCTTCACCAGATCGACGAATCGCCCGTGCACGCGGTGGTCTCCGGTGAGCTCGGGGTGGAACGAGGTGGCCAGGACCGAGCCCTGGCGGACGGCTACGACCCTACCCGCGGCGGGTCCGCCCCGAGGCACCGTGGCGAGCACCTGGACGCCCTCCCCGACCGCCTCCACCCAGGGAGCGCGGATGAAGACCGCGTGCACCGACCCGACCTCCGCGAAGTCCAGGTCGGCCTCGAAGCTGTCGACCTGGCGGCCGAAGGCGTTGCGCCGGACCACCACGTCCAGGCCGCCGACGCCCTGCTGGTCCGGGCGCCCGTCGAGCACCTCGCGGGCGAGCAGGATCATCCCGGCGCAGGAGCCGTAGACCGGCAGCCCGCCGGCCACCAGCTTGCGCAGCGGCTCGAGCAGCTCGAAGACCTCGAGCAGCCGGCTGATGGTGGTCGACTCACCGCCCGGGAGCACCAGCCCGTCGAGGTCGTCCAGCTGCTCGGGCCGGCGGACGTGCGACGGCACCGCACCGGCCGCGAGCAGCGCCCGGTCGTGCTCGCGCACGTCCCCCTGCAGCGCCAGGACCCCGATCCGGGGAGCGGCTACCAACCGCGGGTGGCCAGCAGCTCGCCGGCGCCGAGGCTGTCGACGGCGATGCCGACCATGGCCTCGCCCAGCCCGCGGCTGACCTTGGCGATCCGCTCGGCGTCGTCGAAGTACGCCGTCGCCTCGACGCAGGCGCGGGCGCGCCGGGCCGGGTCGCCGCTCTTGAAGATGCCGCTGCCGATGAAGACGCCGTCGGCGCCGAGCTGCATCATCATCGCCGCGTCGGCGGGGGTGGCGACGCCGCCGGCGGTGAACAGCACGACCGGCAGCCGGCCGAGCGAGGCGGTCTCGCGGACCAGGTCGATCGGCGCGCTCATCAGCTTGGCGGCCTCGAACAGCTCGGCGTCGTCCATGACGGTCAGCCGCTTGATCTCGCCCAGGATGGTGCGGATGTGGGTGGTGGCCTGGGAGACGTCGCCGGTGCCGGCCTCGCCCTTGGAGCGGATCATCGCCGCGCCCTCGGAGATGCGGCGGAGCGCCTCGCCGAGGTTGGTCGCACCGCAGACGAACGGCACCGTGAAGGCGCGCTTGTCGATGTGGTGGGCGTAGTCGGCCGGCGTGAGCACCTCGGACTCGTCGACGTAGTCGACGCCGATGGCCTGCAGGACCTGCGCCTCGACGAAGTGGCCGATGCGGGCCTTGGCCATCACCGGGATCGAGACGGCGGCCTGGATGCCGTCGATCATGTCGGGGTCGCTCATCCGGGCCACGCCGCCGTCACGGCGGATGTCGGCGGGGACGCGCTCGAGCGCCATGACGGCGACGGCGCCGGCGTCCTCGGCGATCTTGGCCTGCTCGGCGTCGACGACGTCCATGATGACGCCGCCCTTGAGCATCTCGGCCATCCCGCGCTTGACGCGGTCGGTGCCGACGACGGCGTCGGGAGTGGTGCTGCTGGGGGCGTCGGCGGACATGGCGGAGCTTCCTGACTGTCGGGGCTGAGCGGCCCCTCCAGAGTACGACCTCGCGAGCGCGTCAGCCCACGCTGAGCGGCATGCCCGAGGGCACCAGGAGCACGAGCGTCGGTCCCGGTCGCAGCGGCAGGTCGCGGCCCTTGTCGTCCAGGAAGCGGGTGCCGGTGTGCGGCGCCATCCGGCGCCAGGTCCCGGACAGCCGGCGACCGTCGCGGAGCACCGCCACCGGGCCGGTGCCGACGGTGTTGGTGTACGGGGTCCGGTTGCCGAGGACGTCGACGTACCTGGTGTTGCGGATCTGGACGTGCTGCACGACGACGTTGGTCGGCGCGTAGTCCTTCATCCGGTCGCCGTCCTGGAAGACGGCGTAGCGGCCGCCGGCCTTGTCGTACGCCACCGAGACGCGCGAGATCGGCGAGAAGCGGACCGACGCCTTGAGCGCCGGGAACCCCGCCCCGGCCGGCAGCGGGCCGAAGCGCAGGCCGATGTCGCGCGGCTTGGTGCCCGACGGCTTGGTCCTGGCGATCTTCTCCGGCGAGGTGAAGAAGTTGATGGCGTCCTTGCGGCGCTCGCCCTTGCGGTACGGCCCGGGGACCGTGTCGAAGGACACGTCGAGCATCAGGCCGTTCTTCTCGGCCTGCGCCAGCGTCGCGAGGACGCCGGTGTTGCCACCGGAGGCGCCCAGCGCGAGCTTGCCGAACTGCTGCATGAGCTCGATGTCGCCCTCGCGGACGCTGCGCAGCGGGCCCACCTCGTTGCCGGTCGCGGGCGAGTAGACGGCCAGGAAGCGGGTCGCGCCGCCCTCCATCATCTCCTGGTACATCAGCGCGGCCTCGTTCAGACCGCGGTGGTACGGCCGGGCCAGCGGGGAGTTGTCGATCTTCATCGCGACGACGTCGCCGGTGGACAGCGGGGGCTTGCCGGTGAAGGGGCTGACGGCCTTCGGGGACGGCTTCGGCGCGGGGGCCGACGGGCTCGGCGAGGCCGTCGGCGACGGCGACGGGCTGGGCTTCGCGGTGGGCTCGGCACTGGCGGCGCAGCCGGCCAGGAGGGCGACGGACAGGAGCACGGCCGCGGTGCGGGTGCGGTGCTGGGCAGGTACAGGACTCACGCGACCCACGCTACGTGCCGATCCGGGCGCACCCCTGCAGAACCGCCCAAGAGCGGCGTCAGGACTAGATGGCCGTGTCGTCGATCTCGAAGAACAGCGGCAGCTCGCGGTGGCCGGCCAGGCGCAGGGCCCGCGGCATCCGCCGCAGCCGGACCGCTCGGGTGTCCTTGACGGCGTGGTTGTGGAACGAGCGGGCCAGCCCGACGCGGGTCGACGCGGTCTCCAGCTCGGCGCGCGCCGCCTCCCCCGCGTCGTCGTGGACCAGCAGCGGGAGCGCTGCCTTGAGCGCGCGGGACAGGTCGTTCTCGAGGCCCTCGCGGTCCGCGACCCCGCCGTCGAGGGCGGCCGAGGCAGCGCTGTCGAGCTGCGCCGCGGTGCGCGGGTCCTCGAGGTGCGCCGCGACCGCACGGGCTGCCGCGGCGCGGCGCACCAGCTGCGCGTCGAGCGCCGCCCAGGAGGCGTCCACCCGGGCGTGCAGCCGGTCCAGCCGGCCCGCGGTCCAGGTGACGTAGAAGCCGAGCAGGAACGCGACGGCCAGGACGACCAGGACGCTGGTCACGCGCTGCCCCGACCGGGCAGCTCGGCCATCCAGCGGCGGAGGGTGGTGACCAGCCGGCCGGCGTCGTCGTCGGCGCCGTCGACCTCGTCGCTCTGCGCGAGCGCCGCCTCGAGCGTCGGGTCGACCGCGACCGGAACGGCCAGAGCCACGGTCTCGTACACCTCGACGATCGAGCGCGTGACGCTCTCCCAGTCGTAGGCGCGGACCGCCCGGCGACCGGCGGCGGCGAGCCGCTCGCGCCGGGGAGCGTCCAGCAGCAGCGCACCGAGGGCGGTCGCGAGCGCGCCGGCGTCACGGACCGGCACGAGGACCCCTGCCTCGCCGTCGCGCAGCACCCGCCGGAAGGCCTCGAGGTCGCTCGCCACGACGGGCGTGCCCGCCGCCATCGCCTCGACCAGCACGATGCCGAAGGACTCGCCGTGGGTGTTGGGGGCGCAGTAGACGTCGCCGCTCGCGAAGACCCGGGGCTTGTCCTGCTCGCTCACCAGCCCGAGCAGCTCGACCCGGTCGCGCAGCGATGCGGGCACCGCCTCGCGCACGTCGTCGGCGTCGCCCGGACCGGCCACCAGCAGGCGCACGTCGGGCACCAGGCTGACCAGCTCGGGAAGGGCCTCCAGCAGGACGGCGAGGCCCTTGCGCTGCTCGTCGATGCGGCCGAGGAAGACGACGGTCGGTCCGGCGGGCCGGTCGTCGAGCGGCTTCGCGCCCTCGAAGCGGGCGACGTCGACGCCGTTCGGGATGAGGACGGCGTCACCGCCCAGGTGCTCCACCACGACGCGCCGGGCAGCCGGCGACACGGCGATGCGCCCGGTGACCTTCTCCAGCGCCGGCTGCAGCGCGGTGCCGAAGACCTGCAGCGCGCGGCTGCGCGCCGTCGCGGTGTGGAAGGTCGCGACGATGGGCCCCTGGGCGGCGAAGCAGGCCAGCATCGACACGCTCGGCACGGTCGGCTCGTGCACGTGCAGCACGTCGAAGCGACCCTCCCGGACCCAGCGACGGGTCCGGGCCAGCGACAGCGGGCCGAAGACCAGCCGCGCCACCGATCCGTTGTAGGGCACGGGAACGGCGCGCCCGGCCGGCACGACGTACGACGGGAGGTCGGCCTCGTCGGGGTCGTCCACGGGGCTGAGCACGGACACCTCATGACCGAGCGCGATGAGGTGCTCGGCCAGGTCGCGGACGTGCGCCTGGACGCCACCGGGGACGTCCCAGGTGTACGGGCAGGCGATGCCGATGCGGAGCGTGCGCTTCATCGCGGCACCAGGTCGTCGAGCCACAGCCGCTGGAGCATGTGCCAGTCCTGCGGGTGCTCGGCGATCCCCTGGGCGAACGCGTCGGCGACCGCCTGCGTCATGGTCGGCACGTCGGTGTGCTCGACCTCCGGGTGGAAGGTCACCTGCCAGCCGTCGTCGAGGAAGCACAGCGACACGGGGATGAGCGCCGCCCCGGTGCGCAGCGCCAGCGTCGCCGGGCCCGCGGGCATCCGCGCGGTCGCGCCGAAGAACTGCACGTCGACGCCGCGCGCCGACAGGTCCCGGTCGGCGAGCAGGCAGAGCGTGCCGCCCCCCTCCAGCCGCTCGACGAGCACGTCGAACGGCGGCCGGTCGCCGCCGGTCAGCGGCAGCACCTCCATGCCGAGCGACTCCCGGAACTCCACGAAGCGGTCGTAGAGCGACTCCGGCTTCAGCCGCTCGGCGACCGTCGTGAAGCGCACCCCCGTCGCGCCGCACCAGGCACCTGCGTGGTCCCAGTTGCCGCTGTGCGGCAGCGCGAGCACCGTCCCGCGCACGGACGAGGTCGCCGAGCGGAACAGCTCCTCGTTGACCGTGCGCATGCCGGAGACGACGCGCTCGGTCGACGTCACGGGCAGGCGGAAGACCTCGCACCAGTAGCGGGCGTACGACCGGAGCGCATCGCGGGTGAGCGCCTCCGGATCGCGGTCGGGGGCGACGCGGACCAGGTTGCTGCGCAGCCGGTCGACCGCCTTGCCACCGCGGCGGTGGGCCAGGTCGGCGCCGGCCCGGAAGAGCCGCTGCGCCACGGGCTCCGGCAGCGCCCGGACGAGCGCCCAGCCGCTGGCGTAGGCGGCGTCGGTCGCGCGGCCGGTCAGCAGGCCGGCGACGGCGGCAGGGAGAGCGGGCACTACTCGGCGAGGGCCGCCTGGCGGCGGACCTCCACCAGCCGCTGGACGACGGTGACCGCGGAGGCGGCGGCGAGCACCCAGAGCAGCACGTCGAGCGCCACGTCGAGGCCGAGGCCGGCGAGCAGCGTCCCGGCCAGGACGAGGATCAGCCGCTCCGCCCGCTCGGCCAGGCCGACGTCGCAGCGCAGGCCCAGCCCCTCGGCGCGAGCCTTGGCGTAGCTGACGACACCGCCGGCCACCAGGCAGAACAGCGCGACGGCGGCCATCGTCGGGGAGTCGCCGTCGCCGGTGAACCACAGCACCAGCCCGCCGAAGATCGCCGCGTCGGCGATCCGGTCGCAGGTCGAGTCGAGCCAGGCGCCGAACTTCCCGCTGGTCCCCCGCATCCGGGCCATCGTGCCGTCGAGCAGGTCGGTGAGGACGAAGAAGAAGACGACCGCTGTGCCGGTGAACATCATCCCGCGCGGGAAGAAGACCAGCGCTCCGAGCACCACGCCGAGCGTGCCGGCCACCGTGACCGCGTCGGGGGTGACACCCGTGCGCAGCAGGGCGGCGGCGACCGGGTCGACCAGACGGCCGAGCGCAGGGCGCACGCGCAGGTTGAGCATCCGCGAACGATAGCGGGGTCGTGCCCCTCCTCCCCTTGCGTCATGCTCAGCCCGCGGGCGAGCGCTCCTCTGGGCATGACGCAAGGACGTCGGTCCCTTGTCCCAGAGCGCGTCCGACGGCAGGCTGGCCGCCCGCCCCCGGGTCCACCGGGCGGCGGACGACAGGAGGACCAGTGCGCAGTCCACGAGCCGACGCCGGCACCGCCCCGGAGCCGCGCGACCCGAAGTCCGTGCGCAACGTGGCCGTGGTCGGGCACACCGGTGCCGGCAAGACCACCCTCGTCGAGGCCCTGCTGGCGCACGCCGGCGCGATCGCGCGGGCGGGCGACGTCGCGGACGGCACCACGACGACCGACAGCGACGAGGTCGAGCAGCGGCTCGGCCACTCGGTGTCGCTCGCCGTCGCCCCCCTCGAGCACGCGGACGTCAAGGTCAACCTGCTGGACACCCCCGGTGGGGCGGACTTCGTCGGCGAGCTGCGGGCGGGGCTGCGCGCGGCCGACGCGGCGCTGTTCGTCGTGTCCGCCGTCGGCGGGCTGGACGCCGTGACGGCCCAGCTGTGGGCCGAGTGCGAGGCGGTGGGCATGCCCCGGGCCGTCGTCGTGACCCAGCTGGACCGCGCCCGCGCGGACTTCGACGAGGCCGTGGCGCTCTGCCAGCGGCTGCTCTCGGACGGCGTCCTCCCGCTCAGCCTGCCGATGCACGACGACGACGGCACGGTCGCCGGGCTGATCCGGCTGCTCGACCTGCGCGTCGTGGACTTCTCCTCCGGCGAGCGGGTCGAGCGCGACCCGGACGACGAGCACCTGGCGCTGGTGGGCGACCTGCGCGGCGAGCTGATCGAGGGGGTCATCGCCGAGAGCGAGGACGAGACGCTCCTCGACCGCTACCTCGGCGGCGAGGAGATCGACCCGGGCGTGCTGGTCGGCGACCTCGAGACCGCCGTCGCCCGCGGCCACTTCCACCCGGCGCTGCCCGTGGCGCCGCTGTCCGGGGTGGGCGTCCAGGAGCTGCTCGACCTGCTGGCGCAGGGCTTCCCGTCGCCGCTCGAGCACCCCTGCCCGCCGGTGACCCGCCCGGACGGCTCGCCGGTCGCCCCCATCAGCTGCGACCCGGACGGCCCGCTGGTGGCGGAGGTCGTCAAGACGACCACCGACCCGTACGTCGGGCGGGTGTCCTACGTCCGCGTCTTCAGCGGCACCCTGCGACCGGACACGGCGGTGCACGTGTCGGGTCACGGCGCCGGCGGGCCGTGGCACCGCGAGGACCACCCGGACCACGACGTCGACGAGCGGGTCGGCCCGCTGAGCTCGCCCCTGGGCGGCTCGCTCCGGTCCGTCGCGACCTGCCCCGCCGGCGACATCTGCGCGGTGAGCAAGCTGAGCTCCGCGGAGACGGGCGACACCCTGTCGGCCAAGGACGACCCGATGCTGATGGCGCCCTGGGTGCTGCCCGAGCCGCAGCTGCCCGTCGCCGTCGCGGCGTCGAGCCGGGCCGACGAGGAGCGGCTCGCGACGGGGCTTGCCCGGATCGTCGCGGAGGACCCGACGGTGCGCCTCGAGCGCCGGGTCGACACCGGCCAGCAGCTGCTCTGGTGCATGGGACCTGGGCACGCGGACGTGCTGCTGGAGCGGCTCCGCGGCCGGCACGGCGTCGACGTGCAGACCCCCGAGGTGGTCGTGGCGCTGCGCGAGACGCTCGCCAAGCCGGCCACCGTGACGGGGCGGCACGTCAAGCAGTCCGGCGGCCACGGCCAGTACGCCGTGGTGGTGCTCGAGGTCTCCCCCGGCGAGCCCGGCTCGGGCATCGTCTTCGAGCAGCGCGTGGTCGGCGGCGCGGTGCCGTCGACCTTCCACGGCAGCGTCGAGAAGGGCGTCCGGACGCAGGCCGAGCGGGGCGTGGTCGACGGCCGGCCGCTGGTCGACCTGTCGATCGTCCTCGTGGACGGCAAGGCGCACTCGGTGGACTCCTCGGACGCGGCCTTCCAGGCCGCCGGGGCGCTGGGGCTGCGCGAGGCCGCGGCGGCCGCCGGGACCCTGGTTCTCGAGCCCTGGTGCGACGTCGAGGTGCACGTCCCGACGGCGTTCGTCGGCACGGTCATGAGCGACCTCTCAGGTCGGCGCGCGAGGGTGACCGGCAACGACACCGATCCCGAGGACGACGAGCGCAGCGTCGTACGAGCCCAGCTGCCCGAGGCGGAGCTGATCGGCTACGCGACCGCGCTGCGCGGGGTGTCCCACGGCACCGGCTCGTTCACGCGACGGCCGCTCGGCTTCGAGCCCGCCCCGCGCTGACGCTCAAGATCGACGGCGGTCCTGTCGATCGTCGGGGGGTGAGCCCTGTGCCGATCCGTCCCGACGGCGTCCCGAGCGCGCTCGTGCGCCGGCTCACGATCGTGCCCGAGCAGCCGCAGGCCGTCCGGCAGCTCGCGGTGCCGCCTGTCCCCTCGCCTCACGTCGTCCCGCGCCAGATCGACCCGGTCGGGCTGCGCCTGATGGCGCTGATGCTCGAGAACGAGGAGCTCCGCGCCGAGCTCGACCAGCTGCGGACCGGCTGACCTACGCCCCACCCGTGCTGACGGCACCCGCGCGCAGCCAGCGGCGGAGCAGCCGGTACTGCACCGCGACCAGCAGCAGGGTGAGCACGAACAGCAGCAGTGCCAGGGCGGCTGCGTCGCCGAAGCGCAGCTCGCGGAAGCCCCTCTCGTAGACCAGGAACGGCAGCGTCTTGGTCGCCCCGAGCGGCCCGCCGCGGGTGAGCAGCAGGATCGGCACGACGGTCACCTGCATGCTCACGACGAGGTCGCGGGCGGTGAGCAGCCCGAGCACCGGGGCGAGCATCGGCAGGGTGACCCGCCGGAACAGCCCCACCCCGCGGGCGCCCTCGAGCCGGCCCACGTCGTAGAGGACCTCCGGCACCTCGCGCCGCGCCGCGAGGGTGACGAGGAAACCCTCGCCGAGGGCGAAGACGGCGATGGCGACGATGGTCAGCCGCGCGCCCAGCCGGTCCAGGAGCAGCGGACTGCCGGTGCCCACCTGGAGCACCACGGCGAGGGGTCCGTAGACGGGGTTCACCACCCACAGCCAGATCAGCGCGGTGGCCGCGTCCGGCAGGACGGTGGGGACGTACGCCGCGACGCGTCCGGTCGCACCCAGCCGCGCGGAGCGGCGGTTCAGCAGCAGGGCGAGCCCGAGGCCGCCCAGCACCCGGAGCGGGACGGCCAGCGCGACGAAGAAGGCCGTGGCCACGAGGGATCGGCGCAGCTCGGTGTAGCCGAGCAGGTCGCGGTAGGTGTCCCAGCCGACGAACTCCGCCGGCGCGAGGCCGTCGTAGCGGGTGAAGGCGAAACCGGCGGTCATGACGGCGGGGACGACGACCAGCACGAGCGCGCCGAGCAGGAAGGGCGCCAGCATGAGCCGCAGCCCGGTGCGGTAGCCCGGGCGCCTCATGCCAGCCCGTGGTCGGCGCGCGTCCCGGGCCACGTGACGACCTGCCCCAGCTGCACGCCGGTGCGAGTGCCCGGCGAAGGCGCCTGCCCCGCAGGCACTCTCGCGACCAGCCGACCCCCGACGGTGTCCAGCAGGACGTGCGTCTCGTGCCCGTGGTCCTCCACCGAGGAGACGAGCGCGTCGTCGCCGGGAACGAGCCGGACGTGCTCCGCGCGGACGCCGACCAGGCCGTCCGGCCGCTCCAGCAGGCTCATCGCCGGGGAGCCGACGAAGGACGCGACGAACGGCGTGGCCGGCCGGTCGTAGAGCGCCCGGGGGCGGTCGACCTGCTCCAGCCGGCCCGACCGCAGCACCGCGACCCGGTCGCCGAGGGTCATCGCCTCGGTCTGGTCGTGGGTGACGAAGACGGCGCAGCGCCCCTCGGCGCGCAGCAGCCCGGCCAGCTCCCGGCGCGCGTCGGCGCGCAGCAGCGGGTCGAGGGCGGACAGCGGCTCGTCGAGGCAGAACACGGCCGGGTCGCGGACCAGCGCGCGGCCCAGCGCGACCCGCTGCCGCTCGCCGCCGGAGAGCGCGACGGGCTGCCGGTCGAGCAGGTCCGTGAGGCCCAGGGCTGCGGCGACCTGCTCGACGCGCGCCGCCCGCTCGGCCTTGCGGACCTTGCGCACCCGCAGTCCGAAGCCGAGGTTCTCACCGACGGTGAGGTGCGGGAAGAGCGCGAACCCCTGGAACACCATGGCGACGGGCCGCCGCTCCGGTGGCACGCGCGCCTGGTCCTCGCCGCCGATCCGGACCTCGCCCTCCGTCGGGTCGAGCAGCCCGCAGACCAGCCGCAGCAGGGTGGTCTTGCCGGAGCCGGACGGCCCGACGACCGCCAGCACCTCGCCGGGCTCGACGGACAGGTCGACCCCGCGCAGCGCCCAGCCCGACGCGCCCGGGTGCCGCAGCCC
>JAKFFB010000265.1:0-15266 GCA_036675425.1 Actinomycetales bacterium | reverse complement strand
GGGGTGCTGCGGCTGCGGCCGGTGACCGAGGCGGACCTACGCCGGCACGACCTCGGCCGCACCGCCCGCGACGCCAACAGCCCACTGCGCGAGCTGCTCGGCACCCTGGACGGCGAGCGCTGCCGCTTCCCCGGCTGCACCCGACGCAAGAAGCTGCACGCCCACCACGTCCGCTACTGGAGCGACGGCGGCGGAACCGACCTGGACAACCTGGTGCTCGTCTGCGCCCGGCACCACACCCTCATCCACTCCCAGGGCTTCCGGCTCGTCCTGCACCCCGACCGCAGGCTCGACGTCACCACCGGTGAAGGCGTGAAGCTGCTGCACCACCCCGCACCTGCTTGGGGAGACCCCGCCGCGCTGGCCGTCGACCGCATCTCCGCGGGAACGCTCCCACCCGACCACATCGAACCCCGCATCGACCTCGGCTACATCGTCACCGTGCTCCTGGCGCAGGCGTCCTGACCAGACCGCTGACCGAGGCTCGAGAGCAGGACACGTCCCTGCACGTCATCCGCCACCCCCGGAACCGTGCGAGGCGGTCAGGCCTCGCCGGGTCGGAAGGAGGCGAGCAGCTCGGCCTGCAGGCCGAACATCTCGGCGTGCTCCTCGGGCTCGCCGTGGTCGTAGCCGAGCAGGTGCAGCACGCCGTGCGTGCAGAGCAGCTGCAGCTCGGCCTGCGTGCCGTGGCCCGCGTCGCGGCCCTGCCGCTCCGCCACCTCGGGGCAGAGCACCACGTCGCCGAGCACCGCGGGGCGGGACTCGTCGTCGCCGTCGACCGGGCTGCCGTGGCCGGACCCGTGAGCGACGCCGCGCGAGCCGCGCAGGTCGAGCTCGTCCATCGGGAAGGCCAGCACGTCGGTCGGCCCCTCCTCCCCCATCCACCGCACGTGCAGCTTCTCCATCTGCTCGACGTCGACGAGCAGCAGCGAGAGCTCGGCGAGCGGCGAGACGCCCATCCGGTCGAGCACGTGCCGCGCGATCCGGACGAGCCCCTGCTCGTCGACGGCGACGCCGCTCTCGTTCGCGACCTCGATGCTCATCTGGAGCGCTTCGCGTCGTCGCGGCGACCGGGAGATCGGCGCGGCCCAGGCGCGTTGTCCGCGTCGTACTGCTCGTAGGCGTCGACGATCCGCCCGACCAGCTTGTGCCGCACGACGTCCTGGCTCGTGAGCATCGCGAAGTGCACGTCGTCGATGCCGTCGAGGATCTCGCGCACGACGCGCAGACCGCTTGTCGCACCACCCGGCAGGTCGACCTGGGTGACGTCGCCGGTGACCACGATCTTCGAGCCGAATCCCAAGCGGGTCAGGAACATCTTCATCTGCTCGGCGGTCGTGTTCTGCGCCTCGTCGAGGATGATGTAGGCGTCGTTGAGGGTGTTGTGCGTGACGAGGAAGTCCTCCGTCACGTAGAGGGAGTCCTCGGCACCGACGGCGATGCACACGCACTCCGCCTCGCCGGCCGGCTCGATGCTGTCGATGAAGCGCATCGGGCGACCACCACCCGTCGCGTCGTAGCGGTTCCTCTTGCGCGTCAGCCTGAAGGGCGCCATCCCCTCGGGGAGTCGGATGTCCACGACGTAGGCATCGTGGCGGTACGGGACCGGACGACCGTTCGCAAGACCGGGCGCGCGACCTTCAGCTGCTCGCGTGCGCCAGTAGGCCACCCCGCCCAGCGACCGGACCAGCCAGACGACGTCGTCACGAAGCTGGGGTGATGTCGTGCAGTACTGCACCCGGCAGGTTCGTCCCGCCTGAGCGACCGGGCCCCCGTCCGTGTCCAGCAGCCCCTGAAGCACGGCCAGGCGGACGTCGACGGAGTTGCGCTTGTACGGCTCCGGGACGAACTTCGTCGACGATCGCGTCCCGGCAAGCCCGAGCTGACGCAAGACCGCCGTCACCGGGTTCGCCGTCAGCAGACCGCCGCGGTGGTAGCCCTCGTGCCGTAGGACGTAGTCGCCTGGTCTCGTCGGACGCAGCTCGACGTCCGGCAGCGCGTCCTCGAGTGCCTGCGCCAGCTCGGGATCACGCGTCGAGAAGCTGGGGGTGGTCGAGATGGTGATGCAGCCGTCGCCGAGCAGCAGCCCCAAGGCGTAGGGATCCATGGGTACGTCAGTGGCTTCGAGCTGAACGGGTGCCACGACCGGCAGCTCGTAGCGCCGGGCGTGCGCAGCTCGGAGCTTCCCCACCATGGCCTGCGTCTCCAGCACTCGCCAGCCCTTGTCACGCCGCGCGTCGGCACGGGTGCGCACAGCCCACAGGTGCTCCGCGGAGACGAGCACGGATGCACCGTCCTGGGCGGACACGCGGAAGACCGGCAGCCTGCCCTGCGGGTAGACGCCCAGCACCGGCGTCGGACGTCCGTCCGACCCGACGACGAGGTCACCGACCTGGAGCGAGCCGATCGGTACGAATCCGTCCGGAGTCAGGACCGGCGTGTCCACCGGGCTCGACCGGCCGCGCATGTACGCGAGCGGCGCGACCTCGATGGTGCCCGCTGCCATGAGCCGCGGGATCGACTCCGGGTCGAGCATGTCGTGCAGCGCGTCGTAGAGCGGCCGCAGATAAGGGTCGATCTTGTCGTTCAGCGTCCCCGGCAGGAATCCCAGCCGCTCGCCCGCCTCGACCGCAGGACGGGTCAGGATGATCCGGTTGACCTGCTTGGCCTGCAGCGCCTGCACGGCCTTGGCCATCGCGAGGTAGGTCTTGCCGGTGCCGGCGGGTCCGATGCCGAAGACGATCGTGTGTGCGTCGATCGCCTCGACGTAGCGCTTCTGGTTGACCGTCTTGGGCCGGATCGTGCGCCCGCGGTTGGACAGGATGTTGAGGGTGAGCACCTCGGCGGGGCGACCCTCCGCCTGCTGCAGCATCCCGAGGCTGCGCTCGACGGCGTCGGCCGTCAGCGGCTGGCCCTTGTCGAGCAGCGCGAGGAGCTGCTCGAACAGCAGCACGCCCAGGGCGTTGTCCTTGGCCGAGCCGGTGAGGGTGATCTCGTTCCCGCGGACGTGCACGTCGCTGATGAGGACGCGCTCCACCGTACGAAGGATCTCGTCGCGGCTGCCCAGCAGCGCGACCATGGACTGCTCGCTCGGGACGACGATCTTGCTGATGACGCGGTCGACGTGCGGCGTCGACGGGCGGGTGTCTGCCATGGGGTCGGCGGCTGCCGTTCGCCTGCTCTCGGGTGGGTGCTGAGACTCGTCGAGATTACTCGCGCGGCGCGACGGAACTCAGCCGAGCGCGCCCAGCGCGCGGCCGCCGAGCACGTGCACGTGCAGGTGGTGGACGGTCTGCCCGGCATCGCCGCCGGTGTTGGTGAGCAGCCGGTAGCCGCCGTCGAGCCGCTCGGAGCGCGCCACCTCGACGGCCGCCGCCATCACCTCGACCATCAGCCCGGGGTCAGCCGCGACGCACGACTCCGCGTCGGCGTGGTGCTCCCGCGGCACGACGAGCACGTGCGTCGGCGCCTGCGGGGCGATGTCCCGGAAGGCCACCGTCCGCTCGGTCTCGGCGACCACGTCGGCAGGGACGTCGCCGGACACGATCTTGCAGAACAGGCAGTCCATCAGGGGTGGCTCCTCGTCCAGTAGAGACCGGCTCCCCCGGCGAGGCCGAGCAGCGCCGCCAGAGCGAGTGCCCACCGTACGTAGCGGTCGACCTGCGTCGCCGCCACCTCCTCCGTCACGGACTCCTCGGCAGCCGCGGAGGCGAGCGGGCTGGGCACGCTGCTGCTGCCCACGACACCCGGTGACGGTGACGGCGTGGGCGACGCGGCAGCCGACGTGACGACCGGGCTCGGCACGGATCGCGCTGTCGGGGAGCGGACCGGCTCGGGGCTCGGCGCCGGCGGCGGCTCGGGGGACGGGCTCGGCGAGGGCGACGGGGAGGGCTCCTCCGGCGACGACGACGGCGACGGCAGCGGGAGGATCTCCTGCGCGGACGCGGGCGCGGCGGGCAGCAGCACGAGCAGGGCGAGCACCCCGACGACAGCTCCCCCTCGGCGCATGCCGCGCAACCTATCCACCCGTCACGCCCACCGGGAGGTGCGCGCGCTCACGACGGCGATCGCCGCCGCCCCGGCCGTGGACGTGCGTACGACGCTGCTGCCCAGGCGCACCGACACCGCACCCGCGGCGGTCAGGGCGGACAGCTCCCGCTCGGTGATGCCGCCCTCCGGCCCGACCACCAGCAGCAGCTCCCCCGACGACGGCAGGTCCACGGATGCGAGCGGTGCGTCCGCGCCCTCGTGGAGCACCAGGGTCGGCGTGCTCGACACCCTGGCCAGCAGCTCCTCCGTCGAGACCCAGTGCGACACCACCGGGTGGCGTGCGCGGCGGGACTGCTTCCCGGCCTCGCGGGCCGTGGAAGCCCAGCGGGACAAGGACTTCTCGCCCCGCGGTCCGTCCCACTTCACGATGCATCGCTCGGCGGACCACGGGACGACCTCGTCGACGCCGACCTCGGTCGCGAGCTCCACCGCGAGCTCGCCGCGGTCGCCCTTGGCGAGCGCCTGGACCAGCACCAGGCGCGGTGCCGGTTCGGGCTCGGTGACCCGGGACGAGACGCGGAGCCGTACGACGTCGTGCTCGAGACCCACCACCGTGCACACGGCCCGGGTCCCCCGCCCGTCGGAGAGGTGCACCTGCTCGCCGAGCCGCACGCGACGGACGGTCGCGGCGTGGTGTCCCTCCGGGCCGGTCAGCGACAGCTCGTCGCCGGACAGGTCGTCGCAGAGGAACAGCGCGGCGCTCACCGCCGGCGGCGTCCGAACAGGCCGTTGCCCTTGCCGGACGAGGCCGGGTGCTCCTCGCCGCGCAGCCGGGCGAGGTCGCGCAGGAGCTCCTCCTGCTTGGTGTCGAGCCTGGTCGGCACCTCGATGCGCAGGTGCACGTGCAGGTCGCCGCGACCCGAGGCCCGCAGGTGCGGCACCCCGCGGGCGCGCAGGGTGAGCACCTCGTCAGGCTGGGTCCCTGGCGCGATGTCGAGCGACTCCTCGCCGTCGAGCGTCTCGAGCGGGACGGTCGTGCCGAGAGCCGCGGCAGTCATCGGGAGGGTGACCGTGCAGTGCAGGTCGTCACCGTCGCGGGTGAAGACCGGGTGCTCCCGCTCGTGGATCTCGACGTAGAGGTCGCCGGCCGGGCCGCCACCGGGGCCGACCTCGCCCTCGCCGGTGAGCCGGATCCGCATGCCGCTCTCGACACCGGCCGGGATCTTCACGGTGAGCGTCCGGCGCGCGCGGACGCGCCCGTCGCCGCCGCACTCGCCGCACGGGTGCTCGATGACCGAGCCGAGCCCGGCGCAGCGCGGGCAGGCGCGGGTCGTCATGACCTGGCCGAGGAACGACCGCTGGACCTGCTGCACCTCACCGCGCCCGTTGCAGGTGTCGCAGATCGACGGGTGCGTGCCGTTGGCCGTGCCCTGCCCGGTGCAGGTGCCGCAGACGACGGCGGTCTCGAGCGTCAGCTCGCGCTCGGCGCCGAACATCGTCTCGGCGAGGTCGCACTCGATCCGCAGCAGCGCGTCCGATCCCTGACGGACCCGGCTGCGCGGACCGCGCGCACCGGCGCCGCCGAAGAACGCGTCCATGATGTCGCCGAGCCCGCCGAAGCCGCCCGTGAAGGGGTTGCCGGCACTGCCCGGGCCGCTGGAGAGCGGATCGCCACCCAGGTCGACGATCTGGCGCTTCTGCGGGTCGGACAGCACCTCGTACGCGGACGTGACCTGCTTGAAGCGCTCCTGCGCCGCCGGGTCGGGGTTGACATCGGGGTGCAGCTGCCGCGCGAGCTTGCGGTAGGCCTTCTTGATCTCGTCGTCCGTCGCACCGGGCGCGACGCCGAGAGTGCCGTAGTAGTCGGCCACTACGCGCCCGCCAGCAGCTCGCCGACGTAGCGCGCGACGGCGCGCACCTGACCCATGTTGCCGGCGTAGTCCATGCGGGTCGGGCCGACCACGCCGAGACCGCCGTACGCGCTGCCGTCCGGGCCGTAGCCCATCGTCACCACGGAGGTGGACCGCAGTCCCTCCACGTTGTTCTCCTCGCCGATCTTGACGTGCACGGTGGTGGGGTCGTTGACCTCACCGAGCAGCTTGAGCAGGACGACCTGCTCCTCCAGCGCCTCGAGCACGGGGCGGATGGTCTGCGGGAAGTCCAGGCTGTGCCGGGTGAGGTTCGCCGTGCCGGCCAGGGCGATCCGCTCCTCGGGCTGCTCGACGAGCGACTCGAGCACGACGGTCATGACGCTGGTCAGGACCGGGCGGATCGCCGTCGGCGCGGCGTCGGGCAGGTCAGAGAGCGCCGACGGCACGTCGACCAGCGGGGCCCCGTGCAGCCGGCTGCCGAAGACCTGGCGCAGCAGGCCGACGTCGTCGTCGGACAGCGTCGCGGGCAGCTCCACCACGCGCTGCTCGACCCGGCCGGTGTCGGTGATGAGCACCAGCAGCAGCCGGTTGGGCGCGAGGTGGACGATCTCGAGGTGGCGCACCGAGCTGCGCGACAGCGATGGGTACTGCACGACCGCCACCTGCCGGGTCAGCTGGGCCAGCAGCCGGACCGAGCGGCGTACGACGTCGTCGAGGTCGACCGCGCCCTCCAGGAACGACTGGATCGCGCGCTTCTCCGGCGGGGACAGCGGCTTGACGGTCGAGAGCTGGTCGACGAAGAGCCGGTAGCCCTTGTCCGTCGGGATCCGGCCGGCGCTGGTGTGCGGGTGGGTGATGTAGCCCTCGTCCTCGAGCGCCGCCATGTCGTTGCGCACCGTGGCGGGGCTGACACCCAGGCTGTGCCGCTCGGCGAGAGCCTTCGACCCGACCGGCTCGGTCGTCGACACGAAGTCCTCGACGATGGCCCGCAGGACCTCCAGCTTGCGGTCGTCCAGCACGCGCGCACCTCCTCTGGCACTCCCGACTCCTGAGTGCCAAGTGTACGGGGATCCCCGCGCCTAGACTCGATCGGAATCGGGCGGACCGGAACGAGAGGCGCAGGCATGACGCACCCCTCCCCCGCCGCCGTCCGGCGCTGGCGTCGGCACCTGGCCAGCGAGCGGCTCGAGGCCGACACCTACCGCCAGCTCGCGGCGCGTCGGGAGGGCGAGGAGCGGGAGATCCTGCTCGCGCTCGCCGACGCCGAGGGGCGGCACGCGCAGCACTGGGAGTCGCTGCTCGGCGACCGCGGACCCGGTCGCGTCCGGGCCAGCGTCCGCAGCCGGGTCCTCGCGGCGCTCGCCCGCCGGTTCGGCTCCGTCTTCGTCCTGGCGCTGGCGCAGCGCGCCGAGACGCAGAGCCCGTACGGCCGCGACGCCGACGCCACCCCGACCATGGCAGCGGACGAGCGCATCCACGCCGAGGTGGTCCGCGGGCTGGCCGAGCGCGGCCGCGAGCAGGTGTCGGGCACGTTCCGGGCGGCCGTCTTCGGCGCCAACGACGGGCTGGTGTCGAACCTCGCGCTGGTGCTCGGCATCGCCGGCAGCGGCGCGGCGAGCTCGACGATCCTGCTGACCGGGCTGGCCGGCCTGCTCGCGGGCGCGCTGTCGATGGGCGCCGGGGAGTACATCTCGGTCCGGTCCCAGCGCGAGCTGCTGGCCGCATCGACCATGGGGTCTGGCCACTCCGACGCCTACCCGCACCTGGACGTCGACGCCAACGAGCTGGCCCTCGTCTACCGCGCCCGCGGCATGACCGCCGAGCAGGCCCAGGAGCACGCGGCAGCCCAGCTGCGGGCCTGGCCGGCGGTCGACGAAGGGCCCGACGCGCGCGGCCACGAGGTGGTCGGCAGCAGCTGGGGCGCGGCGCTGTCGAGCTTCTCGTTCTTCGCCTCCGGCGCAGCCATCCCGGTGCTGCCGTACCTGCTCGGGATGTCCGGCGCCGCGGCGCTGGTCGTCGCCTGCGTGCTGGTCGGGCTGGCCCTCATGCTCACCGGCGCGGTCGTCGGGATGCTCTCCGGCGCGGCGCCCCTCCCGCGCTCCCTCCGCCAGCTGGCGATCGGCGCCGGGGCCGCGGCGATCACCTACGGGCTGGGCGCGGCCTTCGGCGCGACCGTCGGGTGACCCCGGCCTACGCTGAGATCACGCCACTCGTCGCAAGGAGCTCCCGTGCCCGACCACTACGACGTCCTGGTCGTCGGCTCCGGCTTCGGCGGCAGCGTCACGGCGCTGCGCCTGGTCGAGAAGGGCTACCGGGTCGCCGTCGTCGAGGCAGGCCGGCGCTTCACGGACGAGGACTTCGCGACCACGTCGTGGAACCTGTCGCGCTTCGTGTGGGCCCCGGCGCTGGGCCTGCGCGGCATCCAGCGGATCTCCAAGGTGGGCAAGGTCCTGGTGCTCGCCGGGGCGGGTGTCGGCGGCGGGTCGCTGAACTACGCGAACACGCTCTACCAGCCGCCCGCGCCCTTCTACCGGGACAAGCAGTGGGGGCACATCACCGACTGGCACGCCGAGCTCGATCCCTGGTACGAGCAGGCCCGCAAGATGCTCGGCGTCGTCCAGAACCCGACCATCACGCCGTCCGACGTCGTGATGCGCTCGGTGGCCGAGGAGATGGGCGTCGGGCACACCTTCGCGCTCACGCCCGTCGGCGTCTTCTTCGGCGAGACGCCCGGCTGCGCGACGCCTGACCCGTACTTCGGCGGAGCCGGACCCGAGCGCAACGGCTGCATCGAGTGCGGTGCCTGCATGACCGGCTGCCGGCACAACGCGAAGAACACCCTGGTGAAGAACTACCTCTACCTCGCCGAAGCCGGTGGGGCGCAGGTGATCCCGGACACGACGGTGCGGACCGTGCGTCCGCTGCCGCGCGGCGGCTGGGCGGTCGACACGGTGCGTACGGGACCGCTGCCCCGTGGGCGACGGACGATCACGGCGGACTCCGTGGTGCTCGCGGCCGGAACCCTCGGGACGCAGAAGCTGCTGCACCGGATGAAGTCCTCCGGAGTGCTCCCGAGGGTGTCCGAACGGCTGGGGGTGCTCACTCGTACCAACTCCGAGGCGCTGCTCGGCGCCGCGACACCCACCGTCACCGAGGACTTCAGCCAGGGCGTGGCGATCACGTCGTCGTTCCACCCCGACGAGGTCACGCACGTCGAGCCGGTGCGCTACGGCAAGGGCAGCAACGCGATGGGCCTGCTGCAGACGGTGCTCACCGACGGCGGCGGTCGCACGCCGCGGTGGCTCAAGGCGCTGCTCATCATGGCGCGGAACCCCTTGAAGCTGAAGGCGCTCCTGCCCTACCGCTGGTCCGAGCGCACGATCATCGCGCTGGTCATGCAGACGCTCGACAACTCGATCACGACCTACTGGAAGCGCGGCCGGCTCACCTCACGGCAGGGGCACGGCGCGCCCAACCCGACGTGGATCCCGGTCGCCAACGACGCGGTCCGCCGGATGGCCGCGAAGATCGGCGGCGAGCCCGGCGGCACGGTCGGCGACCTCGCGAACATCCCGATGACCGCGCACTTCATCGGCGGCTGCACCATCGGCGACTCCCCCGAGACGGGCGTCATCGACCCCTACCACCGGGTCTACGGCTACGAGCAGCTCTACGTCGTCGACGGCGCGGCCATCTCGGCCAACCTGGGTGTGAACCCGTCGCTGACCATCACCGCGCAGGCCGAGCGCGCCGCGTCGCTGTGGCCGAACCGCGGCGAGGCCGACCTGCGACCGCCGGTCGGCGAGCCCTACCGGCGGCTCGAGCCGATCGCCCCCAAGGCGCCCCTGGTGCCGGCGCACGCACCGGCCGCGCTGCACACGACCGTCGAGGTCCGTACCGCTTGAGACCCCGGTGATCCACAGAAGGATCGGCCCCCTCAGCCGGCGACAACCGGGCTGTGGAGGCCGATCCTTCTGACGATCATGGGCGCCGGACGCGCGCCGGCGCCGGACTGCTACTTCTCCGACGTACGGCGAGCCTTCTCCGCCTGAGCCAGCTCGGCGAGCCGGTCGGCAGCCGCGCGCTCGGCGTCGGCCTCCGCCTTCCGCTCGACGGCCTGCTCGAGCTGGGCCTTGGGGGCGGCGGTCCGCTCCTCGACGCGCTTCTCGATCGCAGCCTCCGCAGCGGCGACGCGGTCGCGCTCGGCCTCGAGCTTGGCAGCGGCCGAAGCGCGGATGGCCTCGGCTGCGGCGCGCTGCTTCGCGGCAGCCTCGACGGCAGCGGTCTTCTTCGCCGCCGTCTCCTGCTCGCGCAGTCGGCGGGTCTCCTCTGCCTTCTCCCGGTCTGCCGTGCGGCGCTGCTCGCCGGCGGCGGCCTTCTTCTGCTTCAGGTCCTGGGCGGCCTTCGCCTTGCGGAGCTCGGCCTTCTCCTCGAGAACGATTGCGGTCTCGAGGATCTCGGCGCGACGCGACAGGGCAGTGCCGCGGCGGGTGAGCTCCGCGTCGGACAGCAGGCGGCCGACGGCGGCGTCGACGCTGCCGAGCGCCTTCTCGTACGCCAGCCGGATGCGGGACTCGTCGTCGAGGCGACCGACGAGGGAGGCGCCGACGGTGGCGGGGAGCCGCAGGGCCTTGTACTCGAGGCCTGCGACGGTGCGGGGGACGGTGAGGACGTTCATGGGATCTCCTGTGGTCTGAGGGGCTCTAGGACGCGTCGCGGGCGAGCCGGGCGGCGTCCTCACGGGCACGGGCGGCGGCCTTCTCGGCCGCGTCGGCGCTGGCCTTCTCGGCGTCGTACGCCGCCTCGGCCTCGCGCTCGAGGCGAGCTGCCTCGGCCTTCTCGGCAGCGGCCTCGGCGGCGGTCTGCTGGACCTCGGCGTCGGTGCGGGCCTCGACGACGGCCTCGCGGACGGCCTGCTCGCGCTCCACCTCGGCGGAGGCGCGGGCGGCCTCGACGGCTGCGTCGCGCTGCAGCTGCTCCTCGCGGGCGGCGGCGGCGCTCTCGACGGCCTGCTCCTGCTGGGCAGCCACGGCGTGCTCACGGGTGAGCTGCTCGGCAGCCTCCTTCGCCTCGGCGCGGGCGACGGCCTCCTGGGCGCTGGCGTCCTTGCGCGCAGCGGCCTCGGCCTGCTGCAGCTGGCCCTCCGCGGCGAGGCTGTCGTTGCCGAGCACGGCGCCGGCGACCTCCTTGGCCTTGCCGGTCACGGACGCGAGCAGGCCCTTACGGGCCTGGTCGGCGGGGCGGGTGTCGTCGGACACGGGGTCTCCTCGGGGCTGGCGGATGGTGCTTGTCCTGGACCTGCCCGATGCCCGGCGGGGGAACGTCGACCGCCCGCGAGTCCCTTCTCACACGTCGGCGAGGATTGCCTCGGAGATCTCGCGCAGCTGGCGCACCTGCTCGGGAGACAGCTTGTCCACGAGCAGCCGTCGTACCTCCTCGACGTGCCCGGGAGCCGCAGCGGCCAGCGCGGCGAAGCCCTCGTCCGTCAGCACGGCGATCTGCCCGCGACGGTCCTCGGGGCAGGGCTCGCGACGCACCCAGCCGCGCGCCTCGAGCTGCGCGACGGCGTGCGAGAGCCGGCTGCGCGAGGAGCTGGCTGCCTCGGCCAGCGCGCTCATCCGCATCCGGCGGTCCGGCGACTCCGACAGGCGTACGAGGAGCTCGTAGTAGCCGTGCGGCATGCCGGAATCGGCCTGCAGCTGCGCGTCCAGTCCGGCGTGCAGGCGGGCCACCGCGCCGAGGTAGGCACGCCAGGCCCGCTGCTGCTCCTCGTCCAACCAGCGCGTCATGCGCTCATCGTACCAGTTTAGTTGAACACGCAACTACGAATCCTTCCCGTTTCCCCAGCACCGGAGTGCTGGGGAAACGGGAAAGAGGGACTAGGAGGTGCGGGCCGGCCGCGGGCGGCCGGAGCTCGCGCCACGACCCGCCGACGGCGAGCCCGACGTGCGGGGGCCGTTGTAGCGGCGACGCTCGCCCTGGGGGCGGGCGACGTACGGCGCGCGGGGGGTGACCTCGATCGGCTCGCCGGACTCGGCCAGCTCGCGGACTGCCGGGTGCCCGACGACGACGGTCTGCGCGCTGACCTGGACACCGGCGCGCTCGCGCATCCGCTGGTGGTCGCGGACCTGGTCGCTGGTCACCATCGACAGCACGGTGCCGCTGGCGCCGGCGCGCGCCGTACGGCCGGAGCGGTGCAGGTAGTCCTTGTGGTCGGCCGGCGGGTCGAAGTGCACGACCAGGTCGACGTCGTCGACGTGGATGCCGCGGGCGGCGACGTCGGTCGCGACGAGCACGCGGGCGTGGCCGCTCGCGAAGTCCTCGAGGGCGCGCTTGCGGGCGTTCTGCGTGAGGTTGCCGTGGATGGCCGCCGCCTCGACGCCGACCTTGCGCATCTGCATCGCGAGGCGGTCCGCGCCGTGCTTGGTGCGGACGAAGAAGAGCGTCCGGCCCGGGCGGGCGCCGATCTCGGCGGCGATGTCGACCTTCGCGTCGCCCTGCACGGCGTAGACGCGGTGGTCCATCGTCGTGACGTGCGACTCGGCGGTCGCGACGGCGTGGATGGCCGGGTCGACGAGGTACTGGCGGACCAGCTTGTCGACCCCCCGGTCGAGCGTCGCCGAGAAGAGCAGCCGCTGCGTGCCGGGCGCGGTCATGTCGAGCAGCGTCGTGACGGCAGGCATGAAGCCGAGGTCGGCCATGTGGTCGGCCTCGTCGAGGACGGTGATCTCGAGCTTGGCGAGCGTGCACTCGCGCTGCTCGATGAGGTCCTGCAGCCGGCCCGGAGTGGCGACGACGACGTCGACCCCGCGGCGCAGCTGGTCGATCTGGCGGCCCATCGATGCACCGCCGTAGACGGTGGTGACCTTCAGGTCGAGCGCCTGCGCGAGCGGCGCGAGCGCGTCGGAGACCTGCTGGGCCAGCTCACGGGTCGGGACCAGCACGAGCCCGCGCGGCGTGCCGCGGAGCCGCTCGGCGGGACGGCTGCCGGACAGGCGGGCCAGCATCGGCAGGCCGAAGGCGAGCGTCTTGCCGGAGCCGGTGGCGCCGCGGCCGAGCACGTCGCGGCCGGTGAGGGCGTCGGGGAGGGCGCGCGTCTGGATGGCGAACGGCGCCTCCATGCCGCGACGGGCCAGCGCGATGACGAGCCGCTCGGGCAGGCCGAGGGCGGCGAAGGTCGTGGCGGTGTCCGGCTGCTCCGCGGCGGCGTCGGCCGCGGCGTCGAGCGCGAGCTCGAGGTCGGACTTCACCGGCGCCGGGGCAGGGCGGCTGGTGCTGCCACCGCCGGAGCGACGCGGGCGACCGCGGTAGCCGGCGGAGGACGAACGGGACGTGGTGGGACGGCCTGACATGAAGAGGAGCTCCGTTGCTGTACGTCGGAGGCCGCGTGAGCGAAGCGCGCGGCGACAAGCCCGACGAAGCGGGGCGAAGCACGGACCAAGCGGTGCGACCGGCGGGCAGACTCGCCCGCGGAGTGACGGTCGGACCAGGGTCGGTCGAACGTCTGTGTGACCCCACAGTAGCCCCCAGGGCCCGAAAGCCCAGGGTGACCTGTGCCACGACCACTCGGCACTACCCCGCTCGAACCGCGGTCCCTGACCCCTCTGGGGGCGCGGTTCGAGCGGGGTAGTGCACACCGTCAGTCGACGAGGTCGCGCACCACGGCGTCGGCGAGCAGCCGTCCGCGCAGGGTCAGCACCGCGTGATCGCCTTCCACCAGCAGGGATCCGTCCGCGACGTGCCGCTCGACGGCAGCCCGCCCCGCCGGGTGCAGCAGCGCCAGCGGCAGCCCCTGCCGCAGCCGCAGCTCGAGCAGGATCCGCTCCACCCGACGGTCCTCGTCGGTGAGCACCTCACGGCCCGCGCCGGGGGACGCGCCGGCCACGAGCCGCTCGGCGTACGCCTTGGGGTGCTTGACGTTCCACCAGCGCACGCCGCCGACGTGGCTGTGCGCGCCGGGGCCGACCCCCCACCAGTCGCCGCCGCGCCAGTAGCCGAGGTTGTGCCGGCACGGCGCTCCCCAGTTGCTGACCTCGTACCAGCCGAGACCCGAAAGGGCCTGCTCCGCAAGCAGGTAGCGGTCGGCCAGCACGTCGTCGTCCGGCGCCGGCAGCACCCCGCGGGCCACCTGGGCGCCGAGACGCGTCCCCTGCTCGACGATGAGGGCGTACGCCGACACGTGCGTGGGCGCGGCCGCCAGCGCCGCGTCGAGCGAGGCGCGCCAGTCGTCGTCGGACTCGCCGGGCGTGCCGTAGATCAGGTCGAGGCTGACCTGCTCGAAGCCGGCCGCGTACGCCTCCTCCACCGCCGCCTGCGGGCGTCCGGGGGTGTGCGTGCGGTCCAGGACCTGCAGCACCCGCGACACCGCCGACTGCATCCCGAAGGAGATCCGGGTGAAGCCGCCGGCGCGGAGCTCGGCGAGGGAGCGCTCGTCGACGGAGTCGGGGTTGGCCTCGGTCGTGACCTCCGCACCGGGCGCGAGCCCGAAGAGCTCGTCGGCGGCGGCGAGCAGCCGCACCAGGTCGCCGGCCGGCAGCAGCGTCGGCGTGCCGCCGCCGACGAAGACGGTCTCGACCGGCGGTGCGCCGTCGCCGAGCACCTGCCGCGCCAGCCGCAGCTCCGCGATCGCCGTGTCGACGTAGGTCTCCTGCAGCCCGCCGCCCCCGACCTCGGAGCCGACGTAGGTGTTGAAGTCGCAGTAGCCGCAGCGGGACGCGCAGAACGGCACGTGCAGGTAGAGGCCGAACGGCCGCTCCCCGAGACCGGTCAGCGCCTCCGGGGGCAGCGCCCCGGAGGAGGGGACGGGCTCGCCGTCGGGCAGGGCGCTGGGCACGCCTCCAGTGTGCGGGACCGGCGTACCGTCGAGCCGTGAGACGCCTCGTCGCCGTCCTGTCCGCGTTCCTGGTCGCGCTGCCGCTGACCGCCACGCCCGCGAGCGCGGCGAGCACGCCGCAGGTCGTCGCGAGCGGCCTGACCCAGCCCTGGGGCATCGCCTTCCTGCCCGACGGCAGCGCCCTGTTCACCGAGCGGCACACGCGCCGCATCTGGGCGGTCACCCCGGGCAAGCCGGCCCGCGTCATCTACACGGTGCGCGAGGCCGCGGTCCGCGGCGAAGGCGGCCTGCTCGGCATCGCGGTCGGCCCGGACTACCTGCGCGACGGCCGCGTCTACCTCTACTACACGACCTCGACCGACAACCGGATCGCCGACGTCGTACGAGGATCGGCTGCCCGACCGCGGGTCATCCTCAGCGGGATCCCGGCCGCGAGCAGCCACGACGGCGGGCGGCTTCTCTTCGGTCCCGACGGTCACCTCTACGCCGGCACCGGCGACGCGCAGGACCGCGACTCCGCGCAGAGCACCAGCAGCCTCGGCGGGAAGATCCTGCGGATGACCAAGGACGGC
>JAKFFB010000266.1:0-2810 GCA_036675425.1 Actinomycetales bacterium | reverse complement strand
CCGTGGCCGAGCGGGTCCGGTTGCTCCGTGCCTGGCGTGGACGCCTGTGGCGCGCGTCGAACGATCTCGCCGGAGCGCTCCATCACGAGGGTGGGCTGTCGATCGACGAAGCGATGCTCGAGGTGCTCCAGAGCGTCGAGCACCTGAAGTGGGTCGAGGCGAATGCTGCCCGGGTGCTGAGCGCCACGGCGCAGGGTGCCGGACTTCTGAACCCGTAACTGGCCACCCGCACCAGCTACGCGGCCGAGGGTGTCGTCGCGGTCATCGCGTCGTCGTACGCCCCGTTCTACGGCCCGTCGAGCGCGGTGGTCAACGCCCTGGCCTCGGGCAACGCGGTGGTCCTCAGGCCGGCGACCGGCCATGAGTCGGCGCTGCTCGCCTATGCCGATCTCCTCCGCGCCGACGTCCCCCTCCTCCAGGTGGTGACCGGCGACGACGCGACGGCCTCTGCACTCGCCGCGGCTCCCGTGGACCGGGTCTGTGTCTTCGGCACCGCTGCCGCCGCCGCGAGGATCAGCGCCGTGAGCGCGCGCTCGCTGGTGCCGGTCACGGTCGTGCCGGTGGGACCCGCGGTCACGGTGGTGGCACCCGACGCCGACCTACGGGCTGCCGCAGCGAGCGTCGCCCGCGCCGTCGGGCGTGCCGGGACGGCCGAGTCCGGTGCGGTGCCGGAGGTGTTCGTCGCTCCCGACGTCAGCGCCGATTTCGATGTCGAGCTGCGAGAGGCCCTTGCCGTGGACGGCGCGGCGCCGCCCGGACTCGGCAGTGGGCTGGCGCGGGCGTTGGGCGTACGGCGTCCGCGCGTGCCGGCCCGGGAACTGCCCGCCGGCCCCACGGCCGCCGACCCGCGGTTGCGGGTGCACGGACAGGCGGAGTTCGGCGACGTCCTCGCGCGCCTGCGCGATCGCCCCTATGCCCATGTGGCCGTCTTCTCCCGCGAGAAGGGCGCACAGATCGGCGAGGCGCTGCGGGCTGCCCAGGTGAGTGTCAACGTGGGCGTCGCCTCCGTCGCCGGTGCCCTGCCGCGCCAGGTCGTCGGTGCGCGCGGCTACGGGCCCCTCTCGGGTGATCACGGACTGCGCACCTTCGGACGTGCGGTGTCGCTGACCAGCCGGCGTCGGCTCGCGGTTCCGTTGCCGGGCAACCCGGCCGACGTACTCCTGGCGACACCCGCCGGCAAGCTCGCGGCCCGGCTCGCGTTCCACCTGCGCCACTCCCTGCCCTGACCTGACTGCGGGGCCCTGGGACGTCATACGAAGCGAGGGCGAGAGCCCTCGCTTCGTATGACGTCCCCGAGTGCTCGACACCTCGTGCATATCGGGTATACAGTCCGGTATACCGAGTATGTAGGCCACCCGAGGGGGCACGATGTCCGTCAAGCACGCACTACTGGCACTGCTGGAGCAGGAGCCGATGTACGGCTACCAGCTGCGCGCCGAGTTCGAGCAGCGCACCGGGGAGACCTGGCCGCTGAACGTCGGGCAGGTCTACACGACACTCACCCGCCTCGAGCGCGACGGCTTCGCCGCGGCCGAGGCCGAGAACGCCGAGGGGCACGTGATCTACCGGATCACCGAGTCCGGCCGCGAGGAGGTCGCCGCGTGGTTCACGACGCCCGTGGCCCGCACCCAGCCGCCGCGAGACGAGCTCGCGATCAAGCTGGCGCTGGCCGTCACGGTGCCCGGCGTCGATGTCGGCACGGTCATCCAGCAGCAGCGCAGCGCGACGATGGCCGCGCTCCAGGACTACACCCGGCTGAAGCGCCGAGCCGTCGGCGCCGACCCGCGCGAGCTGGCCTGGAGCCTGGTGCTCGATTCGCTGGTCTTCGGTGCCGAGGCGGAGATCCGCTGGCTCGACCACTGCGAGGCGCGACTGCGCCGCGCCGCCCGCGAGCAGGTACCGGGCACCCCGGCGGCGAGCGCACAGGCGGCCCGCACGGACCGGGCCCACGACGAGAGGGCACCGCGATGAGCGACGCGGTGCACGACCCCGCGAGCCGGCTGGCCCGCGCCGAGCGTCGCTGGCTGCTCGATGCCCGGGCGCGGCTACGGAGCACCGCCGCCGTACGCCCGACTCCGGCCGTGACGAAGCCGGACCAGACCGAGGAGTCACGATGAATCACCCCATCCTGAGGCTCACCGACGTCACCCGGGTCCACGGTGACGGCGCCACCCAGGTCCACGCGCTGCGCGGGGTCTCGTTCACGGCGCACGCCGGTGAGCTCGTCGCCGTGATGGGACCGTCCGGCTCCGGCAAGTCCACCCTGCTGACCATTGCGGGGGGCCTCGACCAGCCGACCGCAGGCACGATCCAGGTCGAAGGCACCGACCTGGGCGGCCTGGACCTGCAGGGTCGGGCGCGGATGCGCCGTACGTCGATCGGGTACGTCTTCCAGGGCTTCAACCTGATCCCGGCGCTCACCGCTGCGGAGAACGTTGCCCTTCCACGCGAGCTCGACGGCGTCAGCGCCCGGGCCGCACGCCAGGAGGCGCGCACCGCGCTGGCCGAGGTCGGCATCGGCGAGCTCGCCGACCGGTTCCCCGACGACATGTCCGGTGGCCAGCAGCAGCGGGTCGCCATCGTGCGCGCCATCATCGGCGAGCGACGCCTGATCCTCGCCGACGAGCCGACCGGCGCCCTCGACACCGAGACCGGCGAGGAGATCCTGCAGCTGCTGCGCGCGCGCTGCGACGCGGGTGCCGCCGGCGTCCTGGTCACCCACGAGGCGCGCCACGCTGCCTGGGCCGACCGGGTCGTGTTCCTCCGTGACGGTGTCGTGGTCGACGAGACCGGCGCCGACCGGGTCGACG
>JAKFFB010000099.1:0-2821 GCA_036675425.1 Actinomycetales bacterium | reverse complement strand
TCCCCGTATGAGTAGCCTCACCCTCACCGGCGTCACGAAGTCGTTCCCGTCGACAAGCTCAGGACAGGCACCGACGCGCGCCGTCGACGACGTCACGCTCCACGTCCCGCACGGCTCGTTCACGACGGTGCTCGGCCCCTCGGGGTGCGGCAAGACCACGCTGCTGCGCCTGATCGCCGGCTTCCTCGTCCCCGAGGCGGGCAGCATCGCCTTCGGCGACCACGTCGTGTGCGGCGACGGCGTACGCCCTGTGCCGCCGCAGACCCGCCGGGTCGGCTACGTCCCGCAGGAGGGTGCGCTCTTCCCCCACCTCGACGTCGCCGCCAACATCTCCTTCGGCCTGCCCCGCGAGGCACGCGGCACGCAGGCGGGTGACCGTGTCGCGGAGATGCTGGACCTCGTCGAGCTGCCCGCCGACTTCCGCAGCCGCCGCCCCGACGAGCTCTCCGGCGGGCAGCAGCAGCGGGTCGCCCTGGCGCGCTCCCTGGCACCCCAGCCCGCCGTGGTCCTGCTCGACGAGCCGTTCTCCTCCCTCGACGCCGGTCTCCGCGGCAGCACCGCACGCGCCGTACGCCGTGCGCTCGAGGCCACCAACACGACCGCGGTGCTGGTCACCCACGACCAGAACGAGGCGCTCTCCCTGGCCGACCAGGTCGCGGTGATGCGCGGCGGCAGGCTGGTCCAGTCGGCCTCGCCGAGCCAGGTCTACCTGTCCCCGAGCGACCCGCAGGTCGCGGAGTTCGTCGGGCGGGCCGTGGTGCTGCCGGGCACCGCCACCGCCGCCCACGCCACCTGCGCACTGGGTGAGGTCGTGCTGACGGAGCCGATCGACGGGCCGGTGTCGCTGATGATCCGCCCCGAGCAGGTCTACGTCGACATGACCCACCCCGGGGGCGACAGGGCCGGCGTCCGCGGCACGGTGGAGGAGGTCAGCTACTACGGCCACGACTGTGCCGTGCAGGTCCGCCTCGACGAGGGCACCACGGTGCTCGCCCGGATGTCGGGGGTGCTCCACCCCACCGCCGGCGACGCGGTCCACCTGCGGGTGACCGGGCTCGTCCGCGCCTACCGACCGGCGGGGTCGCCGTGACCATCACCTCCCCCCAGCCCGCGCTCCTGCGGGGCGCAGCACCGGTCCTCGCGCACGCGCACTTCGGCGACGCGCCGGCGCTGGTGGCCGACGACGGGGTCCTGACCCACGCCCGCCTCGCGCGCCTCGTGCGGGACCGCGCCCGCTCGTGGGGTCCCGCACGGCGCCTCGTCCTGGTCGAGGGCGCCAACGACCTCGACTCGCTCGTCGCCTACCTCGCCGCCCTCCAGCACGGCCACGTCGCGCTCGTCGTCCCCGACGGCCGCGAGGTGCAGCGCGAGGCCCTGGTCGCCGCCTACGACCCCGACATCGTCTGCACCGTCGGCGCTCGCGACGACGTACGCCGACCCGCGAGCGCGCACCACCTCCACCCCGACCTGGCCCTGCTGCTCAGCACCTCGGGCACCACGGGTTCGCCCAAGCTGGTCCGGCTCTCCCGCGACAACGTCGCGAGCAACGCGGCCGCCATCGCCGACTACCTCGCCCTCACCCCCGCCGACCGCGCGATCACCGCGCTGCCGCTGCACTACTGCTACGGCCTGTCGGTGCTCCACTCCCACCTCGTCGCCGGCGCCAGCGTCGTGCTGACCGGCCTGAGCGTGGTCGACGAGTGCTTCTGGGACCTCGTCGCGCGCACCGGTGCGACCAGCTTCGCGGGGGTCCCGCACACCTTCGACCTGCTGGCCAGCAGCGGCTTCGAGGCGCGCGACCTGCCCAGCCTGCGGCAGGTGACCCAGGCCGGCGGCCGCCTCGACCCCGACGCCGTACGCCGTTGGAGCCGCTTCGGTCGCACCCGCGGGTGGGACCTCGTCGTGATGTACGGCGCCACCGAGGCGACCGCACGCATGGCCTACCTCCCCCCGGACCTCGCCGAGGAGCACCCCGCCGCGATCGGCGTCGCCGTGCCCGGAGGCCACCTGCGGCTCGACGAGGACGTCGACGACCGCCCCGGCGTCGGCGAGCTCGTCTACTCGGGCCCCAACGTGATGCTCGGCTACGCCACGTCCCCGGCCGACCTGGCCCGCGGCCGCGACACCGCCGAGCTCCGCACCGGTGACCTGGCCCGCTGCACCGACGGGCTGTTCGAGGTCGTCGGGCGACGCAACCGCCACGGCAAGGTGTTCGGGCTCCGGATCGACCTCGAGGCCGTGGAGCGCCACCTCCGGGCCGAGGTCGACCGCCACGCCCGCGTCGTGGCCACCGACCGGGCGGTCCACGTCTTCCTCGCGACCGGTCGCGGCACCGCGGCCGCCCGGGCGCTGGTCGCCGGCCAGTGCGGCCTCCCCGGCCACGCCGTCCGGGTGGGCGTGCTCCCGGAGGTCCCGCTGACGAGCACCGGCAAGACCGACTACGCCGCCCTGCGCTCGCTGGCCGACCTCGCCGAGCGGACCGACCAGTCGGACGACACGACCACCGGATCGGTGCGCGCCGACTACGTCCGGGTCCTGGGCCGGCCGGACGCCGGCGCCGACCACTCCTTCGTCGACCTGGGCGGTGACTCGCTGTCGTACGTCGAGCTCGCGACCCGGCTCGCGGACCGCTTCCCCCGCGGCCTGCCGGGTGGCTGGCACACCCGGAGCATCGCCGAGCTGGAGCGCCTCGCCTCGGCCGACGCGGCGCGTGCGGCCGTCGCGCAGACGGCCCGCCCGAGGTGGGCGCGGCTCGACACGACCGTCGCGCTGCGGGCGCTCGCCATCCTCTTCGTGGTCGCCAGCCACGTCGACCTGGTCG
>JAKFFB010000335.1:0-2826 GCA_036675425.1 Actinomycetales bacterium | reverse complement strand
GATCTGGTTGAACGACCTCATGCAGACCAGGGACTTGGCGCGATGGGGCATCGGGGCGAGCGCGCTCGGTGCCATCGCCGGCGGTGCGGCGTACGGGATGAAGGAGGTGCTGACCCGGCAGGCCGCGATCGCGCGGAGCCGGATCGGTGACCCGCTCGGGCACGTCGCGCCGAGCGCGGACAAGGTCTGGAAGAAGAGGTACGGCGAGCCCATCGACCTGGCCCTGTTCGGCGACTCGATCGCCGCGGGGCTGGGTGCTGATCACCCCAAGCACACGCTGGGCGGCGGGCTGGCCAGGCGCGTCGCGAAGCGGACCGGGCGGTCGGTGCGGCTGCGGACGGCCGCGATCGTCGGGTCGGAGAGCAGCGTGCTGGCGGAGCAGATCGAGGGGCTGCCATCGACGTACCGGCCGGACGTCGCCGTCATCGTGGTCGGCGGCAACGACGTCACCCACCGGATCCCGACCGCCGAATCGATCCGGCACCTGACCGAGGCGATCGTGGCGCTGCAGGAGCTGGGCGCCGAGGTCGTGGTCGGCACCTGCCCCGACCTGGGCGCGCTGAGACCCGTCCCGCAGCCCCTGCGGGCACTCGGGTCACGCGCCTCGCGCCAGCTCGCCGCGGCCCAGCGCGAGGCGGCGCTCAGCCAGGGCGCACGAGCGGTCTCCCTGGCGACGGTCGTCGGACCCTTCTTCATCACCAACCCCGACGAGATGTTCAGCCTCGACCGCTTCCACCCGAGCACGCACGGCTACAAGCGCACGGCCAAGGCGATGCTGCCGTCCGTCCTCGCCGCGCTCGGGTACGGCGACGACCTGCCGTTCGGACACCACGCGCCCGCCGTCGGGTAGCCGCCGCGGCGAGGACGACGAGCCGGCGTCAGGCGGCGCGCAGCACCGGCAGGCCGATCTGCTCGGCCTTCTCCCAGTCGTCGGTGATCAGCACGACGTCGCGGCCCGCGCGTGCCAGCAGGCTCGCCGCGATCGCGGCCCGGAAGCCGCTCTTGCAGTGCACCCACACGTGCCCGGCCGGCAGCCGCGAGGCCGCGCCCTCGAGCTCGTGCAGCGGGATGTGGAAGGACTCGGGCAGGTGCGCGTCGCGGTACTCGGAGTCGAGACGCACGTCGAGCGTCACGCCCTGCGCGCTGCGGGAGTAGGTCGCCCAGTCCGCGACGCGGTAGTCGTGGGAGTCGAACCAGGTGCTCGCCGGGCCGAGCACGTGCGTGGCGCGGACCTGTACGCCGACCTGGGAGAGGTCGTGGACGCCGGAGGCGAGGTCGTCGGCCGAGTCGCTCACGAGCACGACGTCGCCTCCCCACGGCGCCAGCCAGGCGGCGTACTGCGCGAAGAGGGGACCGTCCTCGATGTTGATCGATCCGGTCAGGTGGGCGCGGGCGAAGGTGGCGCGCGGGCGGAGGTCGATCACCCAGGAGCCGCTCCTGATCGCGTCGTGCACGTCGTTCTCGTGGATCTCGGCGGGCGGGAACGGCGGCGCGGCACTCGTGCCGGCGCGGTTGAGCCGAGCGAGCTGGCGGTAGTGCGAGGGGATCGGGCCGAAGCCGTTCACCAGGTCGTCGACGAACCGGTCGCGCGGCGTCCCGAAGACGGGGTGGTGGCTGCGCTCGTCGCCGATCGTGCCCTGGGCGAGCTGGGGGACCGTCGCGGGGGCGAACATGCCGCCGAAGCCGTGCGTGGGGTGCAGGCTGACGGACGCGTCGAGCGAGCCGAGGCGGCGAGCGCTCTCCCACTGGGCGCGACCCATCATCCGGCTCAGCAGCGGGTCCACCAGGTCGGTGCGGCCCACGGCGCCGTGCAGCAGGCTGCCGCCGCTGAACACCGCCCGGGCCCCGGTGCTCGGGTCGCTGACGAGGAAGGACTGGTGGTGCAGCGTGTGCCCGGGCGTGGCCACCACCTGCACGTGCAGGCGACCGACGTCGCGGATGTCGCCGCCGCTGATCGGCACCCGGTCGTACTGCACCCGCTCCTCCGCTGCGAGCCAGAGCTCGGCACCGTGCCGCGCCGAGAGCGGCAACGAGCCGGAGAGGAAGTCGTGGTGCACGTGGGTGTCCGCGACGGCCACGATCCGCACACCCGCGCGCTGGGCGGCGAGCTCGATCGGGCGGCAGTCCCGCGGGGGGTCGATGACGAGCGCCGAGGCCCCGTCGTGGACCAGGTGTGCGCGGTTGCCCAGCTCGGGGATCTCGACGGCGATGACGTGCATGACACTCCTTGGTTCAGCAAAGTCTAGTGAATTACTCATATTAGACCAGATCGGGCAAGGAATGGTTGCCACAACCGTGCGTGCGCGCCCATCACTAGCCTCGACCCGTGCTGACCACCCTGCTCGCCGGCCTGGGCAGCGGCCTGTCGCTGATCGTGGCCATCGGGGCACAGAACGCGTTCGTGCTCCGGCAGGGCATCCGTCGCGAGCACGTCGGCCCGGTCGCGCTGCTGTGCGCGCTCGCCGACGCACTGCTGATCGGGGCGGGCGTGCTCGGGATCGGCACCCTCGTCGAGCGCGCGCCGGTCGTGCTCGACATCGTCCGGTGGGGCGGCGTCGCCTTCCTGCTCTGCTATGCCGTGCTCGCGCTGCGCCGCGCCGTACACCCCGACGCGTTGCGGGCGGGTGACGCCGCGACGGGGGCGTCATTGCGAGCGGCGCTCGCGACCGCCGCCGCGCTGACCTTCCTCAACCCGCACGTCTACCTCGACACCGTCCTGCTGCTCGGCTCGATCGCCAACCAGCACGGCGACGACGGCCGCTGGGTCTTCGCGACCGGCGCGGCGCTGGCCAGCTTCGGCTGGTTCTTCGGTCTCGGGTACGGCGC
>JAKFFB010000174.1:0-2833 GCA_036675425.1 Actinomycetales bacterium | reverse complement strand
AGCCGCGGATCCGGACCTGGCGGGTCAGGCTGGTCTCGCCGAAGGAATAGCCGACGCCGCCATCGAGCCTGAAGGCGCCGAAGCGCGCCCCGGCATAGAGCAGGGCGTGGCCGCTTTCGAGCCGCCCCGAGGACAGCCGGGCGTCGACATCGAAGTTCGACTGGGTGTAGCCGCCGGCGACACCGACCCGCAGCGAGCTTGCGCCGCTGTCGTAGAGCTTGAGATCGGCGCCGAGGATGGCGCCGCCGGTGCGGCGCGACAGCCCCGCGGCATTGCCGTCGCCATCGGTGTTGGCCTGCGCCCCGACCGCCTCGCCCCAGATGGCGAAGCGCTCGTCGAGCCGCGGCGCCGGCATCTCGACCGCGCCCTTGCGGCCGGGAAGGTCGGCCGAGAAGGCGCCCGCCACCGGCGCACCCGGCAGCGTCAGCAACGACCCGCGCAGGCGGCCGAGGATCGCCTCGCGGACCAGCCGGCTTTCGCCGATCGCCACCGCAACGCCCTGGGCATGGCCCTCGCCGGAGAGGAGGTCGAAACCGGCCCGCGCCTCGGCGGCCGTCGCCGAGACCAGCGCGTCATAGACCGGGTTGCCGAAACCGAGCCGCTCCGCCGCGACCGCGATCCCGCCCTGGTTGCGCGTCTGGGCGATATAGGGCCGGCCCGAGCCGTCAGGGCCGAAGCTGGCGTCGTTGCGCGTCATGGTCAGGGTGACGTCCGTGCCCGAATAGCTCAGCGACGGCGTCAGGAAGGCGAGATTGGAGGTGACATTGGCGAACTGGCCGCTGACCCCGCCCGCGGCGGTCAGGATGGTGTAGTTCGTCGCCGTCGCGTAGTTGCCGTTCTCGGCCAGCACCGCGACGGTGCCGCCGCTGATCGTCGCCAGGCCGGAGGCGACGATGCGGTCGCCCTGGCCGGCGGCGTTGACCTCGACCTGGTAGACCGAGCCGACGCCGAAGGAGACATTGCCGCTGACGCTCAGCGTGCCGATCGAGTTGCCCGGCGCGACCGTGCCGCCGCTCGCGACCGCGATGCCGCCGACCGTGCCCGAGCCGCCGAGCGAACCCCCATTCACGGTCACCGCGCTGGCGAGCGAGCCGTCGACCACCAGCTTGCCGCCAGCGACCGTGGTCGCGCCGGTATAGCTGCTCGTCCCGCTCAGGGTGAAAGTGCCGGAGCCGGTCTTGGTCAGGCCGCCCGTGCCGGTGATCGCGCCCGAGAAGGTCGTCGAGCTGCCGTCCGCGCCGGTGGTCAGGCTGCCCGAACCGAGCGCGACCGTGCCCGCCCCGGCGAGCGAGCCGATGCTCTGGCTGAAGCCGGCAAGATCGAGCACTGCCCCGCCCGCCACGCTGAAGGCCGAGGCCGAGGAGAACGAGCCGGAGCGCCCGGCCCGCAAGGTCCCGCCAGAGACCGTGGTCGCGCCGGTGTAGCTGTGCGTGCCCGTGAGCAAGAGCGTGCCGGCGCCGGCCTTCGACAGCGCGCCGCTGCCCGAAAACGACTGTGTCACCGTGAAGCTGTTGCCCGCCGCGGCGATGTCGAAGCCGCCGCCGGAAGCGCCGAAGACGATGTCGCGCGCAAGCTGCGTCAGCGCCGTCCCGGTCACCTGCAGCACGCCGCCGTTCAAGGTCAGCGCGCCCGAAACGCCGCCGAGATTGGCCTCCGAGGAGATGCTGACCGCACCGCCTTCCAGCACCGTGCCGCCCGTATAGGTGTTGACGCCGGTGAGGGTCAGCGTGCCGGCCCCGCGCTTGGTGACGGAGCCCACGCCGTCGATGGTCGCGGCGAGCGTCGCCATGTCGGTGAAGTCGGCGACGATGCGGCCATCGTTGAGGATGTCGGCGGCATCGACCGTGCCGGCCAGCCCGCCGGTGCCGATATTGAGCGTCGCCCGCGTCGTCAGCTGGATATCGCCGCCGGCGAGGTCGAGCAGGCCGCCATCGGCGACGGTGACCGAGGCGACCTCGTCCGGTGCGGCGTCGACCACGAGCTGGCCGCCGCTTATCGTCCAGCGCGAGCCGGTGCCGGTGACCGTGGCGGAGGCCGTGTCGGTGACGGCCACCACCACCGCGAGCACCGAGTTCAGGGTCGCGCCACCCGAGACGGTGAGCGCCGTGGTGGGACCATAGCCCGCGACCGCCACCGTGCCGGTGGTGACGGAGGAGCCGGCGCCGTCGATCCGGGCCGTGCCGGCGATCTCGAAAAACCCGGACCCGTTGTCGAGCGTGCCGCCCTGCTCGACCACGAGCGTGCCGCCCGAGACCACGATATCGCCGCCGACGGTGAAGCTGCCGCCGCGCAGGACGAGCTGGCCGCCGCCACAGGCGCAGACCGAGAGATCGCCGCCGATCGTGCTGCCGGTGCCGGTGAGGATCTGCGTGCCCGTGCCGGTGAACTCGAAGGAGCCGTTGCCGGTGATCGTGCCGGAGAAGGTCGTCGTCGCATTGGTCGAGCCGGTGACCAGCCAGGCGCCGGTGCCGATCTCGACATCGCCGACCCCCGACAGCGAGCCGACCGTGGCGACGATGCCCGGCACGGCAACGACCTCGAGCACGGCGCCGGAGGCGATCGTATAGTTCGAGTTCGCCGAGAATGCGTCCCAGGAACTGCCGGCCAGCCTGCCGGCCTCGACCCGCGTATCGCCGGAATAGTCGCTCGTGCCCTGCAGCACGAGTATGCCGTCGCCGCTCTTGGTCAGCCCGCCCGTGCCGGTGATGTCGCCGGTCACGAGCAGCGACTGGCCACCCTCGACCTCGAAAGTGCCGCCGCCGGCGTTCAGCGTGACATTGCGCGCCGAGGTGAAGCTGCCGGTGACCTGCAAGGTGCCGCCGCCGAAGGCGAG
>JAKFFB010000175.1:0-2834 GCA_036675425.1 Actinomycetales bacterium | reverse complement strand
GCCCCCCGGCCCGCGCGATCGCTTCGCTCAGGACCCGCGTGGTCACGATGCGGCTCTCGAAGAGCTGCTGGCGGTAGCGGGACGAGTGGGGGTTGCCGAACAGCGGCGAGCCCGCCACGTTGACGACGACGTCGGCGGCGTCGACGACGGCCTGGTCCAGCACGGCGGCGTAGGGGTCCCACTGCGACTCACGGTCCGACGTGGTCTCGCGGCGGACGAGGGCGGTGACCTCATGGCCATGGGTGCGCAGCTGGGCGGACAGGTGGGTGCCGAGGAAACCCGAGGCTCCGGCAATGACGACACGCATGGCCCCAGCCAACCACGACGACCAAGCGGGTCGGGCGCCGTCCGCGCCCGGCTCAGCCGGCGAGGTGGGCCCAGCGGAGCGACAGCTCGTGCCACGGACCGTCGTCGACCACGCGCCCGGAGTCGAGCACCACGACCCGGTCGGCCTGCGCCAGGGCCGCAGACTTGCTCGTCGCCCCGATGACGGCGGCGCCCCGGGCACGCAGCGCCTGCCACAGCTCGATCTCGGTGGAGGCGTCGAGTGCCGAGGACACGTCGTCGGCCAGCAACAGGTCGGCGTCGGTGGCCAGCGCCCGCGCCAGGGCGAGCCGCTGCACCTGGCCGCCGGAGAGGCGTACGCCGCGGTGGCCGACCAGGGCGTCCGGCCCGCCCGCCTCCGACACGTCGCGCCCCATCCGGGCGGACTCGAGCGCGGGGAGGACGGACCGGTGCGGGTGGTCGAGCGCGACGTTGCCGGTGAAGCTGCCCGACAGCACCCGCGGGACCTGGGCCACGTGGGCGACGCGCGCCGGGCGGAGGGTGGTCTGCGGGTCGTCGACCAGCCGGTCGTTCCAGAGGATGTCGCCGGTGCTGCTCACGAGCCCGGACAGCGCCCCGAGCAGGCTGGACTTGCCCGAGCCCACCTGGCCGAGCAGCAGGACCAGCTCGCCGGCGTGCACCTCGAGGTCGACGTGCTGGACACCGAGGGTGCCGTCGTCGTGCACGGCGGAGAGGTCGCGGACGGTCAGGGTGTGCAGGGGCTCGCGCTCGGGAGTCGCCGGGTCGGGGCCGGTGCCGCCGACCAGGTCGACGCCCGGCGGGAGGTCCATCAGGTCGCCGCCGCCGGCGAGTCGGCTGGTGGCGTTCATCCAGGCGCGGGTGCCGGGGGCCTCGGTGACGACGGAGCCCGCGACCCGGCCGAACCAGTCGAAGCCGCTGACCGCGTTGGCCACGAGCAGGGCGGTCGCGAGACCCCACTGGCCGGTGAGCAGGCCACCCCACGCGGCCACGACGCCGAACTGGACCATCACGACCGGCACGCCGTCGAGAAGTGCCTGGACGCGGTGCTCGCGCACCGCCGCGTCGACGCGGCCGCCGTCGACCTCGCGCAGGTGCTGGTGCACCTGCGGGGTGGCTGCGGCGAGCTTGACCGTGCGCACGGACTCGAGCGCCGACACGAGCGACCGCCCGAAGCGGGCGCGGGCGGTGGACGCGGCGGCGGCCGAGCGCCCGGCCACGCGCCGCCCCAGGGTCGAGGCGAGCGCGGAGACCACCATGACGGTGAGCAGGACCGCCCCTGCGACCCAGGTCTGCGCGATGAGGGCGGTCATCGCCGCCACCACGAGCCCGTTGACGAAGTCGACCCAGCGGTCGGTGTAGCGCGCCAGCCGGTCGGCGTCCATCGTGCGCGCGACGACCTCGCCCGGCGGCGTTCGGACCAGGCGGCGCTGGGCGGTCTGGCCGTGCAGGACGGACGCCCGGACCCGCAGCATGACCTCGACCCACCAGTGGGGATAGGTGCGGAAGGCCTGCGACAGGAGCAGCGGGCTGACGACGAGGGAGACCACCAGCGCCACGAGGAGCAGCCCTGGGCGCTCGCCCTGCTGGAGGTCGGTGATGATGTGGCCCCAGATCCACCCTGTCACCGCGCCGAACGCGCCGGTGAGCGAGGCGACGAGGAACAAGAACGCGCCCAGCAGGCCCCACTGGGGTTGGATGCTGACGGTGTGGAGGACCTGACGGGTCAGGCTCGGTGTGGGGGCCAGCTCGGGCGGCGCCGGGGGAGTCGTGCTGCGGCGCACCGACCCGATCGCCGAGTCGTCGTGGTGGTGCTCCTCCACGACCGCCTCGTGGGCGGCGGCATCGAGGAGCCGGCGGAACGGGCCGTCCTCGGCGGCGAGGCGCTGGCGCGGACCCTGCTGGACGACGCGGCCGGACTCGAGCACGGCCACCTGCTCGGCGCGCTGGGTGGTCGAGAGCCGGTGGGCGACGAGGATGCCGGTGCGCCCGGAGATGAGGCGATCGGCTGCGCGTACGACGCGGGCCTCGGTCACCGGGTCCATCCGGGCGGTGGCCTCGTCGAGGACGACGACGCTGACGTCGCGCACCAGCAGGCGGGCGAAGGCGACGAGCTGCTCCTCGCCGGCGGAGAGGCTGGTGCCGCCGGGGCCGAGGACGGTGTCGAGGCCGTCGGGCAGCGCGGCGACCCAGTCGGTGAGGCCGAGCTCGGCGACCGCGTCCTCCACCACGGCGCGCGGGACGTCGTCGAAGAGGGTGATGTTGTCGGCCAGGCTGCCGGCCAGGACCTCGGTGCGCTGGGTGACGACGCCCACCGCGGACCGCAGCTGCTGGAGGTCGAGGTCGAGGACGTCGATGCCGCCGAGGAACACCGAGCCGCGGGGCGGCTCGACCGCCCGGGAGAGCAGCGAGGCGAGCGTCGACTTGCCGGAGCCTGTGCGACCGACGAGCGCGCAGGTGTGGCCGGCGGTGAGCAGCAGGTCGACGTCGCGCAGGGCGAAGTTGCCCGTGCCGTAGGTGAACTCGAGGTG
>JAKFFB010000242.1:0-62786 GCA_036675425.1 Actinomycetales bacterium | reverse complement strand
GGTCAGTGTGCCTCTCCAGCGCAGATGAGGACAGGGTGGCGGGATGCCGGACGTCAACAGCACGTTGGCCGGATAGGCGGCTGGCGCCTATCCGGGGGGAGTCTGCGGCTCGTAGTTCAAGCTCGTCGCTGCTTCTCCGTCATGCTCATCTGGATTGCCGGCCGGGTTGGGGTACATCGCAGCCAGCGCCTCACGCATGTTGGACGGGCTGTTCATGGCGAAGCCTGAAGGCGAGGGCATGTCCAGCAGTGCGCGTGACACCAGGAGCGCGACGACGATGTACGGGCTGCCCACGTCGATGAGCGTCAGGTCGAAGATCGCCCCCTCGAGTTCGTGCAGCGGCTGTCGCGTCGGCAGGATGAGACCGCTCTCCCGCGGGATTTCCTGGTAGTTCGGGAACTGCCGCTTGAGGACGACGGCCCCGCCTTGGAAGACGCCCTGCGCCAGGAACGACCGCGGGTAGACGAACCCCTCGATCAGGTAGCCGTTCCACTCGTGCTCGGCGCAGTCGCGGTAGTACACATCCCGGTCGCGGAACGTGAACGCGGGCTTGCTCCCCTTGGGGACGGCGAAGTCCTCGATGCCCCCATGCGGAGATCCCGAACGTCGGGCCGTTGGTCTGCAGCGGGGTGGTGAGACGGTTCACCATGAGGCCGAGGCCCTTTGGTCGGCCCTCCTCGTCTCGGCCGGACACGATCCGGCCCTCTCGCTCGCCGGAGAACTGGACGAACCCGTCGAGGTGCAGGGAGAGCTTGACGCGGTCGTCCGCGGTGTACCGCGTCATCTCCGACATCGGCGTCCAGCCCTGCATCTTGCTGTAGTCCACCGGGTGCTTGAACAAGAAGCCGTGGCGGGCCGAGTGGTAGGGGACGGTCACGGCGAAACCGCCGTCCGATAGCCCAATGATCTTGGTGATTGCGCGGGGGCTGCCGTCCCGCATGGTTACCGCGACCCGTGTTCCCCGCGGCTTCACGCAGTCACCTCCCAGCGGGTGCGCCCGACCGTCGATGCTAGAGGGCTCCCGAGTGCGGTTCCCTGCGCGGTTGTCGACCTGACTGGTCGGCTCGCGTCCGAGGCCCAGTCCGCCCCGCTGGGGCTACACCGCGCGCAGCCGGCGGGTGGTGCCGAACGCGGCGTCGAGCACGGCGGTGGTCTCGGCATGGCCTTGCGGGAACAGGTGCCCGTAGGTGTCCATCGTCTCGGTGATGGAGGCGTGGCCGAGCCGAGCCATCACCACCAGCGCGTTCTGGCCGTGCGCGATGAGGATGCTGGCGTAGGTGTGCCGACAGGCGTGCATCCCGAACCCGGACGGCAGGCCGGCTCGGCGCAGCGCGGGCTTCCAGACGCTGTCGTTGAAGCTGCCGCGCCGCCACCCGGTGCCCTTGGGGTTGGCGAACAGCAGCCCGCCGGTGCCGGTGCCGTAGCTGGCCAGGTGGGTGCGCAGCGCGTCGATGACGAAGCTCGGCAGCGGCACCACCCGGTGCGCCGCCGGGGTCTTCAGCTCGTTGGTCAGGTGCGGCTGCCCGGCCGTGGGTGGGGTCATCATCTGCCGCTCGACGGTCAGCTCGCCGCGGTCCAGGTCGACCGCGTCGAGGGTCAGGCCGAGCAACTCGCCCTGCCGCAGGCCGGTGCCGACCGCGGTGGCCAGCACGGCGTAGTCGCGGGGGCACGCCGAGCCGAGCAGCGCCTGGACCTGCTCGGGGGCCAGGAAGGCCAGCTTCTTCGGCGGCGGCTTCGGCAGACTGATCTTGTAGCAGGGGGAGGCGACCAGCACCCGGTCGTGCACCGCGGAGCGGAAGATGGTGCGCAGCTGGTTGTAGATGCCGCGCACCGTCGACGCGGCCAGGCCCTTGCCACGCATCTCGGCCAGGAACGCCAGCACCTGCTGGCGGGTGATCCGGTCGATGCGCTGGGTGCCGAACGCCGGCTCGAGGTGCTTGCGGTAGTGCGACTCGTAGTTGGCCAGCGTGGTCGCCCGCACCGCCAGTCCGGCGAACCAGACGCGGCTGTAGGCGGCGAAGGTGATCTTGCTGTCGGCCGGGGCGATGAACGTGCCCTGGGTGCCGGCGTGCCGCAGCCGGGCGTACTCGTCGGTGGCCTGCCGCTTGGTGGCGAAGCGGCGCCGGACCAACCGGCCGTCGACCTTGATGGTCATCTCGTAGCTGATGCCCCGGCCGTGGGTGATCTTTCGTACCGCCATCGGTGTGCTGCTCCTCAGTGTCGGGCGACACTGAGAAGGTCGGTAACAGCGGGGTGACATCGGGCCGCGTCAGGGCTTCGGCCGGCTCGTGATCAGGCCCCTGACCTGCGGTTTCGCGTCGGTGATGCGGGCTGCGCATCACGTCCGGGTAGCGCCCGGCTTACAGGCCGGCTCGTCCCACCCCGTGCTGCTCGATGACACATGAGCCGCCACGCCGGGCTGATCAAGTACGGCGATCAGTACGAGGTCGCCGCTGGCCCGGCGCCGCGCGCCGATGGAGCGAACGCCGTACGACACGCCGGCGCGTCGTACGGGGAAGGCTCCATCGGGCTGCGCTCGTGGAGGCAGAGCAGCACGAGGACGTGCCCGTCCTTCCGGCCCGGCGCCAGTCCGTTCACCCGGTTGGCCGACAGGTGCCGCCGGCCTCCTGGCGAACACAGGCTCATGCGATCTCGCATGGCCCTGCTCGCGTCCGCTGCGCTCATCCTCGGCCTCACGGGGTGCAGCGGAGATGGCCGGGACGTCTCGGTCGAGGTCGCTGTCCTCGCCGTCACGGTGGACGCAGCAGGTGACGAGCAGCAACGGCGCGCGATGGACATTGCCGACCGGTACGCGCCCCAGGGCAGCTTCAGCCTTGAGCAGGAGACCGAGTCCGAAGCGTCCACATCTGGGACAGCTGCGTCCCGGAGCTCCACGGTGGTCGTCTTCGAGGTCGAGGGCGACATCGACGGGGTCCTCCAGCGGCTGCGCGATGAGCCACATGTGCTCGAGGTCGCTCTGCGGTAGGTCATCGGATGGCGGCCTCTTCGTCCTGGCATCGCAAGGACGGTCTCAACGGGTCCGAGCTGCCGCGAGGTCCTCTGCCAAGGTCCAGAGCGTGGCCTTCATCAGTGCCCTCACGGCGCTCAGCGCCGGGCAGACGACGACCGCCGGCTGCTCCTGAGCCGTCGACGTTCCCGCGGGAACGTCCGCGCAGCTCGCTCTGACGCGGCAGCAGATCGACCAGCGGGTCGGGACGGGTGACCGGCTGGAGATCCCTCGGCTCACCGATCACAGCGCCGAGTTCACGAGGAGGTCGTCCGCCGAGGACGCTGCGGCCCAGCTGCGCTCTCTTGGCTACGACGTCACGCTCAGCAGGCGCGGCCTGCGCAAGGTGCTGCTCGAGGCCAGCAAGGAGTCCGCTGTCGACCTCGACACGGCGGAGGCGTTCACCCGGGAGGTCTTCGGCGTGATCTCCGCGCACGGCGGTGACTACGACGGCTGGGACGGTGGGACGGGATGGTCGAGGAGTAGAGCCTGCTCGGCGCGGGTGGTCGCCGGCGCAGCGGCACCGTCCGCGTGCCGGACCCCGAGCTCGCGACGACCGGCTGACGGCCTCCCACTCCTGGGAGCGCGACGCTGTTAGCGTCCGGCCGTGACCAGCGACGCCGCCGAGGAGTACCGCGAGGTCGCCGAGCGCTTCACCGCTCTCGTGCGCGGCGTCGCGGACGACGAGACCTGGTCGCGGCAGTCACCCGTCGCCGAGTGGACGGCCCGCGACGTCGTCCGCCACCTGGTCGAGTGGTTCCCGGGGTTCCTGGAGGCAGGTGCCGGCCGGACGCTGCCGACGGGCCCCGACGTGGACGAGGACCCGGTGCAGGCGTGGGTCGTCATGAGCGACGCCGTGCAGGCGCTTCTGGACGACCCGGCGACAGCGGAGCTCGTGCTGGCGAACCCGCACCTCGGGGAGGTCCCGCTCCCGCAGGCGATCTCGCGGTTCTTCACCGCTGACGTCTTCATGCACAGCTGGGACCTGGCTCGCGCGACCGGTCAGGACGACAGGCTGGACGCCGAGCGCTGCGCGCAGATGCTGGCGGGGATGCAGCCCATGGACGAGGTGCTGCGCAGCAGCGGTCAGTTCGGGCCGAAGGTCGACCTGCCCGAGGGCTCCGATCCGCAGTCCCGGCTGCTGGCCTTCATCGGCCGCGATCCCCGACGACCTGTCTGAGCCGAGGCAGGAATCCGGGCCCCCGAGGCGAACCCCTTGAGGTCGGGTCAACTTCTGGGGGACGTCATCAGCGCGGCAGAGCGGGACGATCTCCGCCGGCTTGCCGGCGTGCTCGAGCTCCCTCCGCCCGCGGACACGCTCGTGCACGCCGTGACCCGGGTGCTCACAGCGGCGGTGCGGGCCGGGGGCCTGGTCAGCCTCGAGCTGCAGGCCGCCGAGCTCCCGATGCTGTCCACCCGGGTCGTCGGGGCCACGGCCGAACGGGTCGCACGGCTCGAGCTCTGGCTGGCGACCGCCGAGCGCTGCACCTGGCACGAGGGCCTCACGCTGATCGCCGCCGCCGCTGACGCGCGCACCGTACGCCGCGCTGTCGTCGCCGACGCCCTGACCATCCTGGAGGAGCTCGTCGTCGGCGACCGCCGGCGCGCGGAGGCCGAGCTGCTCGCCGACCACGCGATGGACCTGGCCGGCGTGGACGCGCTCACCCAGCTGGGCAACCGGCGCACCTGGCGCCGCGCGCTCGACGACGAGGCCGCCCGCGCCGTCCGCTACGACGCGGAGACGACCATCGCCGTCATCGACCTCGACGGTCTCAAGCGCATCAACGACAGCCAGGGGCACGCCGCCGGCGACGCGCACCTGCTCAACGCGGCTCGCGCCGTGAAGGCCGCCTCGCGCAACGTCGACGTGGTCTGCCGGCTGGGCGGCGACGAGTTCGCCGTCCTCGCGCCCGAGACGGGCGCGGAGGGCGCGCGACGGCTGGCGAGCCGGCTGCTGCAGGCGCTGGGCGAGGCCGGTGTGCAGGCCAGCATCGGCGTCGCCACCCGGCACGACGGCGACCTCGAGCAGGCCTGGCGCGACGCCGACGGCGACATGTACGAGCACAAGCGCCGTCGCGCGCTCGTGTAGCTCAGGCGAGCGACAGGAAGAGCTTCTCCAGCTTCGCGGTGTCGATCTCCACCTGCTCGGCGTCGTCGGCGGTCAGGCACTGGCGCAGCCCGCTCGCCACGATGCTGAAGCCGGCCTTGTCCAGCGCGCGCGACACGGCGGCGAGCTGCGTCACGACGTCCTCGCACTCCCGCCCGCTCTCGAGCATCCGGATCACGCCGGCGATCTGCCCCTCCGCGCGGCGGAGGCGGTTGACGGCGATCCTCACCGCGTCCTGGTCGAGCTGCACGGCGTCTCCTCGGGGTCGGTTCCTGCGTGGATCGGCTTCATCGTCCTGGCACGAGCGGCAGGTCGCACTCGCGGGCCCGCTCGAAGTCGTCCGCGACCACGACGACGTCCTTGCCCGCGCGGTCGAGCATCGAGCCGGCGATGGACGCCCGGAACCCGCTGGCGCAGTGCACCCACACGAGCCCGTCCGGCAGCTCGTCGACGCGAGCGAGCAGCTGGTGCAGCGGCACGTGCGTGGCGCCGTCGAGGTGGCCCTCGGACCACTCGTCGTCGCCGCGGACGTCGACCACCCGGACCTCGCCCTCCTTGAGCGCCTGCGCGAGCTCGGCGAAGGTCGCGGCCCGGTAGGTCGCCAGCGGCCCGCCGCCGGCCAGCTGCTCGGGCGTGCCGGTGGCCTGGGCGGCCGGGCGGTCGATGCCGATGCGCACCAGCTCGCGCTGCACGTCCGCGACCTGCTCGGCGCTCTCGCCGACCAGGGTCAGCGGCGTGCCCCACGGGATGGTCCAGCCGAGGTAGGTCACGACGTTGCCGCTGGCGTCGAAGCTGAAGGAGCCCGGCAGGTGCCCGCGCGCGAAGGCGGTGCTGCTGCGGAGGTCGACGACCCACTCGCCGGCGTCGATGCGGCGACGGAGCTCGGCGGCGTCGGCCTCGGCGGCGGGGGAGAGGTCGACCGGTGCGGGACCGGCGAGGTTGGCCGGGCCCATGTGCGCGTAGTAGGCCGGGTAGGCGTCGAGGCCCTCCAGCAGGGTGCGGACGAACTCGTCCTCTTCCTGCGTCAGCGCCGGGTTCTCCTTGCGCTGCTGGGAGATCGTCGACGAGGTGCTCGTCGTGGGCGTCGCGGAGCAGAAGCTCCCGAAGCCGTGCGTCGGCAGCACGGCCACGCCGGCCGGCAGGGTCTCGGCGAGCCGGCGGACCGAGGAGTACTGCCGACGGGTGAGCTCCTCCGTCAGGTCCGGTGAGACCAGGTCGGTGCGGCCGACGGAGCCGAAGAGCATCGACCCGCCGGTGAAGACCATCGCCGGCTCGTCGCCGGTGCCGACGGCGAACGACACGTGGTGCTGGGTGTGGCCGGGCGTGCCGATCGTGCGCACCGTCATGCTCCCGACGGTGCGCACGTCGTGGTCGCACACCTCGGTGCGGTCGTACGCCACCTCGGCCTCGCACGGCACGAGGTACGGCACACCTGCCGTCCGGGCGAGCTCGAGCCCGCCGCTGACGTAGTCGTTGTGCGCGTGCGTCTCCGCGACCGCGGCCAGCGCAACCCCCCGAGCAGCCAGCACCGCCTGCACCCGGTCGATGTCGCGCTGCGGGTCGATGACGAGGGCGCTCCGGCCGTCGTCGACGACGTAGCTGCGGTCGCCCAGGTTCGGCGTCTCGATGATCGAGACGGTCAGGCCGTCCAGCTCGAGGACGTCGTCGGCGGGGTCGGTCACGGGGCCTCCTGCGTCGTGGGGGTCAGGGAAGAAGTTACCCCCTGGGGTATCTCCTCAACCACCTGCGCGGGCGGTGGATTCCGGGGCGGGTGTGCGCCGGCGAGAATGTACGTACATTAGGGGGGTGCCCGCCGATCGAGCCTCAGCCCCCCGTGCCCTGCGGCGCGGCGGCGCGCCGCTGTGGGTGCAGCTGCTGGCCGACCTGCGCGCGCGGCTGGCGGCGGGGGAGTTCGTGGACGCCTTCCCGGGCGAGCTGGCGCTGGTGCAGGAGTACGGCGTCAGCCGGCACACCGTCCGCGAGGCGCTCCGCGAGCTGCGCCGGGAGGGCGTGGTCACCGCCCAGCGCGGCCGTCGCCCCCGGCTCGCGCCCGCCGAGGTCGAGCAGCCGCTCGGCGCCCTGACCGGGCTGTTCGCCGCGGTCGAGAGCAGCGGGCTCGAGCAGCGGTCGGTGGTGCGCGCGCTCGACGTCCGGCGCGACGGCGTGGTGGCGACCCGGCTCGGGCTCGAGGAGTCCACCCCGCTCGTGCACCTCGAGCGGCTGCGGCTGGCCGGCACGTCGCCGCTCGCGCTCGACCGGGTCTGGCTGCCCGCGGACGTGGCCGCGCCGCTGCTCGAGGTCGACTTCACCCGCACCGCGCTGTACGACGAGCTGCTCGCGCACTGCGGCATCCGGCTGACCGGCGGCTCGGACTCGGTGCGGGCCGTCGTGCCCGGCCGAGGCGAGCGCGCGCTGCTCGAGGTGCCCGCCGGCGTCGCCCTGCTGTCGGTCGAGCGCACCGGGTGCGTGCACGGCCGGCCGATGGAGCTGCGCCACACCCTCGTCCGCGGCGACCGCTTCGCCGTGACCGCGACGTTCCGCACTCCAGGAGGAAGCCCATGACCCCCGCCGTTCCCGAGACGACCGCGCAGGACGCCGTCGTGCGCGCCGAGGCCGGCGAGGTCGTGCTGCTCGACGTCCGCGAGGAGCAGGAGTGGGTGGCCGGGCACGCCCCGCAGGCCGTGCACGCCCCGCTCAGCCGGCTCGAGCTGGGGGACCTCCCGCTCGACCGCCCGATCGTGGCGGTCTGCCGGTCGGGAAACCGCTCGGGGCAGCTGACGGCCGCGCTGGCGCCGCGCGGCATCGACATCGTCAACCTGGTCGGCGGAATGGGCGCCTGGCAGGCGGCCGGCCTGCCCGTCGTGCGCGACGACGGCAGCCCGGGCCAGGTGCTGTGACAGCCGGATCGCCCCAGCCGCAGCGGCTCTCGTGATGGCCGCGGCGCTGGCGCTCGGCGTCCTCATCGGGCTGACGCTGGGTGCGCTCGGCGGTGGTGGCTCGATCCTCACCGTCCCCGCGCTGGTCTACCTGCTCGACCTCACGCCGCAGGAGGCCACGACGGCGAGCCTGGTGATCGTCGGGGTGACGGCGGCCGTCGGCACGGCCGTGCACGCCCGGCACGGCGGAACCCGCTGGCGGTCAGGCGGGCTGCTCGCGCTGGCGGGAGTTCCGGCGTCTCTGCTCGGCTCGTTCCTCAACGCGCTGGTCGACCCCGACGTCCTGCTGCTGGCGTTCGCCGGCGTGATGACCGTCGCCGCGGTCGGCATGCTGCTGCGGTCACGCGGTCCGGGCAGCCCGCACCCTGCACCCGTCGCGCGCCGCCGGACGCGCGCGGTCCAGCTGGTCGTCGCCGGGGTGCTGATCGGCTTCCTCACCGGGTTCCTCGGTGTCGGAGGCGGTTTCGTCGTGGTGCCGGCCCTGGTGGTCCTGCTCTCGATGCCGATGCGCGTGGCCGTCGGGACGTCGCTGCTCGTCATCGCGCTCAACAGCGCCGTCGCCCTCGGCGCGCGCGCCGGCACCGGCACCTACGACTGGGAGGTGATCGTGCCGTTCGCGATCGGCGCGGTGGCCGCCTCCGTCGTCAGCGCGCGCCTCGCGCACCGGCTGCCCGCCGCCGCGCTGACCCGGTCGTTCGCGGTGCTGCTGCTCCTCGTCGCGGGCTACGTGGCAGCTCAGGTCCTGCTCGTCTGACCCTGCGCCGAACGGCCCAGCGCGCGGAGCGGGATCTGGTCCTGAATGACCACAGACGGTCGTGGGCCACGTCGTTATGGTCGAGGGGTCCGTTCTGTCCGACCTCCGGGAGCCGTTGTCCATGGTCACCCCGGGCCCCCTCGACGGACCGCCTCTCCCGGCCGACTTCGAGGCCGCGTTCTCCCGTGCAGCCTCGGGTTTCGCGCTGCTGAACGACGACCTGCGGGTGCTGTCGGCGAACGACGCCCTCTGCGACCTGCTGGGCGTCGAGTCGCTCGTGGGGACCGCGCTCGACGACTGCGCGGGGCCGGAGTCGTTCGAGGAGGCGCTGCGCGGTCTCCCGCGCGCGGGTGTCGTGCGGGTCGACGTGCAGCTCGCCGCGGACCGGTGGGTGCACGTGGTCGCCTCGCGCTACCTGGACGGCGGCGACGCGCGCACCCTGCTCCACGTCGAGGACGTCACGGCGCGCAAGCTCGAGGAGCAGCGGCTCAGCCACCAGGCGAACCACGACGGCCTGACGGGGCTGGCCAACCACCTGGTCCTGCACGCCCGGCTCGAGCAGGTCCTGTCGGCCGGCTTCCCGGCCGCGCTGCTCTTCCTCGACCTCGACCGCTTCAAGCTCGTCAACGACAGCCTCGGCCATGCAGCAGGCGACCAGCTGCTGCGCCAGGTCGCGCGCCGGATCAGCGAGGCGGTCCGACCCGGGGACCTGGTGTCCCGCCTCGGCGGCGACGAGTTCGTCGTGCTGTGCGAGCGGCTCGGCGAGCAGGAGGCGAGAGCGGTGGCCGGCCGGATCGTCTCGCACCTGCGGCCGGCGGTGATGCTCGACGACGGCGTGCCGCTGGTCGCTGTGCCGAGCATCGGCATCCGGATGACCGCGCCCGGCGACACCGTCGCCGCCGTCGTGCGTGACGCCGACACCGCGATGTACGCCGCGAAGGCGGCCGGCGGCAACGGCAGCGCCGTCTTCACCAGCGACCTGCGCACGGAGGTCGTGCGTCGCCACCTGCTGGAGCTGGCGCTGCGCGCGGCGCTGGAGCACGACGAGCTGTGGCTGGCCTACCAGCCGATCGTGGACGGCGTCGGGCGGGTGGGTGCCTTCGAGGCGCTGCTCCGCTGGACCGGCTCCGAGGACCCGAAGGCCGCACCGGTCGGACTGATCGCCGTCGCCGAGCAGAGCGACCTCGTGCACGACCTGGGCAACTGGGTGCTCGGCCGCGCGCTGCGGGACGCCACCCGCTCGGCGTCGGACGTGAGCGTCCACGTCAACGTGTCGCCGCGCCAGCTCGTCCCGGCGTTCACGGCGCGGGTCGCCGAGCTCCTCGCGCGGCTGCGGCTCGACCCGACGCGGGTGTGCCTGGAGATCACCGAGAGCGCGGTCGGCGCGCACGTCGACGAGCTGGCCACCAACCTGGCGGACCTCCGTGCGCTGGGCGTCCGCCTGGCGATCGACGACTTCGGCGTCGGCGCAGCGTCCCTGACCTACCTCACCCGCCTGCCCGTCCACGACGTGAAGATCGACCGCTCGTTCGTCCGCGGGCTGCCCGACGACCCGGGCAGCGCGGCGATCGTGTCCGGCGTCTCCGGCATGGCGCACGCCTACGGCCTGCGCGTGGTCGCCGAGGGCGTCGAGACCCCGCGTCAGCTCGCGTCGGCGCGATCCCTCGGCTGCGCGATGACGCAGGGCTTCCTGCACGCCCCGGCGATGCCGCTCGCGGACGCGCGCCGATGGGCGGGGCGCTCGGCGCGCAGCGCTCCGGTCGCCCCGCCGGCGGCCCGCACTGCGCTCGCCCCGGGAGGGCACCGCACGGCAGGCTGACGACCCCGTCCGATTCGTGCTAGAACACGTTCTAGCCGACCATCGGGGGAACGCGTGGCGACCAGGCTGCAGCAGCCGCGGGCCGTACGAGCCATCAACACCGCAGGAGGTCTCGCCTCCCGGCTGGGGCTGTCCCCGTCGCTCGACGAGGGCGGGCTGGTCGAGGCCGCCCGCAAGCGGACCGGCCTCGACGACCTCGGCGACGACGGCTTCCGGCAGGGCCTGCGCGTCCTGCTGAGCTCGCTCGAGGGGGAGGCGCGGCTGACGCCGTTGGGCCGGATCGCCGCGCGCAGCCGCATCGTCGGGCTGCTGGAGACCCGGCTGCGGCTGGTCGACCGGGTCCGCTCCGACCCGTCGGTGGGGGAGGAGGTCATCGACCGGCCGGTCTTCGTCCTCGGCCTGCCCCGTACCGGCACGACCGTCCTCTACGGCATGCTCGCCGCCGACCCGGCGATGCGCTCGCCCGCGTCCTGGGAGGTGGCTCGTCCCTTCCCGCCGCCGGTCGCGGACGACCCCGCGCGGATCGCCGCGATGGACAAGGACTTCGACCGGTTCCGCCGGATCGCGCCGACCATCGACCACATCCACCCGATGGGTGCCCGGCTGCCGCAGGAGTGCCTCGCGCTGCAGGCGCCGGAGTTCGCGTCGTACGAGTTCGTCACGGCGTTCCCCGTCCCGTCGTACTGGGACTGGTTGCGGCGGGCGGACCTGGTGCCGGCCTACCGGTTCGAGAAGCTCTTCCTGCAGCACCTGCAGAGCGCGCGCCGCGGATCGCACTGGATCCTCAAGACGCCAGGCCATCTCATGTGGCTCGACGCGCTGCTCGAGGTCTTCCCGGACGCGCTTCTGGTGCAGACGCACCGCAACCCGACGCAGGTGCTCGCGTCGGTCTCCAGCCTGATGAGCGCGATGCGCAGCTCGGTCAGCGACGCGGTCGACCCGCACGCGATCGGCCGCGAGCAGCTCGACGCGTGGAGGTGGGGGATGGAGCGGACGATGGCGGTGCGCGACCGGCTCCCCGCCGGACGGGTGGTGGACGTCCGCTACGAGGACACGGTGGCCGACCCGGTTGGCACCGTCCGCCGCGTCTACGAGCACTTCGACCTCGACCTCACGCCCGCCGTCGAGACCGGCGTGCAGGACTACCTGGCCGCGAACCCGAGGGACAAGCACGGCTCGCACCGCTACGCGCTCGAGGAGTTCGGGCTCGACCGCGACGAGGTCGACGCCGCCTTCGCGGACTACCGCGCGCGCTTCGGGGTGGAGGCGTGAAGGCCTGGGACGGCCTGCTCGAGCGGCTGGCCGAGGCGGCCGCCGTCGTCGAGGGGCCGATCGGCGCGCAGTCCGAGCGGGAGCGCGCGGAGGGCCACCGGCACCTGCTGCGGATCCTGTCGATCGCGACCGAGATGCTCGTGGAGAAGGGCGATCCCGAGCGCCCTGAGTTCACCCGCTGGATGAGCGCCCACCGCAAGATGTACGGCGACAACCCGGGCACCGTCTACGACGCGGCGATCATCGAGGGCAGCCGGTCGTACGTCATCCGCGGCAACCGGGGGAGCTGCGCCTACCTCGGCTTCTGCCTCTACGGCACCGACGACAAGGGCGCCAAGCGCATCGCCGGAAACCTCGACGACGACGACATCGCCTTCACCGCGGACGGCTCCTTCGAGATCACGCTGCAGCCCGGCGGCGGGGACCTGGCGCTCGACCCGGATGTCACCGAGGTGATGGTCCGGCAGTACTTCGTCGACCCGGAGACCGAGCAGCAGGCGACGTACACGATCGAGCAGGAGCCCGGCGCGGGCCCGCCGCCGCCGCTCACCGAGGACGTGCTCGCCGCCCGGCTGGACCGCCTGGGCGACTACGTCCGCGACACCGTCGAGGCCGAGGCGACGCTGAGCGCCCTGTCGGCGTCGATCGCGACCGCCGTCTTCCGCGCCGGCAACGAGTACGTCGACGCGGACGGCGACCCCGCACCCCCGCCCGTGGACCTCGCCGCGGTCGTGCGCGTCATGCCGACGCCGGCGATCCAGTACTCCGGGCAGTGGTTCGACAACCTCCGCGACGACGAGGCGATCCTCATCGAGGGGACCGTCCCGGACTGCCGCTACTGGTCGATCTCGCTGCTCTCCCGCTTCATGGAGAGCGGCGACTGGGTGCACCACCCGGTCGCCCTCACCGGGCGCGACGTCGGCGTCGCAGCCGGAGAGCGCTTCCGCGTCGCCGTCTCGCACGCCGACCCGGGCGGTGTCACCTGGCTCGCGACCACCGGACTGACCAGCGCCAACATCGCCGTCCGCGCCCTCAAGGCCGACGGCGTGCTCGACCTGCAGTTCACCCGCATCCCGCTGACCGACCTGGAGAGCGCATGACCACGACGTACGAGATCGCCGGCCGGACCGTGACCATGCCCGTGCAGGTGCGCGACGCCTCGGCGGGCACCGTCCTCTGGGACGTCGACGCGGCGGCCGCGCAGGCGCTGCTGCCCGCGGACTTCGAGGTGGCCGAGACGGCGCCCGGCCGGGCGAACCTCGCGATCGCGCTGGTGGACTACCGCGACAACGACCTCGGGTCCTACCTCGAGATCGGGCTCATCCTCTTCGTCCGTCCACGGGCCGGCGGCGAGGAGGGCAACTTCATCGTGCACCTGCCGGTCGACCAGGAGTTCACCTGCGAGGCGGGGCAGCGGATCTGGGGCTTCCCCAAGACCGTCGAGTCGATCGAGCGGGTCGACGGCGACGGCAGCACGACCTGGACGCTGCAGATGGACGGCGAGCTGGTGCTGCGCCTGACCATGCCGCGCGGCGGCGCGGACGAGGCCCCGGCCCTGCCCATGACCTCCTACACGGTGCTCGACGGCGCCCCGCACGCGACCGCGTTCTCCCAGTGGGGCAGGGGATCTCAGCTCGGCCTCGGCGGCGAGGGCGTCACCCTCGAGCTGGGCAGTCACCCGATCGCCAAGGAGCTGGAGTCGCTCGGGCTGCCGGCCGAGCCGCAGCTGTCCACCTGGACCGAGCAGATGCAGGCGACCTTCGAGACGCCGCGGGCGCTGTAGTGCGGCTGGCGGGGCGGCGGCTGCTGCTGACGGGCGCCTCGCGCGGGATCGGCGCGGCGCTCGCCGACGCGTTCGCCGCACGGGGTGCCGAGCTGCTGCTCGTGGCCCGCCCGTCGGAGCAGCTCGACGAGGTGGCGGCGCGCACCGGCGGGACTGCGCTGCCGTATGACCTGACGGAGCTGGACGCGCTGCCCGAGCTGGTGGAGCGCGCCGGACCGGTGGACGTGCTCGTCAACAACGCCGGCGTCTCCGGTGTCGGCTGGTTCGTCGACCGGACGATGGCCGAGATCGACCAGGTCCTCACCGTCAACCTGCTCGCGCCGGTGCACCTGTGCCGGCTGGTGCTGCCCGGGATGCTCGAGCGCGGTCGGGGTCAGGTCGTGAACCTCTCCTCGATGGCCGGGGTGTTCGCGCCACCGGGGCTCACGACCTACGGCGCCTCCAAGGCCGGGCTGTCCCACTTCACCGCCGGGCTGCGCGCGGACCTGCGCGACGACCCGGTCACCTTCACGACCGTCACCCTCGCGTCGGTCTCGACCGACATGGACGACGAGGCGCGCGGCTACGGGCCGTTGCGGACGATGGCCGAGGGCAGCAAGGGGCGCGATCTCACCCCGATGCAGACGCTGGTGTCCGCCGTCGTCGACGCGGTCGAGCGGGACCGGCCCGAGGTCCGCGTGCCGAAGGCGATGGCGCCGCTCGCGGCGATGACGAACGCGCCGCGCAAGGCCGGCCGGCTGCTCTTCCGGCGGGTGCCGGCGAAGGAGCTGCGGACCGACGTCCCGATCCCCTAGGGGCGAAAGCCTGATGTTCCTCGGACGTCCAGCCCCTAGCGTTGCCGCCGTCCGACGACGGAAGGCTTCGCAGTGACGGCACCGCAGCAGAACGACGAGCAGATCGGGGCAGCCGCGCGCGGCGTCGGCCTCACCAAGGTCTACGGCGAGGGCGACACCCGCGTCGTGGCGCTCGACGGCGTGGACGTCGAGCTCCCGCGGGGGCGCTTCACCGCGATCATGGGTCCGTCCGGCTCCGGCAAGTCGACCCTGATGCACTGCATGGCGGGGCTCGACACGCTGACCAGCGGGACGGCGTGGATCGGGGACACCGAGCTGACCTCGCTCGACGACAAGCGGCTGACCGCACTGCGGCGCGACAAGGTGGGCTTCGTCTTCCAGGCGTTCAACCTGCTGCCGACGCTCACGGCGCTGGAGAACATCACGCTGCCGATGGACATCGCCGGGCGCAAGCCCGACCAGGCCTGGCTGGACACCGTCGTCGACGCCGTCGGCCTGCGACCGCGCCTGTCGCACCGCCCGGCCGAGCTGTCCGGTGGCCAGCAGCAGCGGGTCGCGTGCGCCCGAGCGCTCGCCAGCTCTCCCGACATCGTCTTCGCCGACGAGCCGACCGGGAACCTCGACTCCAGGAGCGGCGCCGACGTGCTGTCGTTCCTGCGCTCCTCGGTGAGCGACCTCGGCCAGACGGTCGTGATGGTGACGCACGACCCCGGAGCGGCGTCGTTCGCCGACCGCGTGCTGTTCCTCGGTGACGGGCGCATCGTCGACGAGATGGACGACCCGACGAGCGACCGGGTGCTGGAGCGGATGAAGGCGTTCGACACCCCGCACGACAGCGGCTCCCCGCAGGGCGGCTGACATGTGGCGCGCGACCCTGCGGAGCCTGCTCTCGCACAAGCTGAGGCTGGCACTGTCAGGACTGGCGATCGTCCTCGGCGTGGCCTTCGTGTCGGGCACGATGATCTTCACCGACACGCTGAGCAAGACGTTCAACGACCTGTTCCGCACCACGGCAGCCGACGTGAACATCGAGCCCGCAGCGGCTTTCGAGGTCGGGCTCGCCGGGACCGGCGGTGGCAGCGCGGTCGAGCGCATCCCCGCGACGGTGGTCGACCGGGTGCGGCAGGTCGACGGGGTCGCTGCCGTCGGCGGCTACGTCCAGGCCGAGGGCGTCTACATCCTCGACCGCGACGGCGAGGTGCTCGACACCGGCGGCGCGCCGGGCATCGGCATCAGCTGGGACGGCGACGCCCGGCTCAGCCCCACCACGCTCGTCGAGGGCAGGGGTCCCGAGCGCGAGGGGGAGGTCGCGCTCGACACCGGCGCGGTCGAGGAGACCGGCTACGAGATCGGCGACCGGGTGGTCCTGCTCACCACGGGGCCGCGCGTCGAGGCCGAGCTCGTGGGCGTCTTCCGCTTCGGCGACACCGGCGGCCTGGCCGGTGCGTCGCTGACAGCCTTCGACACCGCCACCGCGCAGCGGCTGATCGGCGAGGCGGGGCAGTTCACCGGTGTCAGCGTCGCGGCCGAGGACGGCGTGAGCGACGCCGAGCTCAAGTCGCGCGTGGCCGCCGTCCTGGGCAGGGACTACGACGTCAAGACCAAGGACGAGCAGGCCGACGACCTCTCCTCGTCCTTCGCGGAGGGCCTGGCGTTCGTCAGCGTCTTCCTGCTGGTCTTCGCCGGGGTCGCCCTCTTCGTCGGCACCTTCATCATCCTCAACACCTTCTCGATGCTCGTCGCCCAGCGCACCCGCGAGCTCGCGCTGCTGCGCGCGCTCGGCGCCAGCCGCGGCCAGGTCACGCGCTCCGTGCTGACCGAGGCGCTCCTGCTCGGCCTGCTCGGGTCGACCGTCGGGCTGCTCGGCGGCTTCGGCATCGCCTCCCTGCTGCGCGCGCTCTTCGGCCGCTTCGGGCTCACCCTCGACGGCGGCCTGGTCTTCGCCGGCGACACCGTGCTGTGGGCGTACGCCGTCGGCGTGCTGGTGACCCTCGTGGCCGCGTACCTGCCCGCGCGGCGCGCGGCCCGGACCGCTCCCGTGGTCGCGATGCGCGACGACGTCCCGCACGTCGAGCGCTCGCTGCGCCGTCGTACGGCCTTCGGTGCCGTCCTCGCCGTCCTCGGGATCGGCGCCCTGGTCGCGGCGTCGGCGGCGGAGTCGGCCGGGAACGCCGCGTCCCTGGTCGGCATCGGGTCGCTCGCGCTCGTGCTCGCGGCCATCGCGCTCAGCCCCGTGCTGGCCGTGCCGTTCCTGCGCGTCGTCGGGTCCGTCCTGCCGCGGCTGTGGGGCCGCACCGGCCACCTGGCCCGCGAGAGCGCCCTGCGCAACCCCCGGCGCACCGCGGCGACCGCCTCCGCGCTGATGATCGGGCTCGCGCTGGTCAGCGCCTTCAGCATCCTCGGGGCGTCGACGAACGCCTCCGTGAGCGCGCTCATCGACAAGGCGCTCGGGGCCGACTACGTCGTGTCGACCGCCGTGAACCTGCCCTTCACACCGGAGGTGGCCGAGCAGGCGAGGTCGATCGCCGGTGTCGGTGGAGTCATGCGCCACCGGTTCGGGGTGGTCCAGCTCGACGGCAGGTCCGCCTACATCAGCGCCGTCGACGAGGCCGGTCTGGGCCGCGAGCTCAGCCTGACCTTCGTCGAGGGCTCGGGCGAGGGGCTGCGCTCCGACGGGCTGATCGTGGACGAGGTCACCGCTGACACCCGCGGCTGGGCGGTCGGCGACGAGGTCGAGATGCTGCTGCCCAACGGGCAGAGCGCCGACCTCGAGCTGGTCGGCGTCTACGAGGCGATGCAGGCGCTCGGCTCCGTCACCGTCGGCATCGAGACCTACGAGCGGGCCGGCGGTCCCGTGCTCGACCAGTTCGTCTACGTGTCCCTCGCCGACGGGGCGGACGGCGCGGCGGTGGAGCGCGAGCTCGACCGGATCGTCTCGGCGTACCCGGTCGTCACGCTCAAGGACCAGGGCGAGTTCAAGGACGAGCAGCGCGCGCAGATCGACCAGCTGCTGCTCATCATCAACGCGCTGCTGGTGCTGTCGGTGCTCATCGCCGTCCTCGGCATCGTCAACACGCTGGCGCTGTCGGTCATCGAGCGCACTCGCGAGATCGGGCTGCTGCGCGCGATCGGGATGGACCGCCGCGCGCTGCGGCGGATGGTGCGGCTCGAGTCGGTCGTGATCGCCGTCTACGGTGCCACGCTCGGCGTGCTGCTCGGCGTGGTCTTCGGCACCAGCCTGGTGCGCGCGCTGTCGGAGCAGGGCATCAGCACGCTCGAGGTGCCGTACCGCCGGCTCGTCGTCTTCGTGCTCCTCGCCGCCCTCGTCGGGGTCCTGGCCGCGGTGTGGCCGGCCCGGCGGGCGGCGCGGCTGAAGGTGCTGGACGCGATCGCCACGGCCTGACCCGGGACCTAGGACCCTGGCCGGTCCGTGCTGCGGGAGCCACGCTTGACGTGCAGGTCCGGTCGTCGGACCGCGACAGCAGAGGGAGAGTCGAGATGGACGGCATCGTCGTCGGCGTGGACCGGTCCGCAGCAGCAGTCGGTGCTCTGGAGTGGGCCCTCGAGGAGGGTGTGCGCCGCGGCTCGAAGGTGACGGCCCTGTGCGCCTGGACCGATCTCGCGACCGCCGGCTACCCGCTGGGCGGCGTGCTCGTCACCGATCCCGCGAGGGTGGAGCAGCTCGCGCTCGAGACCGCCGAGGAGCTGCTCAAGGACGCGACCGGCAAGGTGGCGGGCGCGGACGGGATCGAGACCGGCGTGGCCGCCCTGCGCGGACCGGCCGCCGCGGTCCTGGCCGAGATGTCGCGTACGGCCGACCTCGTCGTCGTCGGCACCCGCTCGGCGTCGGCGCTCTCCCGGGCGGTCCTCGGCTCGGTGTCCTCGTCGCTGCTGCACCACGCCGCGAGCCCGGTGGTCGTCGTCCCCGAGCCGCGCCCGGCCGGCACCCGCTCACCGCGCGTGGTGGTCGGCGTCGACCACAGCCCGCAGTCGAAGGCCGCCCTGCAGTGGGCGGCCGACCTGGCCTCCCGTCGAGGCTGGCCGCTGATCCCCGTCTTCGTCCGCGAGGCGAGCTTCGACGAGGTCGCCTCGGACCTCAGCCTGGCCGAGCTCGAGGACCACGAGCGGACGGCTCTCCGCTCCGCCGTCGGCACCTTCGAGGGCGTCGTCGAGCCCGAGGTGGTCACCGGCCACGCGGGGGAGCAGCTGCTCGAGCTGGTCCAGCCGCAGGACCTGCTGGTCGTCGGCTCGCGCGGGCGCGGCGGCTTCACCGGGCTGCTGCTGGGCTCGACGAGCACGTCGGTCGCCCAGCACGCGGTGTGCCCCGTCGCCGTGCTCCGGGCAGGCGTGCACGCCTGACAGCGGTCAGCGGCCGTTCCGGCTGAAGTGCATGTAGTCCTTGCTGCTGCGCCAGTCGCCGCCCCACTCCCAGCCGATCTCGGCGAAGGCCCGCACCGACGGTCCGCCCGGCAGGTGCATGCCGGGGCGGACCCGCGTGCGGTCCGCGTAGGCGCTGGCCAGCTCCGGCAGCACCAGGTCGCGCTTGACCAGCGGGTTGTGGAAGGGGTTCACGTCGACCGACAGGCCGTACGCGTGCTGTGACCACGTCTTCTGCCCCCGCGCCGCGCGGCAGACCAGGCCGGCGGTGTTGTTGCCGTCGCCGGTCGGCGGCGCGGTGAGGTCGGCGGTGGTGGGCAGCCGCATCTCCTCGATCGGGAAGCCCGCCTCGAACAGCCGCCGGAAGACCTGCACGACGTCGTCGGCGACCTCGGCGTTCACGACGAGCTCGCCGGTGTGCGCTGCGCCGTCGAAGCCGCGGAACGACACGGTGAGGTAGCGCAGGCCGCTCAACCCGACCGGGCAGGCATCGGACCAGGTCCGGCCCATCCGCTGCCGCACGGCGGGGGTGACCGCGCCGACCGTCGCCGCATAGCGCCCGTCCCTCGGCGGTGGCAGCAGCGACCGGCTCGTCATGCGCCGGTCGCGCAGCACCGCCGGGGTGTCCAGCACCTGGCCGAAGCCGTCCGGGCGCAGGGGAAGCGGGGAGGCCCCGACCACCCAGGACGGGGACGGCGCCGGCACCGGGCTGGGGCTGGGCGACGGGCTGGCGCTGGGCGTCGGGCTGGCGCTGGGGCTCGGGGGTGGCGCGGCGACCGGGTCGATCCGCGCGTCGGCGCAGCCGGTCAGCAGCAGGCCGGCGAGCGCGAGCGGGAGGAGGGGGAAGCGGCGCACGGTCACCAGCCTCGCATCAGCCGGCGGCGGCCGCGCCCTCCTTGAGCGCGCGGGCTGCCTGCTCCTTGCTCACGCGGACCAGCGCGCCGAAGACGACGGCGCTCAGCAGCAGGAAGCTGCTGGCGATGCCGAAGCCGAGCACCCAGCCGTCGTTGACGGCGCCGAAGACCTGCGCGATGAACGCCGGGTCGGGCGCCGCGGAGGGGTCCGCCGGGGCGGCGAGCGACTCGAGCCCCTCGACGCCCTCGGGCAGCAGGTCCTTCGTACGACTGGTGCTGACGGCGGTCAGCACGGCCAGGCCGAGCGCGCCGCCGACCTGCTGCCCGGCGTTGAGCAGCGCCGAGGCGATGCCCGCGTCGTCGTGCGGGACCCCGGCGACCGCGGCGCTGGTGAGCGCGACGAAGGACAGGCCCATGCCGATCGCGACCATGGCGAGCGAGGGGATGACGACGCCGAGGTAGGAGCTGTCCGGCTCGAGCCGCAGCGCGAGCTGGAGCAGGCCGCCGGCGGCGAGCAGGGGGCCGACGATGAGCAGCGGCCGCGGGCCGATCCGGCCGATGAGGTTGGCCGAGATGCCCGCGCCGACCCCGATGAGCAGGGTCATCGGCAGGAAGGCCAGACCGGCCCGGATCGGGCTGTAGCCGTTGAGGACCTGCATCCAGAGGGTGAGGAAGAAGAAGATGCCGAAGATGCCCGCGCCGATGAGCAGCGCGCCGATGTCGGCGCCGAGCACGCTGCGGTTGCGGAAGATGCGGAACGGCACGAGCGGGCTCTCCACCCGCCGCTGCCACAGCACGAACAGCAGCAGGAGCACGCCGGCGGCGGCGAAGAAGGCCACCTTGGCGGTGCCGCTGACGTCGTCGTCGTTGACCTTCACCAGGCCGTAGACGAGCGACATCAGGCCGCCGGTCACCAGGACCGCGCCCGGCACGTCGAAGCCGCGGGCGGAGCGGTCGCGGCTCTCCGGCACGAACTTCAGCGCGCCGACGACGGCGAGCACCGCGATCGGGATGTTGACGAAGAAGACCCAGCGCCAGGAGAGGTACTCCGTGAGCACGCCACCGAGGATCAGGCCCAGAGCAGCGCCACCCGCGGTGATGGCGGCCCAGATGCCGAGCGCCCTGTCTCGCTCCTTGCCCTCGGGGAAGACGACGGTCAGCAGCGACAGCGCGGCGGGTGACATGAACGCCCCGCCGAGGCCCTGCAGCGCGCGGGCCGCGATGAGCACGGTCTGGTTCTCCGCGATGCCGCCGAGCAGCGACGCGACGGCGAAGAGCACCGAGCCGACGATGAAGACCTTGCGGCGGCCGATCCGGTCGGCCAGCTTGCCGCCGAGCAGCAGGAAGCCGCCGAAGGTCAGCGCGTAGCCGGTCACCACCCACTGCAGGTCGGACTGCGAGGTGAACGACAGCGCGACCTGGATGCGCTCCAGCGCGACGTTCACGATGGTCGCGTCGAGCACGACCATCAGCTGGCTGATCGCGATGACCGCCAGCGCGAGCCCCTTGTGGTGGGTCGTCGGGACGGGCTCGTCCGCCGGGGAGGCGGCTGCGGGCGGTGCGGGCTCGGCGACGGACATGGAGCTCCTCGGGACAGGGACGGCCGTCTCAGTAGAACCGCGGTGCGCGCGTCGGGTTCCCCCGACAGGGTGTGATCCGGCTCTCAGCCGAAGACGACGGTACGACCGCCGTAGACGAGCACCTTCGCCGCGAGGTGCAGCCGCACGGCGCGCGCGAGCACCAGCGCCTCGAGGTCGCGGCCGCGGGCGACCAGGTCCTCGACCGAGTCGCGGTGCGTCACGCGGGCCACGTCCTGGGCGATGATCGGCCCCTGGTCGAGCTCCTCGGTCGCGTAGTGCGCGGTGGCGCCGATGACCTTGACGCCTCGTTCGTACGCCTGGTGGTAGGGCTTCGCGCCCACGAACGCCGGCAGCAGCGAGTGGTGGATGTTGATGATCCCGTGCGGGTAGCGCGCGACGAAGTCCTCGCTGAGCACCTGCATGTAGCGCGCGAGCACGAGCAGCTCGGCGCCCGCCTCGTCGACGAGCGCGTGCAGCCGCTCCTCCTGCACGTCCTTGCCGAGGTCGTTCGGCAGGTGGTGGAACGGCACCCCGAAGAACGCGCACGCCTCGGCGTGGTCGGTGTGGTTGCTCGCGACGAAGGCGATGTCGGCGTGCAGCTCGCCGGTGCGCCAGCGGGCCAGCAGGTCGAGCAGGCAGTGCGGCTGCCGGCTGGCGAGCACCCCGATGCGCGCGACCTGCTCGGGCAGCCGCAGCTCGCACTCCATCGAGAAGCGCTCGCTCACCTCGCGGAACTCCTCCAGCACCCGGTCGGGCTCGAGGTCGAAGCCGTCCAGCTCGAACTCCACCCGCTGGAAGAAGACCCCGTCGTGGTGGTCGGTGTGCTGGTCGACCTCCACGATGTTGGCGCCGTGCCGGGCGAGGAAGTCCGCGACCGCCGCGACGATCCCGCGGGTGTCGGGGCAGGTCAGCAGCAGCACCGCGGTCCGCCGCCCGGGCGGTACGTGCCGGGGCAGGAACGTCGTCGGGAGCGGATCGCCGAGGGTCATGGGACAGGACCGTACGACGGACGCGCCCGGGCCCACGCTCGCGGCGACGCGCCCTTCCACCGGGTGAAGGCGTGCGTGAAGCTCGCCGTCTCCGCGTAGCCGAGCCGCCGGGCCACCTGCTCGACCCCGAGGCCGGTGCCGAGCAGCTCCTCCGCGAGCGCCTCGCGCACCTCGTCGACCAGCCCGCGGAAGGACGTGCCCTCCTCGGCGAGCCGGCGGCGCAGGGTGCGCTCGGAGAGGTTGAGCGCGCCGGCGACCTCGGCGATCCCGGGCATCGACGACGGCCGGGCGACGATCAGGTCGCGGACGGCGCCGGCCGCGCCCGTGCGGCCGCGGCGGCGCTCGAGCAGGGCGCGGCACTGCGCCTCGGTCGTGGCCGCCGCGAGCTCGTCTGCCTGGGGGAGCGGCAGGTCCAGGACGGCCGGGTCGAGCGCGGCCAGCGCGACGGGGGCGTCGAACTCCGGCTCGACGCCGAGCACCTCGACGTGCCGCTGCACCCCCGGCGGCCGCGGCGTCGGCAGCGCGACCCGGGTCAGCCGGACCGCGCCCCCGGTGAGCTCGGCGGCGATGGTCCGCAGCGCGGCGAGGTCGCGCGTGACGACGAGCTCGCGTACGCCTTCCGGCACGTCACGGGCGTCGAGCCGCAGCAGCAGCTCGCCGCCGGTCTCCGCCACGGAGAAGCGGCAGAAGGTGAAGGACAGGTCGGCGAAGCGGAGCCCGACCTCCAGCGCGCTGCGCACGGTAGGACTGCTGGCGAGGGCGAACCCCCAGATGCCGTAGGTCGTCAGGTGGTAGCGGGTGCCCGCCTCCAGCCCCAGCGTCGGGTCGGGGTCGGCGGCGACCAGGTTGGCCATCACCGCCAGCTCGTCCGCGGCCTCGACCTCGGCGCCCGGGCGGAGCAGGTCGGGCAGCGACAGCCCGGTGCCGGCCAGCGCCGTCGCGGCCGGCACCCCGCGCTCCTCGCCCAGGCGGACGAGCAGCAGGGCGCTCGCGGCGCTGCGGACGGTCACGGGGGAAGTGTGGCCGGAAGTGTCAAGTGAGTGGCCGCGGCGGACCTGGGGAAGCGGCCTGCGCGGCCGTACCGTCCGCAGGATGACCCGCATCGCGATCGTCGGCACCGGCTTCGGCGGCATCGGCGCCGCCGTGCGCCTGCTGCAGGACGGCGAGCGCGACCTGGTGCTCTTCGAGCGCAGCGACGACGTCGGCGGCGTGTGGCGGGACAACACCTACCCCGGCGCGGCCTGCGACGTGGCGAGCCACCTCTACTCCTTCTCCTTCGCGCCCACCGGCCGCTGGTCGCGCCGCTTCGCCCCGCAGGCCGAGATCCACGCCTACCTGCGCCGGGTCGCCGCCGACGTCGGCGTGCTCCCGCACGTGCGCTTCCGCACCGAGGTGCTCTCCGCCGCGTGGGACGGGGCTGCGTGGGAGCTCCGGCTCTCGGACGGCTCGTCGTACTCCTGCGACGTCCTCGTCGCCGCCTGCGGCCAGCTGAGCCGGCCGTCGCGACCGGACGTCGCCGGGCTGGGCGACTTCGCCGGCACGACGTTCCACTCCGCGGAGTGGCGGCACGACCACGACCTCACCGGTCGGCGGGTGCTGGTGCTCGGCACCGGAGCGAGCGCGATCCAGTTCGTGCCCGAGGTCGCGAAGGTCGCGGCGCACGTCACGGTGCTGCAGCGCTCGGCGCCGCACGTCATCCCCAAGCCCGATCGGGAGTACGGCCCCGCGACCCAGCGCGCCCTCGACCGCTGGCCGGCGCTGCTGCAGCTCGACCGGCTGCGCACCTTCTGCGCGAACGAGAGCCGCAGCCTGGGCTTCAACACCGAGCCGCGGCTGATGGCGGTGCTCGAGTCGCGGTTCGCCAAGCACCTCGAGACCGCGGTGCCCGACCCGGTGCTGCGGGCGAAGGTGACGCCGTCAGATCCCATGGGGTGCAAGCGGATCCTGCAGAGCAACGACTGGTACCCGACCCTCCAGCTGCCGCACGTCGACCTGGTGACGTCGCCGGTCGCGCGGGTCGTCCCGGAGGGCGTGCTCACCGCGGACGGGGTGCTGCACGAGGCGGACACGCTGATCCTCGGCACCGGCTTCGCCGCGACCGAGCTGCTGGCGCCGATGGAGGTGGTGGGGCGCGGCGGCATCCGGCTGTCGCAGGCCTGGGCTCGTGGAGCGGAGGCCTACCTGGGCACGGCGGTGCACGGCTTCCCCAACCTGTTCCTCCTCTACGGCCCGAACACCAACCTCGGGCACAGCTCGATCGTGCTGATGCTGGAGAGCCAGATCGCGTACGTGCGCGATGCCGTCCGGCGGCTGCGCGACGGCGGCACGATCGAGGTGCGCGAGGACGTGCAGCGCGACTACAACCGCAGGCTGCAGCGGCGGCTCGCCGGGACCGTCTTCGCCGGCGGCTGCCGCAGCTGGTACCTCGACGCGAGCGGCCGCAACACCCAGAACTGGCCCGGGACGACGCTGGAGTTCCGCGCCCGCACCCGCCGGCTGCGTCCGGAGCACCACGTGATCCTGCCAACCCAGGAGCGCCTGCCTGCCTAGACCAGGCGGACCTTCTCCTCGCCGACCGCCACGACGTCGCCCTTCTTGAGCTGCCGGCCGCGGCGGGTCTCCACCCGGCCGCCCACCGTGACGACCCCCTGCTCCAGCAGCGGCCGCACGTCGGAGCCCTGCTCCACCAGGTCGGCCAGCTTCAGGAGCTGGCCCAGCCGGATGCCGTCGTCCCGTACCTCCACCTCGCGCATGCCCACCATCCTGCCGGACGGCGTAGTGTCCGCAGCGACCCGCGGGAGCCTCGCGCCGAGGCCGAGAGGGCGGCAGGACCGGCCGCCGACCGTTCGCACCTGACCCGGTTAGCACCGGCGTAGGGAGGAACCCCGAGATGACCGCTGTCGACGACGCCCCCACCACCCAGGGCACGCCGTTCCCCGGATCCCGCAAGACCTACCTGCAGGGCAGCCGCCCCGACCTGCGCGTGCCGATGCGCGAGGTCGTCCTGAGCACCGGCGACAGCGTCGTGCTCTACGACACGAGCGGGCCGTACACCGACCCGACGCTGCGCACCGACGTGCGCCTCGGCCTCCCGGCGCTCCGCAAGGACTGGATCGCCGAGCGCGGGGACACGGAGGAGTACGACGGGCGTCCCGTGCAGCCGGTCGACAACGGGCTGAAGGCGCACGACCACCGCAACCTCGACAGCGTCTTCGAGCAGGCCGGCCGCAAGCCGCGCCGGGCGCTGCCCGGCCGCACCGTCACCCAGCTCGCGTACGCCAAGGCCGGCACCGTCACCCCCGAGGTCGAGTTCGTGGCGTTGCGCGAGGGGCTGGACCCGGAGTTCGTGCGCGCCGAGGTCGCCCGCGGCCGCGCGGTCATCCCCGCGAACGTCAACCACCCGGAGATCGAGCCGATGGCCATCGGCCGGGGCTTCCTGGTGAAGATCAACGCCAACATCGGCAACAGCGCGGTCGCCTCCTCCATCGAGGAGGAGGTCGACAAGATGACCTGGGCGACCCGGTGGGGCGCCGACACGGTGATGGACCTGTCGACCGGCCGCAACATCCACACCACCCGCGAGTGGATCCTGCGCAACAGCGCGGTCCCGATCGGGACGGTGCCGATCTACCAGGCGCTGGAGAAGGTCAACGGCAAGTCCGAGGACCTCACCTGGGAGATCTACCGCGACACCCTGATCGAGCAGTTCGAGCAGGGCGTCGACTACATCACCGTGCACGCCGGCGTGCTGCTGCGCTACGTCCCGATGGCCGCGACCCGCAAGACCGGCATCGTCAGCCGCGGCGGCTCGATCATGGCCGCCTGGTGCCTCGCCCACCACGAGGAGAACTTCCTCTACACGCACTTCCGCGAGATGTGCGAGCTGATGGCGCAGTACGACGTGACGTTCTCCCTCGGCGACGGCCTGCGCCCCGGCTGCATCGCCGACGCCAACGACGAGGCGCAGTTCAGCGAGCTGCGCACCCTCGGCGAGCTGACGAAGATCGCCTGGGAGTACGACGTCCAGGTCATGGTGGAGGGCCCCGGCCACGTCCCCATGAACAAGATCAAGGAGAACATGGACCTCCAGCTGGAGGTCTGCTCCGAGGCGCCGTTCTACACGCTCGGCCCGCTGACGACCGACATCGCGCCGGGCTACGACCACATCACCAGCGCGATCGGCGCGGCGATGATCGGCTGGTACGGCACCGCGATGCTCTGCTACGTCACCCCCAAGGAGCACCTGGGGCTGCCCGACCGCGACGACGTCAAGGACGGCGTCATCACCTACAAGATCGCCGCGCACGCCGCGGACCTCGCCAAGGGGCACCCGGGCGCGCAGGCCTGGGACGACGCGCTCTCCGACGCGCGCTTCGAGTTCCGCTGGGAGGACCAGTTCAACCTCTCGCTGGACCCGACCACGGCGCGGGACTACCACGACGAGACGCTGCCGGCCGGCGCGGCGAAGACGGCGCACTTCTGCTCGATGTGCGGCCCGCACTTCTGCTCGATGCGGATCAGCCAGGACGTCCGGAAGTACGCCGCAGAGCACGGGGTCGACGAGAAGGCCGCGCTGGAGCTCGGGATGAAGGAGAAGTCCGCGGAGTTCGCCGAGTCGGGCGGTCGCGTGTACCTGCCTGTAGTCGAGCCGTCACCCTGACGGGCTTGCGCCGGCGCTAGACCTGCGATACGTCGGGTTCCGGCGTGCCTGCTCGGGCATCCAGGGGGTGCTCGCTCCCGCGGGCCCTGACCCGAGGACCCGAGACCAGGCGACGAGGTGCCCTTCCCGTGCTGCTCCGCCAGGAGGACTGCGACGGCGTGGTCGTCCTCTCCGTCTCCGGACGGGTGGAGGTCGGCGAGGCCGACGGGCTGGTGACCGCAGCCGCGCGCCTGCTCGACACCCAGCCGCAGGGCGTGGTGCTCGACCTCGCCGCGGCCGACGGGCTGAGCCACGAGACGCGCTGCCGGCTCACGTCGCTGGCCGACCTGCCCGCCGGATGGCCGCGCGCCCCGTTCGTGCTGTGCCCCGAGACGGCTCTGCCGGACGCGCCGGCGGTGATGACCGCGCCGGACCGCGGCGCGGCGCTGGCCCGCGTCCGGGACCGGGTGGGGCGTCGGCGCACGCGACTGGTCGTCCCGCACGACGAGACCGGTCCGGCCCAGGCGCGGGCGGCGGTGACCTCCGACGCCGTCGTGCTCGGGCTGGACGACCTGTCCGACGACGTCGCCCTGATCGTCAGCGAGATGGTCACCAACGCCGTGCGGCACGCCGAGCCCCCGGTGCGGCTCGAGGTCGAGGTCACCGACACCGAGGTGGTCGTCGCGGTCTGCGACGGCACCCCGTCGCTGCCGGTCATCCGCGCCGCGGACGACGACGCCGAGGGCGGTCGCGGGATGCTGCTCGTCGACCTGCTGACCGCCGACCACGGCGTGCGCTCGCAGCCGCCCGGCAAGACGGTCTGGGCCCGGCTGCTGCGGCGACGCTCCTCCTAGTCTGCGCAGATGCCCTCCCTGCGCGTCCACCTGCCGCCCGGCACGTCCCTCGACCTCGACGGCCTGCGCGCGGAGCTCGAGGTGCCCGAGGAGTTCTCGCCCGCGGCGCTGGCGGAGGCCGAGGCAGCAGCGCGTACGCCGCGGCTGCCCGAGCTGGACCGCACGGACCTGCCGATGGTGACGATCGACCCGCCCGGCAGCCTCGACCTCGACCAGGCCCTCCACATCGCGCGGACCCCGACCGGCTTCCGGGTGTCGTACGCCATCGCCGACGTCGCGGCGTTCGTCACCCCGGGCGGCGCGCTCGACGCCGAGGTCTTCGAGCGCGGCGTCACGCTCTACGCCCCCGACAAGCGCGTGCCGCTGCACCCGCCGGTGCTCGCCGAGGACGCGGCCAGCCTGCTGCCCGACTCGGTGCGTCCGTCGGTCCTGTGGACGCTCGACCTCGACGGTGACGGCGCGCTGGTGGCCACCGACGTACGACGAGCGCTCGTGCGCTCGCGCGCCCGGCTCGACTACGCCGGGGTGCAGGCGGTGCTGGACGGCGGCACCGGCGACGAGGTCCTGCTGCTGCTCCGCGAGGTCGGCCTGCTGCGCGAGCAGCGCGCCGCCGAGCGGGGTGCGGTCGACCTGCCGACGCCCTCGCAGGAGGTGGAGCTCGACGCCTCCGGCCGGCCCTGCCTGGTCTGGCGGGCGATGCTGCCGGTCGAGGGGTGGAACGCCCAGATCAGCCTGCTCGCCGGCACGGCCGCCGCACGGCTGATGCTGGCGGCGCGGGTCGGGCTGCTGCGCACGCTGCCCCCCGCGGACCTCGAGGGCGTGGAGAAGCTGCGCCGCTCGGCGCTCGCGCTGGGGGTGGCGTGGCCGGCAGGTGAGTCGTACGGCGCCGTCGTCTCCGGCCTCGACCCGGCCGTGCCCCCGCACGCCGCGCTGCTGACCCTCGCGACGCGGCTGCTGCGCGGCGCGGGCTACACCGCCTTCGACGGCGAGCTGCCGGAGCAGCCGCTGCACAGCGCGGTCGCGCTGCCGTACGCCCACTGCACCGCGCCGCTGCGCCGGCTCGCGGACCGGCACGTCAACGAGGTGTGCCTGGCCGCCTGCGCCGAGCAGGAGGTGCCGGGCTGGGCGCGGGAGGCGCTGCCGAGGCTGCCCGAGGTGATGAACGGGGCGACCCGCCGTGCCGGGGCGCTGGAGCGCGCGGTCGTGGACGGTGCCGAGGCGGTCGTCCTGGCGGCACGGATCGGCGAGCGGTTCGACGGGGTCGTGGTGGAGACCGGTCCCGACCGCGGCGTGGTGCAGCTGCAGGAGCCGCCGGTGCGGGCGCGCTGCGAGGGAGCCGACCTTCCCCTGGGGGAGCGGATCGAGGTCGAGCTGGTGTCAGCCGACCCCGCGACCCGCGAGGTGCTGCTCCAGCCGGTCTAGAAGCCGGGCAGCCCGTCGGTGCCCGAGAGCGGGCCCTCCTCCTCGGAGCTGGGCTGCGGCGAGGGGCTGGACGGCTGCGGCGACGGAGCCGGCGGGGGAGAGGTCGGGGCAGCCGACGGCGAGGGCTTCGGCGAGGCGCTGGGCTTCGGCGACGCGGGGGCCGAGGTGGTCCGCGAGCGCTCCGGCTCGGCCTCGACGCGCGGCACGGCCGGCGCGACCGACCGGACGACGGTGCGGGTGGTGCGGGTCGCGCGCGCGCTCATCGGCAGCGACTCGCGCAGCCGCTCGCGCAGCGCGCGGGCCTCGGCCAGCACGTCGCGCAGCACACCGCGCTCGTCCGAACCGGCGAGCACCTCGGTGGTGCTGTCGAGCAGCATCAGCGCCTGCTGCGCGGCGGCCGGGTCGGTCGCGGCCTGCGCGATCAGCTCGGCCAGCTCGTCGTTGAGCTCCATGGCGGCCAGCCGGAGCGCCTCGTCGGGGGCGCCCTCGCGGGCGAGCCGGTTGAGCTCCCAGCCGGCCATCGCCGCGCTGGTCATGGTGGTCTCGGGGGACTGCACGCCGCCGCGGTCCGGCACGAACGCCACGAAGCCGATGAGCGCCGCGGCCGCGGCCATCAGCGGGGCGGCGGACAGGATCCGGCGGCGGGGGAGCGCAGCGACGACCGGGATCTCGTCGCGAACCAGCTCGTCGGTCTCGACCAGCTCGTCGGCGCGCAGGTCGTGGAAGCGACCGGCGGCGCGGGCGCCGAACGCGCGGACCTCGGCGAGGTCGCCGTCGACGAGCTCGACGGCCAGTCCGGCGGCGTCGGCCTCGAGGGCGGCCGCCGCCAGCGTGAGGTCGGTCTGCAGCGTCAGGCGGAGGGCGTCGATGTCGCCGAGCAGGGCGCTCAGGTCGGCCACGCGCGGGGCGTCCTCGGCCGGGACGCCGAACGGCAGCTCCGCGGGGGACACGGGCGGGACGGTGCGGCGGCGCAGCGGGAGCGCGGCACGGCGGGGAGCCGGCACCTGCCCGTCGCGTGGCTCCACCGGGGCCTCCTCCTGCGTCGCTGTCGTCGTCGTCGAGAGGTGTCTTCGCCGTGGCTGCGCCGACTCCTGCTGCTTCCTCGGGGTCGATTCGTGACCTGAGTCGCAGTCTGGCCCTCCTTGCCCCGGTTCGTACAGCCCTGAACGCGCTCGGCGTGCCGCGCGGTGCCAGACTCGGCCGATGACGCAGAGCCCCGCCCCCTCCCTGGACCCCTCCGGCACCACCGTGGCCGTGCTCGGCGGCACCGGCGAGCAGGGCCGCGGGCTGGCCCGCCGGCTGGCCCTCGCCGGCTGCCCCGTGGTGCTCGGCTCCCGCGACGCCGCACGGGCCGCGGCGGCGGCCGAGGGGCTGCCCGGCTCGGTCCGCGGCGCCGACAACGCGACCGCCGCCGCCGAGGGCGACATCGTGATCGTGGCCGTGCCGTGGGACGGCCACCGCGAGCTGCTGGCCTCCTTGGCGGAGACCCTGACCGGGAAGGTCGTCGTCGACTGCGTGAACCCGCTCGGCTTCGACAAGCAGGGCGCCTACGCCCTCACGGTCGAGGAGGGCAGCGCTGCGCAGCAGGCCGCGGTCGTCCTGCCCGGCAGCCGGGTGGTCGGCGCCTTCCACCACGTCAGCGCCGTGCTGCTGCTCGACGAGACGGTCGAGTCCGTCGACACCGACGTGCTCGTGCTCGGCGACGACCGCGAGGCGACCGACCTGGTCCAGGCGCTCGCCGAGCTGATCCCGGGGATGCGCGGCGTCTACGCCGGGCGGCTGCGCAACGCCCACCAGGTCGAGGCGCTCACCGCCAACCTCATCTCCGTCAACCGCCGCTACAAGGCGCACGCCGGTGTCCGGATCACCGACGTCTGACGACGACCTCGGTCGGCCGGTCCGCCTGCCGGCGTCCATCGGGCGGGTCGTCTCCCTCGTCCCGTCGCTGACCGAGGCCGTCGCCGTCACCGCACCGGGCCTGCTCGTGGGCGCCACCGACTGGTGCACCCACCCGGCGGACCTCGACGTGCCGCGCATCGGCGGGACCAAGAACCCCCGGGTCGCGGACGTCCTCGACCTGGCGCCGGACCTGGTGATCGCCAACGAGGAGGAGAACCGGCAGCCGGACATCGACGCGCTCCGGGCGGCGGGGGTGGCGGTCTGGGTGACCGCCCCGGAGTCGCTCCCGGAGGCGCTGGTCTCGCTCGAGCGGGTGCTCGCGGCGTGCGGGCTGGACCGGCCGGCCTGGCTGGACGCGGCGTCCGCGTCGTGGGCATCGCCGTACGCCGGTCCGCGCCGGCGCGCCGTCGTCCCGATCTGGCGGCGGCCGTGGATGGCGGTCGGGCGGGACACCTTCGCCGGGGACGTGCTGGCCCGGCTGGGCGTCGACAACGTGCTGGCGTCGGCGGCCGACCGCTACCCGAAGGTCGTCCTGGCGGACCTGCCACCGGTCGACCTCGTGGTGCTCCCCGACGAGCCGTACCTGTTCACCGCGTCCGACGGCCCGGAGGCGTTCCCGGGGGTGCCGGCGGCGCTGGTCAGCGGGCGGCACCTGACCTGGTACGGCCCGTCGCTCGCGGAGGCGCGGGACGTCCTGACCCGGCAGCTCGATGTCTGACCTCGACGCGCACCTCGACCAGGTCCTCATCGGCGGGCGCCGGCCGGTCCTCGTGGAGCTGGCCGAGCCCGACCCGTCCTGGCCGCGGCTGTTCGAGGAGCACCGCGACCGGGTCCTCGCCGCCCTGGACGGGGCCGAGGTGGACCACGTCGGCTCCACCTCCGTGCCCGGGCTGGCGGCCAAGCCGATCATCGACGTGCAGGTCGTGGTGGCGGACCTGGAGGCCGCGGTGGAGCAGCTGGTGGCCGCGGGCTACGTCCTGCGGGTCCGGGAGGAGGGCCACCGGGTGCTCAAGGGGGAGCCACCCGCCAACGTGCACCTCTACGAGCCGGGGGACCCCGAGATCGAGGCGCACCTCCGGTTCCGCGACCTGCTCCGGACCGACCCCGAGGCGCGCCGGCGGTACGAGGAGCTCAAGCGCTCGCTGGCCGGACGGGTGTGGCCCGACATGAACCACTACGCCGAGGCCAAGGGCCCGCTCATCCGCGAGCTCCTGCGCGGGGAGTAGCTGCCCTCAGTCGAAGGAGTGCTCGGGGCCGGGGAAGCGGCCCTCGCGGACGTCGTCGGCGTACGCCCTGGTCGCCTCGGTCAGCACGCCGCGCAGGTCGGCGTACCGCTTGACGAAGGTCAGCGGCTTGCCCGGCGTGAGCCCGGCCATGTCGGTCCAGACCAGGACCTGCGCGTCGCAGCCGGCGCCGGCGCCGATGCCGATGGTGGGGATCACCAGCTCCTTGCTGACCCGCTCGGCGAGGTCGGCCGGCACCGCCTCGAGCACGACGGCGAAGGCGCCCGCCTCCTGCACGGCGAGCGCGTCGGCGAGAAGCGCGTCGGCGGCCTCGCCGCGACCCTGCACCCGCAGGCCCATGACGAGCTCCGACTGCGGGGTCAGCCCGACGTGTCCCATTACGGGGGCGCCGGCCGAGACGAGCAGCTCGATCTGCGGCGCCACCCGGACACCGCCTTCGAGCTTCACCGCGTGGGCGCCGCCCTCCTTGAGGAAGCGCACGGCGGTCTCGAGCGCCTGCTGCGGTGAGGCCTGGTAGGACCCGAACGGCAGGTCGGCCACCACGAGCGGTCGCGTGGTGGAGCGGACGACGGCGCGCACCATCGGCAGCAGCTCGTCGACCGTGACCGGGACGGTGGTGTCGTAGCCGAGCACGTTGTTGCCCGCGGAGTCGCCGACGAGCAGCACGGGAATGCCTGCCGCCTCGAAGATCCCGGCGGTGAGCATGTCGTAGGACGTCAGCATCGCCCAGCGCTCGCCGCGCTCCTTGGCGCGCTGCAGGTCGCTGGTGCGGACGCGGCGGTTCTGGACTCCGCCGTAGAGGCTGGGCAGCTCGGACATCAGGTCCCTCTCGTGACTCGAGGCCGTGGTGGTCCCCGGACGACTCCAGGGTGCCACCCGGACCGCCGGCTGGCGATGTGGCACGTCTCACGCAGCCCGTACTAGCGGAACGGTTGCGTATCGGAACTGCCGGTCGTACCGTCGTCGAGTTGCGATACGCCGGCGTCTAGGAAGGGGTCCGATGCCCACCACGATCGACGCCCCCAAGGCGACCGGGCGGCCGCGCGACCCGAAGCTCGACTCGGCGATCCTCGCGGCGACGCTGGAGCTGCTGGCGAGCGAGGGGTACGACGGGCTCACCATCGAGGCCGTCGCCGCCCGGGCCGGCGTGGGCAAGGCCAGCGTCTACCGGCGCTTCTCCAACAAGGAGGAGCTGGTCGTCGAGGCCGTCGCCTCGCTGTCGGAGCAGCCGGAGCGGCGCGACGGCACGGGCGTGCGCGACGAGCTGGTCGCGCTGCTGGAGACGATCCGCCGCAAGAACGACAGCTCCATCTCCGGCAAGATCTTCCCGCGGCTGCTCAGCGCCGGCATCGAGAACCCGATGCTGCTCCAGCGCTACCGCGAGCAGGTGCTCGACCCGCGGCGCCAGCTCTTCATCGACGTGGTCCAGCGCGGGATCGACGAGGGCGCCTTCCGGCCGGACGTCGACCCCGGGCACGCGGTCGACCTGCTCGTCGGGCCGATGGTCTACCGCAACCTCATCCGCACCGACCCGCCGCCCGGCCCCGAGCTGGCCGCCCGCATCGTCGACGACGTCCTCGTCGCCCTCGCCCCGTCGAAGGACCGCGCATGACCGCCCCCGCCCCTGCCCCGCTGACCCACCGGCAGGTCCTCACCGTCCTGTCCGGGCTGCTGCTCGGGATGTTCCTCGCGTCCCTGGACCAGACGATCGTCTCCACCGCGATGCGCACCATCGCCGACGAGCTGGAGGGCCAGACCGCTCAGGCCTGGGTGACGACGTCGTACCTCATCGCGTCGACGATCACGACGCCCCTCTACGGGAAGCTGTCCGACCAGTACGGCCGCAAGCCGTTCTACGTCTTCGCGATCGTGGTGTTCCTGCTCGGCTCGCTGCTCTGCGCCACCGCGCAGGACATCTACCAGCTGGCCGGCTACCGCGCGGTGCAGGGCATCGGCGCCGGCGGGCTGATGTCGCTGGCCTTCGCGATCGTCGGCGACCTGGTGTCGCCGCGGGAGCGCGGCCGCTACCAGGGCTGGTTCATGGCGGTCTTCGGGACCAGCAGCGTGCTCGGACCGGTCATCGGCGGCGCCTTCGCCGGGCAGAACGCGATCCTCGGCACCGACGGCTGGCGCTGGATCTTCCTCATCAACGTCCCGATCGGGCTGCTCGCGCTGGCCGTGGTGATGAAGAAGCTGCACCTGCCCAAGCGCGTCAACGAGCACCGCATCGACGTCATCGGCGCCGGCCTGCTGACCGCGGCGGTCGTGCCGCTGCTGCTGGTCGCCGAGCAGGGCCGCGAGTGGGGCTGGGGCTCGTCGCTGACCCTCGGGCTGATCGCCCTCTCGCTCGGCTCGCTCTTCGCGTTCGTGCCGTGGGAGCGGCGGATGGGCGTCGAGGCGATCCTGCCGCTGCGGATGTTCTCCAGCAGCGTCTTCAGCATCACCAGCGTGATGTCGCTGCTGGTCGGTGCCGGGATGTTCGGCGGGCTGGTCGTCGTGCCGCTCTACCTGCAGATCGTGCTGGGCTCGTCGCCGACCGAGGCCGGCCTGCAGATGATCCCGCTGATGGCAGGCATCTTCGTGACCTCGACCTTCGCCGGCCGGGTGATGAGCCGGACCGGTCGCTACAAGCCGCTGCCCATCGTCGGCACCGCGCTGATGTTCGTCGCGCTGATGCTGATGTCCACGCTCGGCGTGGACACCCCGATCTGGCAGCCGATGGCGTTCATGGTCGTGATGGGCATGGGGCTGGGCCTGTCCATGCAGACCCTCGTCATCTCGGTCCAGAACGCGCTGCCCCCCAAGGACATGGGCGTCGCGACGAGCTCGGTGACCTTCTTCCGCTCCATGGGCGGCACCTTCGGCGCGGCCGTCTCGCTGGCCGTGCTCTTCGGCTCGCTGGCCGGCAACATCCAGTCGCGCGCGGTGCGGGCCGGGCTGCCGGACGAGGTGGTCGCCCGGTTCGAGAACGCCTCGGCCCTCAACGACACCTCGATCATCGACACGCTGCCGGAGGCGGTGCGCCGGGTCGTGCTCGAGGGCTTCGCCGACTCGATGTCGACGGTGTTCGTCGTGGTCGCGATGCTGCTGGTGCCGGCGTTCGTGCTGTCGTTCCTGGTCAAGGAGCTGCCGCTGCGCACCAGCGGCGGGCTGCAGGCGGCGAGCGCCGACGAGCAGGAGGCCCGGATGCGCACCGCCGAGTCCGAGAGCGCCATCGTCGTCTGACCGGGTTCTGGCTCCGGGTCAGGGCTGGTCCGGGCGGGCGGTCTCCGGCTCGGGGGCGGTCGGGGCCGCGGACTCGCGCCACCGCGAGGTGATGGGCAGCCGCCGGTCACGGCCGAAGGCCCGGCCGGTGATCTTCGGACCGGGCGGCGACTGGCGCCGCTTGTACTCGGCCGTGTCGACCAGCGTGATGACCCGGTCGACGGTGGCCTCGTCGAAGCCCGCTGCGATGAGCTGCTCGCGCCCCTGGTCGCCCTCGACGTAGGCGTCCAGCAGCGGGTCGAGCACGTCGTACGGCGGGAGCCGGTCGCTGTCGAGCTGCCCCGGAGCGAGCTCGGCGGAAGGGGGCTTGGTGATGGTGCTCTCGGGGATCGGCGGCACCTCGCCGCGCTCCTCGGCGACGCGGTTGCGCCACCGCGCCAGCCGGAAGACGAGCAGCTTCGGCACGTCCTTGATCGGCGCGAAACCGCCTGCGCTGTCGCCGTAGAGGGTCGAGAAGCCGGTCGCCGCCTCGCTCTTGTTGCCGGTCGTCAGGACCAGGTGACCGTGCTCGTTCGACAGCGCCATCAGGGTCGTCCCGCGCACCCGCGCCTGGAGGTTCTCGACGGCCAGCCCGGTGAGCTCGACGTTCGACCTCCAGGCGTCGACCATCGGCTTGATCGGGATGATCGACCACTGCAGGCCCTGCCGGTTCGCCAGGTCCTCGGCGTCGCTGACGGAGTGGTCGGACGACCACTCGCTCGGCATCCCCACGACGTGCACCCGGTGCGCGCCGAGGGCGTCCCGCGCGATCGTCGCGACGAGGGCGCTGTCGATGCCGCCGGACAGCCCGAGGATCACCGAGCGGAAGCGGTTCTTCTCGACGTAGTCGCGCACCGCCGTCACGAGAGCGCCCCACACCTCGGCGTCGTCGTCCAGCGGCGGCGCGAGCTCCGGCGGCGCGGGGTCGTACGACAGCGGCTCGGTCGTCAGGGTCACCCGCTCCACCGTCATCGACGTGCCGTCACCGGCGTCGGCGGGACCGGTGCTGTCGGACGTCGCGGCCGCCAGGTCGAGGTCGGTGACGAGCAGGTGCTCCTCCCAGCGCGGCGCGCGCGCCACCACGGCACCGCCTGCGTCGACCACGAAGGAGTCACCGTCGAAGACCAGCTCGTCCTGGCCGCCGACGCAGTTGACGTACGCCACGGGCGCCCCGGCCTCGGCGGCCCGGCGCGCGGCGAGCGGGGCGCGCATCTCGTCCTTGCCCTGCTCGTAAGGGGATCCGTTGATGCAGACGACCAGGCCCGCGTCCGCGGCGCAGGCGACCCTCATCGGGCCGCCCTCCTGCCACAGGTCCTCGCAGACGACCGTCGCCACGTCGACGCCGTGCAGGCGCACCACCGGCAGCCGGTCGCCGCGCACGAAGTAGCGGAACTCGTCGAAGACGCCGTAGTTCGGCAGGTGGTGCTTGGCGTAGCGGCTGACGACCTCGCCGCGGAAGAGCACGGCCGCGCTGTTCTGCGGCTCGCCCGCGGGACGGCCCAGCGCCGGGGCCGGCTTCTCCGTACGCCCGCAGTAGCCGACGACGACCGCCACCTCGCCGCAGCCGTCCGCGGCGAGGTCTGCGGCGAGCCGGGTCAGCGCGTCGAGGCTGGCCTGCACGAAGGCGTGCCGCAGCACGAGGTCCTCCGCGGGGTAGCCGGTGAGCACCATCTCGGGGAAGGCGACCAGGTGGCACCCGGCGTCGACGGCCTGCCGCGTCCAGCGGCGCACCAGCGCGGCGTTGCCGGGGAGGTCGCCGACGACGGGGTCGACCTGGGCCAGTCCGACGCGCAGCTGGGGCACGCGGCCAGCCTACGAGCCCGCTGCTGTGAGGGCGTCGTACTCCTCGTCGGTGAGCTCGACGCCGGCGGCGGCGCAGTTCTCCTCCAGGTGCGCGACGGAGGAGGTGCCCGGGATCGGCAGCATCACGGGGGAGCGGCGCAGCAGCCAGGCCAGCGCGAGCTGGGCGTGCGTCGCGTCGTGGTCCCTGGCGAGCTCGTCCAGGAGCCCGCCCGGCTTGGCCAGCTCGCCGGCCGCGACCGGGAACCACGGGATGAACGCGATGCCCTCCTTCTCGCAGTAGGAGAGGACCTCCTCGGACTGCCGGTTGCCGAGGTTGTAGAGGTTCTGCACCGACACGACCTCGACGACCTTGCGGGCCTGCTCGATCTCGGCGACGGAGACCTCGGACAGCCCGACGTGGCGGATCTTGCCGGCGTCCTGCATCTCCTTGATCGCGCCGAGCGAGTCCTCGACCGGCACCTCCGGGTCGATCCGGTGCAGCTGCCACAGGTCGATCCGCTCGACGCCGAGCCGGCGCAGGCTCATCTCCACGCACTGCCGCAGGTAGTCCGGCTTGCCGCACACCGGCCAGACGTTGGGGCCGGTGCGCAGCAGGCCGCCCTTGGTGGCGACGAGCACGCCGTCGTAGGGGTGAAGCGCCTCGCGGATGAGGTCCTCGGACACGAAGGGCCCGTAGCTGTCGGCGGTGTCGATGAAGTCGACGCCGAGCTCGACGGCGCGGCGCAGCACGCGCAGCGACTCGTCGCGGTCGGCCGGCGGCCCCCAGATGCCCTTCCCGGTGATGCGCATGGCGCCGAAGCCGAGCCGGGTGACGGGCAGGTCGCCGCCGAGGGAGAAGGTGCCGCTGGCGCTGACGGTGGACGTGGTCAAGGTTCCTCCAGGAAGTGGGCGTCGCGCCTCAGCATGCCCCCGAACCGCCGCGCCGCACCTGGTAGCAAGGCGTCATGGACATCCGCTTCGACGACACCCCCGCCGGGTCGCAGGTGCGCATCGCGCTCACCGCCGAGGAGCTCGAGGCCCTCGGCAGGGGCACGCTGACCGTCACGCTGCCCGAGGGCACCTCCGGCACGTCCGGCATCGCTCAGCTCGTGCTGACGGGGCCTGCCGCCGGCTGACGGGTCGCGCACTAGCGTGGGGACCTCGCCGATCGGAGGGGTCCGCCCGTGGACAAGCAGCAGGAGTTCGTCCTCCGCACCCTGGAGGAGCGCGACATCCGCTTCGTCCGGCTGTGGTTCACCGACGTGCTGGGCACGCTCAAGTCGGTGGCCATCGCGCCGGCGGAGCTCGAGGGCGCGTTCGCCGAGGGGATCGGCTTCGACGGCTCGGCCATCGAGGGCTTCACCCGGGTGCAGGAGAGCGACATGCTCGCCAAGCCCGACCCGGCGACCTTCCAGGTGCTGCCGTGGCGCGACCCTGACGACGGCCCGGGCACGGCGCGGATGTTCTGCGACATCACGATGCCCGACGGCACGCCCTCCTGGGCAGACCCGCGGCACGTGCTGCGCCGCGCGCTCGGCAAGGCGGCCGACGCGGGCTTCACCTTCTACACCCACCCCGAGATCGAGTTCTTCCTGCTCAAGGGCCTGCCCGGTCCGGGCGAGCGGCCGGTCCCGGTCGACAGCGCCGGCTACTTCGACCTCACCCCGCACGGCGTCAGCCAGGACTTCCGCCGCGACGCCATCACGATGCTCGAGCGGATGGGCATCTCGGTGGAGTTCAGCCACCACGAGGTCGCGCCCGGCCAGCAGGAGATCGACCTGCGCTACGCCGACGCGCTCTCCACCGCCGACAACATCCTCACGACGCGGCACGTCATCAAGGAGGTCGCGCTCTCCCAGGGCGTCTACGCGAGCTTCATGCCGAAGCCGTTCAGCGACCAGCCGGGCAGCGGGATGCACACCCACCTCTCCCTCTTCGAGGGCGACCAGAACGCCTTCTTCGACCCCTCGGACCCGCTGCACCTGAGCAAGGTCGCCAAGCACTTCATCGCCGGGCTGCTCAAGCACGCCCCCGAGATCACCGCCGTGACGAACCAGTGGGTGAACTCCTACAAGCGGCTGGTCTTCGGCGGCGAGGCCCCGCCGTACGTCTGCTGGGGAAGCAACAACCGCAGCGCGATGGTGCGCGTGCCGATGTACAAGCCGCGCAAGAGCGGCTCGACCCGCATCGAGGTCCGCAGCCCCGACAGCGCCACCAACCCCTACCTCTGCTTCGCCGTCCTGCTGGCCGCCGGCCTCAAGGGCGTGGAGGAGGGCTACGAGCTGCCGCCCGGTGCCGAGGACGACGTCTGGGCGCTGACCGACGGGGAGCGCCGGGCGCTCGGGATCGCCCCGCTGCCAGGCAGTCTCGCGGAGGCCATCTCCGTGATGGAGAGCAGCGAGCTGGTCGCGGAGACCCTCGGCGAGCACGTCTTCGACTTCTTCCTGCGCAACAAGCGGGCCGAGTGGGACGCCTACCGCGCCGAGGTCACGCCGTTCGAGCTCGGCCGCTACCTGCCGGTTCTGTGACGCGCGCGCTCGTCATCACCCACTCGCCGACCGAGGGCGTCGGCTACGTCGGCGACTGGCTGTCGGAGGCGGGCGTCGAGCTCGTCGTGGTCGAGCCCTGGAACGGCGACGCCCTGCCTCCGGACGTCACGGCGTACGACGCCCTCGTCGTCATGGGCGGACCGCAGCAGGCGTACGACGACGCGTCCGCGGCCTGGCTGCCCGAGACGAAAGAGCTTCTCCGGCAGGCGGTCTCGGAGTCGGTGCCGACGCTCGGCGTCTGCCTCGGCGCCCAGCTGCTGGCCGAGGCGAACGGCGGCCGCGTCGAGAAGGGCGCTGAGGGCATCGAGGCCGGTGCGCGGCTGGTCGCCAAGCGCGACGCCGCCTGGGACGACGAGCTGTTCGCCGACGTGCCGTTCACCCCGACGGTCGTGCAGTGGCACGAGGACGCCATCGTCGACCTGCCGCCGGGAGCGGTGCACCTCGCCGCGAGCTCGCGCTACGAGAACCAGGCCTTCCGGCTGGGCTCCTGCGCGTGGGGGCTGCAGTTCCACATCGAGACCCCGCCGGAGATGGTCCGCCACTGGGGTGCGCACTACGGGCGGGCGGTCGAGGAGGCAGGGCTCGACCCCGTCGCCCTCGCGGAGAAGGTCGTCGAGGAGCTGCCGGAGGTCGAGGCGTGCTGGCGTCCGGTGATCGAGCGCTTCGCCGCCCTCGCCGCCGGTCGCGGCCGGGTGACCCTCCCGCTGCTCGAGGGCTAGCCCCCGTGCACCTCCCGTTGATCATCCGCAGCATCGCCGTCCTAGGCGGCTCGGCGGCCCTGCTACGACGGGGATCCTGCGGATGATCAGCAGGATTGGGCGACGCGGATGAGCGTGCTCGGGGAGCGGGGGACCGGGGCCAGCCTGCTGGTGCGCCTCGGCTTCTCCGACATCGCCGAGACCGAGGCGGCTCTCGTCGCGCTCAGCGTGTGGAAGGACGGCCGACCGGCGGACGAGCCGGCAGCTGAGCTCGTCACGGCGGCCGCCGACGCGGCCGATCCCGACCTCGCGGTCGGCGCGCTGAGCCGGCTGCTGGCGGCCGTCGACGACCCCGACGAGCTGCGTGCCGCGGTGTGCGGCCGACCGGGCTTCCGGGCCCGCCTGCTCGGCGTCCTCGGCACGAGCGTCGCGCTGGGGGAGCACCTGGTCGCGCACCCCGCCGACTGGCACGCCCTCGTCGACGACGACCAGCTGCACGCGCGGCCGAGCCGGTTCGGCCTCACCTCGCAGCTGCTCGCCGCCGTCGGCGCGCCCGCCGACGAGCCGCTGCCGTGGGGGACCGGCGGGGCGCGGGCGACCCTGCCGACCGGGCAGGCCGTCGAGCGGCTGAAGGCGGCCTACCGCCGCTGCCTGCTGGTCCTGGCCGCCCGCGACGTCGTCGGCGCGGTGAGCGTCGAGGACGTCGGCGGCGAGCTGGCCGACCTCGCCTCCGCGACGCTGTCGGCGGGGCTGGCGGTGGCCCTCACCTCGCTCGCCGAGGACGCCGCCCCCTGCCGGCTCGCGGTGATCGGGATGGGCAAGGCGGGCGGACGGGAGCTCAACTACGTCAGCGACGTCGACGTCGTCTTCGTCGCCGAGCCGCTCGAGGAGGGCGGGGACGACGCGGCGCTGAGGACGGCCACCCGGCTGGCGGCCGAGATGATGCGCGTCTGCGGACTGGTGGCCTGGCCGGTCGACGCCGGGCTGCGGCCCGAGGGCGGCGCGGGCCCGCTGGTGCGCACCCTCGCCAGCCACACGGCCTACTACACGCGGTGGGCCCAGACCTGGGAGTTCCAGGCGCTGCTCAAGGCGCGGCCGATGGCCGGTGACATCGCGCTCGGCGAGGCCTTCACGGCCATGACGGCGCCGATGGTCTGGAGCGTCGGCACCCGCAAGGGCTTCGTCGAGGACGTGCAGGCGATGCGGCGGCGGGTGGAGTCGACGCTGCCGGCCGACCGCGCCGACCGCGAGGTGAAGCTCGGCAAGGGCGGCCTGCGCGACGTGGAGTTCGCCGTGCAGCTGCTGCAGCTGGTCCACGGCCGTACCGACGAGACCGTCCGCAGCCCGACGACGCTGGAGGCCCTCCAGCAGCTGGCCGACGGCGGCTACGTCGGTCGCGAGGACTCGCGTCACCTCGCCGAGGCCTACCGCTGGCTGCGCACCGTCGAGCACCGGCTGCAGCTGCACCGGCTGCGCCGCACGCACCTGCTTCCCGCCGCGGACGACGAGGAGGGGATCCGTCGGGTGGCGCGCGCAGCGGGCTACCGGAAGGACGCCGTCGCGACCTTCTCCCGGGAGCGCGCCGGCTACGGCCGCGAGGTCCGCCGGCTGCACGAGAAGCTCTTCTACCGACCGCTTCTCAGCGCCGTGGCACGGCTCCCCGCCGACCAGGCGTCGCTCACGCCATCGGCCGCCAAGGAGCGGCTCGAGGCGCTCGGCTTCGCCTCGCCGGCGATCGCGCTGCAGCACCTGTCGGCGCTCACCGAGGGCGTCTCCCGCCGCGCCGCGATCCAGCAGACGCTGCTGCCCGCGATGCTCGGCTGGTTCGCCGACGCGGCCGACCCCGACGCCGGGCTGCTCGCGTTCCGCAAGGTGTCGGACGCGCTCGGCTCGACCCCCTGGTACCTCCGGCTGCTCCGCGACGAGGGCAGCGCGGCGCAGCGCCTCGCACAGCTGCTCGCCTCCAGCCGGCTGGTCAGCGACCTGCTCGTCCGCGCGCCCGACGCGGTGCGGCTGCTGGCCGACGACGCCGCGCTGCAGCCGCGCGAGCGCGCCGCCCTCGAGAGCGCCTTCGTCGCGACGGTCCGCCGCCGCGACGACTGGGAGGGCGCCGTCGTCGCCGCCCGGGGCCTGCGCCGCGAGGAGATGCTCCGGGTGGCCTGCGCCGACCTGCTCGGGCTGGTCGACCAGGAGCAGGTCGGGCAGGCGCTGTCGGACGTCGCCAGCGCGGTGCTGGCCGCGGCGCTGGTGACCTCGGTGCGCAAGGTGGAGTCGGAGCGGCGCGGCGAGCTGCCGATCCGCTTCGCGGTCATCGCGATGGGCCGGCTGGGCGGCGGCGAGCAGGGCTACGGCAGCGACGCCGACGTGCTCTTCGTGCACGACCCGCTGCCCGGCGTCCCCGACGGCGAGGCCGCTGCCGTGGCGCACGACGTGGCCAACGAGCTGCGCCGGCTGCTCGCCCTCCCGGCACCGGACCCGCCGCTGACGGTCGACGCGGACCTCCGCCCCGAGGGTCGGCAGGGGCCGCTCAGCCGGAGCCTCGCGTCGTACGCCGAGTACTACCGCCGCTGGTCGCACGTCTGGGAGGCGCAGGCGCTGCTGCGCGCTGCTCCGGTCGCGGGCGATCCCCAGCTGGGGCAGGAGTTCCTCGACCTGATCGAGCCGGTGCGCCGCCCGCCCGACGGGCTGACGGCCGAGCAGGTGCGGGAGATCCGCCGGATCAAGGCGCGGATGGAGACCGAGCGGATGCCACGCGGCGTCGATCCCAAGCTCGCCCTGAAGATGGGGCCGGGCGGGCTCGCCGACGTCGAGTGGGTCGTGCAGCTGCTCCAGCTCGAGAAGGGGCACGCGGTTCCCGGCCTGCGCACCCCGTCGACGCTGCCCGCGCTGCGCGCCGCCGTCGAGGCCGAGCTGCTCGACCCCTCGGACGGCGCTGTGCTCGAGGCGGCGTGGTCGCTCGTGGCGCGGGTGCGCAACGCGCTCGTGCTGGTCCGCGGCAAGCCCGCGGAGGGCCTGCCGTCGAGCGGCCGGGACCTCGCCGGCGTGGCCCGGGTGCTCGGCTACCCTGCCGACACGCAGGGAGACTTCCTGGACGACTACCGGCGAGCCACCCGTCGGGCCAGGGCCGTCGTCGAGAGGGTGTTCTACGCGTGAGCGAGCAGTCGCGGGTCCGCACGGTGCCGGCCGGCTCCACCAGCTTCCTGCTCCGCGAGCAGACCTCCGACGGCGACGGCACCGCCGTTCTCCTCCTGCACGGCGTGCCCGAGACCAGCAGCTGCTGGGAGCGCCTGGCCCCGCGACTGGCCGGCGGCCGGCGCGTGCTGGCGCCCGACCTGCCCGGCCTCGGCGGGTCGACCTACACCGGGCCGTACGACGTCGCCTCGCTCGCCGCAGAGCTCGCCGCGCTGGTCGAGGCCGAGCTGCCCGGGCAGCAGGTCGACGTGGTCGGCCACGACTGGGGCGGGTCGCTGGCGCTGGGGCTGGCCGGCGCCCGACCGGACCTCGTACGCCGTCTCGTCGTCGTCAACGCGCCCTACCGCAAGGTGCCGCTGCGCGCCCTGCACATCCCGTTCTTCGCGCTGCCGGGTGTGCCGGAGCTGGCCCTGAAGGTCGCCGGCCGGCGGATGGTCGACGCGGCGTTCCGGCTGGGCTGGCGGGCGGCCACGGAGATCGAGCCGGAGAGCCTCGCGGAGTACCGCGCCGTCTACACCAAGCCCTCGGTCGTCAGCGCGATGCTCGGCTACTACCGCGCCGCGACGCGGCCGCGCGTCGCGCGAGCGCTGCACCTCGGCTCCGCCGCCCCGGGCGTCCCGCGGGTGCGCGCGGAGAGGGCGATGGTGCTGTGGGGCGCCGCCGACCCGATCCTGCCGGTGGCCACGGGCGAGGCGGCGGTCCGCGACCTCGGCGCCGACTGCGTGATGGTCACCGTCCCCGGCGCCGGCCACTTCGTGGTCGAGGAGGCCCCCGACGTCGTCGCCGACGTGCTGCTGGACTTCCTCGGCGACGAGCCCGGCGAGCACGCGGGGCCGCCGGAGAAGCACGGGTCCGCTCCGCTGGAGCCGCCGCCGTCCGTCCTGGAGGAGCCGCCGATGGAGCCGGCGGAGAAGGCCGCGCCCGTGAGGAAGGCCCCGGTCAAGAAGGCTGCCAAGAAGGCGCCGGCCAAGAAGGCTCCCGCGAAGAGAGAGGCACCGCCGTCCTCCGGGACCAGCTGACGGCGCGGCGGGGGGTCTGGGAGAGCGCGCGGTCCAGCGGCTGGAGCAACGCCGCGCTCGCGGGGGCGGTGGCCCTCGTCCTCGGCGGCCTGCACCTGTGGCTGCGCCCGCGGACCGGCACCGACATCGCGGCGCAGATCGCGCGGACCTCCTTCGCCGAGGCGCATCCGTTCACGCCGGTCGACCTGTCCTGGTACGCCGGCGTGCACCCCTACGGCTACAGCGTCCTCGCGCCGTACGTCATGGCCGCCCTCGGCATCGGCCTCACCGGCTGGCTGGCCGCGGTCGCGGGCGCGGCCCTGCTCGGCCACCTGCTCCGCGACGCCGCCCACCCCCGGGCCGGCGCGGTGCTGGGCGGGATCTTCTCGGTGGCCGACGTCGTCTCGGGGCGCACGACCTTCGCGCTCGGTGCGGTGGCCGCGCTCGCCGCGCTCGCGCTGCTGCCCAGACGGGTGCTCGCCGGGTTCGCTGCGGTGCTGTCCGGGCTCTTCAGCCCGGTCGCCGCCGCCTTCCTGGGCCTCGCGGCCGCGGTGCTCGTCCTCAAGCGCCTTCCCGGGGGCTGGACGCTGGGCCTGGCCGCGAGCCTGCCCGTCCTCGCCCTCGCGCTGCTGTTCCCGTCCGGCGGCATCCAGCCGTACGAAGCGGCGTCCGCGCCGTACGCCGTCGTCGCAGGGCTGGTGCTCGCAGCGCTCACGCACTCACCGCTGCTGCGCCTCGGCGGACTGCTCTACGCCGTGGCCGCAGCGCTTCTCGTGCTGCTGTCCGACCCGTTCGGCAGCAACATCCTGCGGCTCGGGCTGCTGCTCGCGGCGCCGCTCGTCGTCGCCACCGCGACCGAGCACTGGCGGCTGGTCGCGCCGGTCACCGCGGCGCTGATCCTCTGGCAGGTGCAGCCGCCCTACGCCGACCTGCGCGCCAAGCGACCGCCGTCCTTCGTCGCGCTCAACCGCGCCCTGATCGAGCTCGAGGTCAAGCGGGTCGAGGTGGTGCCGCTCCGGGACCACGGGGAGGCGGCGTTCGTCGCGCCCGTGGTGCCGCTCGCCCGCGGCTGGTCGCGGCAGATCGACACCTCGCGGAACCCGCTCTTCTACGAGGGCGGTCTGGACGCGCGCGAGTTCGGCCGGTGGCTGGCCGACAACGGCGTCGACGCGGTCGCGCTCGGCCCGTCGGCGCGGGCCGACGGCGGCGGTCAGGCGGAGCGGGCCCTGCTGCTCATCGGCAGCGTCAACGGTCTGGAGCGCGCGTGGTCCGACGACACCTGGACCGTGTGGCGCTACCTCGCGGCCGAGCCGATCGCGGCGGCGCCGACCGAGGTGCTCGACACCGACCGGACGACGGTCACGGTGCGCAGCGGCGGACCGGTCGAGGTCGAGCTGAAGGTTCGCTGGTCGCGCTGGCTGAGCGTCGACGGGCCGGCCTGCGTGGAGCGGGACGGCGACGGCACCCGGTTGCGGTTCTCGGCCGCGGGCACGGCCGTCGTCGGCAGCTCGCTCAGCCTGCGGCCGATCGGTCACTGCTGACGGCCGGGTGCAGCAGCGCGAAGGTCAGCACCGCGGCCGTGGGCAGCCAGCGCACGCCGAGGAACTGCGCGGGAAGCGTGAAGAGCACCATCAGCCAGGCGTAGACGCAGGCGACGTAGAGCGGTCGCCTGTCGCCCGTGAGGACGAGCACGAGGGCCGCGACGCCCGCGAGAACCGCCGGCAGCACGACGAACAGCAGCGAGAAGTCCGCCTCGGGCGGCCAGCGGTCGGCCGTCGACGCCATGGCCAGGTGCACCCCGGCGGCCAGCGAGGCGAGGCCGGCGTCCAGCAGGGTGTCGCGACGGAGTGGCACGTCGCCATCCTGCCTCCTGGACCGACCCCGGTGGGATAGAACACACCTCTTGCTGCACGTCGGATGCAGCCAGTGGGAGGGGACCGGGTGAGGCGGCGGCTCGTGGCGGCCACCGGAGGGGTGAGCGCCGCGCCGCTGCTCGTGCTCTTCGCGCTCAACCTGGTGGACGAGTTCGACCGGGTCGCCTTCGGCGTGCTGAGCCCGGAGATCCGCGACACCTTCGGCCTGTCCGACAGCGGCATCGTGGCCGTCGGGTCCATCGCCGGCGTCACGTCCCTGCTCGCGGCGCTGCCGATCGGGGTGCTCGCCGACCGGGTCCGCCGGGTGCGGCTGGCGGCAGTCGGGGCTGCGACCTGGGGGAGCTTCACGATCCTCACGGCGCTGTCCCCGAGCACCGCCGTGCTCACCCTGGCGCGGATGGGCGCGGGCATCGGCCGGATCGTCAACGAGCCGGTGCACGCCAGCCTGCTCACCGACTTCTACCCGCCGACGCACCACCCGCGGGTGTTCGCGATGCACCGGCTGGCCAACCCGATCGGGCTCGGCAGCGCGCTGGCCGTCGGGCTGCTCGCGACGTTCTTCGACTGGCGCTGGGTCTTCGCCTCGCTGTGCATCCCGACGTTCCTGCTGCTGCCGTTCCTGCTCCGGCTGCGCGAGCCGGTGCGCGGCGAGAGCGTCGACCGCGAGGTCGCCCTGGCGGCCGACGCCCGCGCCCGGTCGGGCTTCCTCGAGGCCCGGCGGGTGCTCTTCGGCATCCCGACGCTGCGCCGGCTGTGGGTCGGCCTGCCGGTCGTCGGCATCGCGCTCATCACCCTGCCGCAGCTGATCAGCCTGTTCTTCGAGCGGGTCTACGGCTACGGCCCGACCGGTCGCGGCGTGGTGACGTTCCTGTCCGGCGTCGGCATCGTGATCGGGCTCGGCCTGGGCCAGCGCCTGGCGACGCGCGCCCTGATGGCCGGCCGCCCGGAGAGGCTGGCGACGTACGACGGCTCGGCGATCCTCGCCATCGGCGTCGCCCTGCTGGGGCTGGTCCTCTCGCCCTGGGCGCCGGTCTCCGCCGCGTGCTACCTGCTCGCCGGGATCGGCGTCGGCTGCTACCAGCCCAACTACTTCAGCCTGGTCGCGCTGGTCAGCCCGGCCCGGGTGCGAGCGCAGGCGTACGCGTGGGCGATCCTGTGGCTCGGCGTCGGCGCGTTCGCCGCCCCGCTGCTGGCGGGGCTCGGCGAGAGCGCGGGCTACCGCGTGGCGATCGGCACCCTGGCGGCGACGCTGGTGGCCGGGGGACTGGTCGCGACCACCGCCCGCCGGACCGTGCGGGCCGACGCCGACGCAGCCCGCGCCGACTTCACCGCATCCCGACCCTAGGAGCACACGTGCAGCAGGACTTCGCCGGTCGTACGGCCCTGATCACCGGGGGCACCCGCGGCATCGGCCTCGGCATCGCCCAGGAGCTCGTCGACCGGGGGGCGAGCGTCGTCATCACCGCGCGCAAGCCCGACGAGCTCGAGGCGGCCGTCGCCGCGCTCGACCCCGAGGGCACCGGCCGGGCGGTGGCGGCCCGCGGCAGCGCCGACGACGAGGCGCACCAGGCGGAGGCGGTGGCGCTCGCCGTCGAGCGCTTCGGCCGGCTGGACTGCCTGGTCGCGAACGCCGCGGTCAACCCGCAGTACGGCCCGCTCATGGACGCCGACCTCGACGCCGTGCGCAAGGTCTTCGAGGTCAACGTGACCGCGGTGCTCGGCTGGGTGCAGCAGGGCTGGCGGCAGTCGATGCAGGAGCACGGCGGCAGCGTGCTCGCCGTGGCCAGCGTCGGCGGCATCCGCTCGGGCGCGCCGATCGGCGCCTACAACGCCTCGAAGGCCGCCGTGATCCACCTGGTGCGGCAGCTGGGCGCCGAGATGGGGCCGACCGTGCGGGTCAACGCCATCGCCCCGGCAGTGGTCAAGACCAGGTTCGCCAGCGCGCTGTACGAAGGGCGCGAGGAGGAGGTCGCCGCTGCCTACCCGCTCAAGCGCCTGGGCGTGCCCGAGGACACCGCCAAGGCCGCCGCGTTCCTGCTCTCCGGCGACGCGTCCTGGATCACCGGCGAGACCCTGGTCGTCGACGGCGGCGTCACGATCGGCGGTCGCTGAGCAGGAGATCGGGTGCGCGTGGCGAACTGCGGGTCATGTCGAGGAGCCCGATCCGCCTTGCCCTGACCGCCGCGCTGATCGCCGGGGTCGCCCTGATGGTGCCGGCGCAGGCAGCGCCCGTCTCCGAGGAGGCGACCTGGACCCAGCAGTGGATCGAGTCGGGTGACGGCACGCCGCTGCACGCCGACGTGATGCTGCCGGCGTCGCGCAAGGACAACCAGAAGCACCCGGTCATCCTGTCGATCGGGCCGTACTTCGGCTCCGGCTCGCAGGGCACGGTCTGGGACCCGCAGGAGGCCGGCCCGTCCGCGCGCTTCGACGACCTGATCGAGCAGGGTCAGATCTTCGAGAAGGGCTACGCGCTGGTCTACGTCGACAGCCGCGGCTACGGCAGCAGCGGCGGCTGCAACGACCTCGGCGGCCTCGGTGAGCAGATGGACACCAAGGCCGCGGTCGAGTGGGCCGCCAAGCAGCCCTGGTCCAACGGCAAGGTCGGCATGTGGGGCAAGAGCTACGACGCCTGGACCCAGGTGATGGCGCTCGCGCAGAAGCCGAAGGGGCTCGCCGCCACGGTCATCCAGTCGCCGCTCATCGACGGCTACCGGCTCGCGTTCGAGAACGGCGTGCACTGGGCCGCGACCTGGTACATCACCCCGGGCCTCTACGCGAACTACGACGTCACGCCGCCGAGCCTGCAGGACGCGACCCCGGACGAGTTCGCCAACAGCACGTCGGGCACCGCGACGAACCCCGACTGCTACGCCATGAACCTCACCCAGACGACCAACCCCGACCGCACCACGGCGTACTGGAAGGAGCGCGACATCGTCGCGGCCGCCGGGGCGTCCAAGGTGCCGTCGCTGTGGTCGTTCGGCTTCAACGACGTGAACACCAAGCCCACCAACATCTTCGACGTCTACAGCAAGCTCAAGGGCCCGAAGCGCGCCTGGTTCGGGCAGTGGGACCACGTCCGCGGCAACGAGGACATGCTCGTCGGCCGCGAGGGCTTCATGGACGAGGCCATGAACTGGTTCGACCACTACCTCAAGGGCAAGCCGCTCAAGAAGCTGCCGAAGCACGAGATCCAGGACGGCGACGGCCAGTGGCGGACCGAGGCGTCGTACCCGCCTGCCGACGCCGTGGGCCGGACCATGCCGATCAAGCCGGGCAGCTACGTCGACGAGCGCGGCAACAGCGCGAACGCGCCGACCAACGGCTTCTGGACCGTCAGCCAGCCCACGCCGCACGACGTCCGGCTGGCCGGCCTGACCACGCTCACCGTCGAGGCGACGACGTCCTCGCCGCTCGGCGGCAACCTGGTCGGCCTGCTCTACGACGTCGCTCCGGACGGCAGCGCCCGGCTCATCACGCGCGGCGCCTACAAGCTCCCGGCCAGCGGCACGACGACCTTCGAGATGTGGCCGGCCGACTGGAAGCTGCCGAAGGGCCACCGGCTCGCGCTGCAGCTGTCCGCCGAGGACTCGGTCGTCTACTCGCCGACCTACACCGGCAGCACGGTCACGGTCACCAAGGGCAGCGTCACGCTGCCGCTGCTGACCAAGCTCCGCAAGGCCAACCTGGTCGGCGAGGAGGCCAGCGCGCAGGCGTCGGTCCCCACCCCGACGATCGCCGACGCGGACCTCGAGGGTCGCGACGTGAAGGCGGACTTCGGCAAGCCGATGCGCTGACCCCTAGCCTGCGCGGGTGCTCAAGCTCGCGGTCCTGCTGCTCGTCGTGGCGCTGGTCGCCCGGCGCGTGCTGCCGCGGCGGCGGCTGCCGTGGGCGGTGCCGCTCGCGCTCGTCGGCGGGCTGCTCGTCGTCCGCGGGGTCGGCTGGCTGAGCGGCGACTAGCCGAGCTTGGCGACCGACAGCAGGACGGCGGAGGTCTCCATCGCCTCGAGGCTGTGCCGGCCGGGAGGTACGGCGATCAGGTCGCCGGCGCGCCCCTCCCAGTCGGTGCTGCCGCTCATCAGGCGGACCCGGCCGGTCAGCACGTGGACCGTGGCTTCGCCCGGGTTCTCGTGCTCGGCCAGCGACTCGCCCTTGACCAGCGCGATCACGGTCTGCCGCAGGGTGTGCTCGTGACCGCCGAACACGGTCTCGGCCGCCCGTCCGTTGCTGGACGACTCGGCCTTGCGCGTGAGCTCACGCGCGGTCGCCACCAGGCTCAGCTTGTCCACGGGGCTCTCCTCGGTCCGGGCGAAGGCCCAGTCTCCATGATCCGCGTGGATCTGCAGGTGGTTCCGGACGTCAGGTCCACCTCGGGACGTCCGTGGACCACGGCGTACGGACGCCGCCTCATGCTGTCGCTGCGGAAGCGGGCGCGACGACCAGCCGGCGGCCGGTGACCAGGCCCGGCACGATCTGCACGAAGTGGTCCAGCTCCTCGCCGAGCCAGCTGACCAGACCGAGCTGGCCGGCGCGGACGACGTCGCTCGGCGACGTCAGCGGGCTGGCGACGCCGGTGACCACGACGCTCCAGCCGGTCCAGGTCTCGACGTCGATGGAGTCGACCTCGAAGGCGACGACGACGTTGTGCGTGGCAGCGGCGAGCCGTCCGTCGGGCGCGGTGCGGAAGACGACGTTGTGGCCGTCCAGGCAGTAGTTGACGGGAAGCACCATCGGCAGGGCGTTGTCGGTGCTCACGACGCGGCCCACGCAGCTGGTCGCGAGCAGCCGATAGCAGTCGGCAGGCTCCAGCGGCTGGGCCCGGGGCCTCGTCGTGCGCATGCGCACCAGCGTGCGTGACCCGGCTCGCCGACGACAGGGACCAAGGTCCTGACCTGGCGGATCAGGGACGCAGGTGCATCCGCGCCATCGCCTCCTCGAGGGCCGGCCGCGCGGCCGGGTGCGCGGCCTGCCGCACCAGGCCGCGGACCTGCACCGAGAACGGCTCGGGCGTGATCGCCGCCGCCCCCTGCTCGGTCACCACCCAGGAGTGCTGGAAGCTCGTCGCGGGCCCGTCGAGCACCGGCACGATGGTCGACCGGTCGGCCTTGGGGTGCCAGGACGGCAGCGCCACGACGGCCTGCCCGCCGGGGGAGTGCAGCGCGCCGACGACGAAGTCGCTCTGCCCGCCGAAGCCGCTGTAGATCCGGCCGCCCACCCAGGAGGCGTTGGCCTGGGCGTAGAGGTCGACCTGCAGCGCGGAGTTCACCGACGTCATCATCGGCTGCTCGGCGATCCGCGCCGGGTCGTTGGTGGTCTCGGTGCGCAGCATCCGCAGCCGCGGGTTGTCGTGCGCCCACGCGTAGAGCTCGGCGGAGCCGAAGAGGAAGGACGACACCAGGGGCACGTCGGGGTCGAGGGCGCCGGCGCGCTCGAGACCGAGGACGCCGTCGGACACCATCTCGGTCCACACCCGCAGCAGCCGCCGACCGGTCAGCCCCGCGAGGGTGGCGTCCGGCACCCCGCCGATCCCGAGCTGGAGGGTGGAGCGGTCGGCGACCAGCCCGGCGACGCGCTGCCCGATCGCGCTCTCCACCTCGCCCGGCACGCGCGGGACGGGGCTCGCCAGCGGCTGCTGGGCCTCGATCGCCAGGTCGATCAGATCGACCGGCAGCTCGGCGTCGCCGGAGGTCCACGGCATGTCGGGGTTGATCTGCGCGATGACGAGCCCGCCGTGCAGGCGCGCCTGCTCCACCGCGGCGGGCAGCACGTTGACCTCGACGCCGAGCGAGACCTTGCCCTTGCGCGGCGGGGCGACGTGCAGCAGGACCACGTCGGGGATGCAGGTGCGGGCGAACATCCGGGGGACCAGGCTGAGCCGGGCCGGGATGTACTCCAGCCGCTCGCTGTTGCGGACTCCCGCCCCCACGAAGGGAGTCTCGTGCGTGACCCCCTCGCGCTCGGGGACACCGGGCTGGGCGTTGAGCGCCCACAGCCGGTAGCGCGGCAGCACCCGGTCCACGGCGTGCAGCAGCGTGTGCGGTGTCGCGAAGTTGCCGGACACCACGACCCGGGCCCGCAGGTCCACCAGTGGGGTGAGGTGCTCGGTCAGGCGCTCCTCGTCGACGACGCGCACGGCATCATCCCTCCGGTCCGACGAGCGTCACGGTCTGCTCCGCCGGTCGCCGCCTGCTGGTCGGCCCGGCGTGCCCGTAGCCGAGGCGCAGCAGCATCTGCGGGTGCCCGACGCCGCCGAGCACGTGCCGCATCCGGGCGCGCAGCACGGGGACCTCGAGCACCTGGGTGAGCGGCTGGGCCGCCACGAAGTCGACCGTCGCCCGCAGCAGCACGCGAGCCAGGGCCTGTCCCGCCGCGAGCCAGTCGTCCGGGCCGTCGCCGTCGGTCAGCAGCACCGCGACGGCGGGGTGCTCCGGGGTCGGGGGCCCGGAGGCAGGTCCGGCGGCGCGCCCCTGTCCCGCCGTGAAGTCGCGCAGCGTCCAGGACGACCCGCGCAGCTCGGCCGGCACCGACGGCAGCGCGCGCGCCGGGATGCCCTCGGCCTCCCGGTCGCGTCGCCACTGCGCCAGCTCCTCGAGGTAGGCGGGGTCGGCGCGCTGGCTGTCGTCGGCGTGCGAGAGCAGCACCTGCAGCTCCACGGTGGCCGCCTCGGACTCCTCGCCCAGCACGTGCAGCGAGGCGCCCTCCTGCTCCGCGGCGGCCCGCAGCGCGGTCAGCAGCTCCGTCGGAAGCGGGCGGGCGTCGAAGGGGTCGCGGTCGGTCGTGCGCCGCGGGATCGCCTGCGCCAGCGCCGACTCCTCCGCCGACGGCTGCGCGCGGCCGGTCACCCGGATCGTCGCCAGCCGGTACGGGTCCTCGGCGGACCAGGGGTGCAGCGCGGTCTCGATCGAGTACCCCAGCTCGGCCAAGGCCAGCCGGGCCATCAGCACGACGGAGCCGCAGCTGATCCGGCGCTCGCGACCGCTGGGGTCGAGCACCGGCAGCGAACGCTCCGGGTCCTCGTGGACCGTGAGGGCCGAGCCGTCCCAGGTGAAGCGCCAGGGCTGGGTGTTGTGCACCGACGGAGCGAGCGAGGCCAGCTCGACCGCCGTGCGCAGGTCCCCGCCGAGAGCGGTGTCCAGGTCGTCCACGCCTCGACCCTTTCACGGGACCATCGGCCCTGTCGGTCGGGCGGTTCCCGGGCGAGGGTGAGGTGCGCGGCAACCGGATCCCGGAGGAACCGATGACCACTCTGGTGTACGAGACGGCAGACACGATCGACCGCCTGCGCGCCCGGGACGTCATGACCCGCGACGTGGCGACGGTCGACGGCGGCAGCACGGTCGGCGACGCGCTCACCCTGATGCGGCACCTCGGGGTGCGGCACCTGCCCATCACCGAGCACGGCCGCTTCCTCGGGCTGGTCGACGACCGGCTGGTGACCCGCGCGCTGCTCACCGGCTCCGACCGCGACGAGGCGCTGGAGCAGCCGGTCGAGCAGGTGATGACCCGCTACGTGCCGCAGGTCGGCCCGGACACCAAGGTCACCCGCGTGTCCCGGCTGCTGCGCACCAGCCGCTCGGACGCGGTCGTCGTGGTCGACGACCAGGACCGGCTGCTCGGGCTCATCACCCTCGTCGACGTGGTGGGCGCCGTGGCGCACGCGCTGGCACCCGAGGGCTGAGACTCACTGCTGGGGGCGGTTCTGCCTCTGCTCGGTGACGAGGACCGCCGCCTGCGTCCGGCGCTGCAGGCCGAGCTTCGACAGCAGCGAGCTGACGTGGTTCTTGACCGTCTTCTCGGCGAGGTACATCCGCTCGCCGATCTGCCGGTTGGTCAGCCCCTCGCCGATCAGGTCGAGGATCTTGCGCTCCTGCTCGGTCAGCACGTCGAGCGGGTCGACCGCCTTCTTCTCGCGCAGCCGGGAGAGCACGTGCGCGGTCGACCGGGCGTCCAGCAGCGAACCACCCCCGGCGACGGTGCGGACCGCGCCCACGAGGTCGCCGCCCCGGATGTCCTTGAGCACGTAGCCCGCGGCGCCGGCCATCACCGCGCCGAGCAGCGCGTCGTCGTCGGAGAACGACGTGAGCATCAGGCAGGCGAGGTCGGGGAACTGCGAGCGCAGGTCGCGGCAGACCGTCACGCCGTCGCCGTCCGGCAGCCGGACGTCGAGCACCGCGACGTCCGGGCGCACCGCGGGGACCCGCGCCAGCGCCTCGGCAGCCGTCGACGCCTCGCCCACCACCTCGATGTCGCCCTCGCCCTCGAGCAGCTCGCGCACGCCGCGACGCACGAGCTCGTGGTCGTCGAGCAGGAAGACGCGCAGCTTCGGGGCGGAGGTGTCGCTCATGCGCCGATCCTGCCACCCGGGGAGCGGGACCAAGGTCCCTGTTCGCCCGGGAGCGTCGCGATCATGCTGACCGGATGACCCCCCGGACGTCCGACGACGCGGAGCTCTCCCGGCAGGAGTGCCTGTCGCTGCTGACCACTGAGCCGTACGGCCGGCTGGTCCTGGTGCGCGGCGGTCTGCCGACGGTCTACCCGGTCAACTTCGTGCTCGACGGCGCCGGCGTGGTGATCCGGACCCGCGAGGGCAGCAGCCTGTGCGCGGCGGCCGGCGCGGCCGCGGTCGCGCTCCAGGCCGACTGCATCGACCGGGAGCGACGCAGCGGCTGGACCGTGACGGTCGTCGGTCGGGCGCGCATCGCCGACGACCCGGTGGAGGTCGGCCGGCTCGCGCGTCTCCCGCTGCAGCCGTGGGTGCGCGGCGAGCGCAACGTCTTCGTCGTGATCGAGCTCGGCATGGTGTCCGGGCAGCGGATCGGCGGGGCGGAGCAGGTGCACGGCGCGCAGGCGCTGGGGGCACATCGTCCGGTCATCCCGGGACCTTCGCCCCAGGCGTCCGTGCCCACGCCTGCCTAGCGTCCAGCGGTAGGAGGTGCAGCCATGGACCACGTCGACAGCGTGCGCGTGCTCGTCGTGGACGACCACGAGGTCGTCCGCCGAGGGCTGTGCGAGATCCTCGAGCAGGAAGCCGATCTCACCGTTTGCGGTGAGGCCGGCACCGCCGCCGAGGCGCTCGCGAAGGCGGCTGACACGGCACCTGACGTGGTGGTCCTCGACGTCCGCCTGCCGGACGGCGACGGCGTCGCGGTCTGCCGCGAGCTCCGCCGGCAGCCCGTGCGGCCCGCCTGCCTGATCCTCACGTCGTACCCGGACGACGAGGTCCTCGTCGCGGCGGTCGTCGCCGGCGCGGCCGGCTTCCTGCTGAAGGAGGTGCGCGGCCTCGACCTGGTGTCGGCGGTGCGGACCGTCGCGGCAGGCGGCTCGCTGCTGACCCCCGAGGCGACCAGCCTGGTGCTGGAGCGGCTGCGCAACGCGGAGGCCACCGACGACCCCGCGCGGTCGCTCACGACCAAGGAGCGCCGGGTCTTCGAGCTGATCGGTGCCGGCCTGTCGAACCGGCAGATCGCGCAGGAGATGGAGCTGGCGGAGAAGACCGTGAAGAACCACGTCTCGTCTCTGCTGCGCAAGCTCCACCTGCAGCGCCGCACCCAGGCCGCCGTCCTCGCCGAGCGCACGCGCCACGGCACTGACGGCGGGTCCCTCGCACGCGCAGGCTGACCGGGGTGGAGGAGGTGGGCGGCATGGCGGCAGTGCACGCTGCAGGCCTCGAGGTCGGGATGGTGCGTCCCGGGGACCGGTACGCCTGGTACGCCTCGATGGCCAGGCTCGCCCCGTCGAAGCACAACACCCAGCCGTGGAGCTTCCGCGTCACGGAGCAGGCACTCGACGTCTGGGTGGATCCGACCCGCCGGCTGCCCGCCACCGACCTGCTCGGTCGCGAGGTGGTCATCGCCTGCGGGGCCGCCGCGCAGATCGCCGTCGTCTCGGCAGCGGCGCTCGGGATCAGGCTGACCGTGCACCCGTGGCCGGACGGGCCGACCGGCCCGGTGGCCCGGCTGATCGAGACCGACCGGATCCCGGCGCCGGTGGACGCCGCGGCCCGGCTGACCGCCGTGCGGACCCGGCGCACCGACCGCGGCCCCCTCGACGCCGGCGCCCTCCCGACCTCGCTGCCGTTCGTCCTCCAGGACGTCGCCGCAGGGCACCGCTGCACGCTCCGCCTGGTGACCAGCGAGGGCGACCGCAGCAGCCTGGCTCGGCTCGTCGAGCTGGCCGACCGGCAGCTCGCCCGGATGCCCGAGGCGGAGCAGGAGAAGCGCGACTGGCTCCGCGCCCCGGACGACCCCAGCCCGGACGGCGTCCCGGCGGCGTCGACGCGCGGGACAGCCGCGTCGTACTCCGCGCCCTTCGTGCAGCGCGACTTCTCCCTGCCGGCAGTGGAACCCGCCCACGCACGGACGGGCGTCGACGCGCCGCTGGTGGGCGTGCTGTGCACGCCGCTGGACGCTCCGGTCAACTGGCTGCAGGGCGGCCGGGCGCTGATGGACGTGCTCATCGAGACGGCCGTCGTGGGGGGCAGCGCGTCGTACCTCAACCAGCCGCTCGAGCTCGCCGGCATGCGCGACGTGCTGACGAACGACCTCGACCTGCCCGGTCACCCGCAGGTGGTCCTCCGGATCGGCCGGGGTGGGTCGGTGGAGGCACCGCCACGCCGGACCGTCATGGACGTCGTGAACCGGGTGCCCTGACAGCACCCGCCGAACCGGGTGCGACGATCCGGCGGTGAGTGCTCAGGACCGGCTTCCCGTCCTCGTCGGCGCCGGCCAGCTGAGGGCGAACCGGGACCGCACCGTCGAGGCTGCCCGTGAGCCGATGGCCCTGCTCGTCGACGCGCTCGTGGCGGCCGAGGCCGACTGCGGGGTCCCCGGCCTGCTGCGCCGCGCGGACGCCGTGCATGCGGTGCGCGTCGCGAGCTGGGCGTACGACGAGCTCGCGCGACGGGTCGGCGCGGCTGTCGGCGCGGCTCCCGCGCACTGCGAGGACACCGGCCTCGGCGGCCACTGGCCGGTGCGGCTGCTGGACCGCGCGGCCGCGCGCATCTGGGCGGGGGAGTCCGAGATCGCCCTGCTGGTGGGCGCGGAGGCGCAGGCGAGCCTGGGCGTGCTGCGCAAGGCGGGGCTGGACCCGGTCGCCGACGGCGGGTGGAGCGCGACCCCCGGTGGCCCGCCGGCGTTCGACGTGGACACGCTCGGCTCGACGCTCATGCAGGAGTCGGGACTGCTCGCACCGACCCGGGTCTACCCGCTGTTCGAGAACCGGCTGCAGGCCGATCTCGGGCTGACCCCCGCCGAGGCCGCGGCGGAGTCCGCACGTCTCTACGCCGCGCAGAGCGTCGTGGCGGCGGGTCACCCCGCGGCCTGGCAGCCCCGAGCGCTGACGCCCGCGGAGGTCGGGGCCGTGGGCGCGGGCAACCGGATGGTGTGCGAGCCGTACCCGCTGTCGATGAACGCGATGCCGCACGTCGACCAGGCGGCGGCGGTGGTGCTGATGTCGCGCCGGGCCGCGCTGGAGCTGGGCGTCCCGGAGACGCAGCTCGTCCACGTGTGGGGCGGTGCGGGCGCCGACGACACCTCGGACGTCCTGGCCCGCAGGCACTTCGGGGGATCACCCGCGCTCGAGTACGCGCTCTCCCGCTGTCTCGACGCGGGCGGCGTCACGTCGGCGGACCTCGACCTGGTCGACGTCTACAGCTGCTTCCCGATCGTGCCCAAGCTCGTGGCCGGGCAGCTCGGCCTGCCGCGCGACTCGGCGCTGACCGCCACCGGAGGGCACTCCTCCTTCGGCGGGCCGTTGAACAGCTACTCGCTGCACGCGATCGCCACCGCGGCGCAGCGGCTCCGGGAGCAGCCGGGTCTGGCTCTCGTGCACGCCAACGGCGGCTACCTCACCTCGCAGCACGCCGTCCTGCTCTCGGGCTCGCCGCACCCGAACGGCTACGTGGGCACTGCGGAGCCGACCACCGTCGAGCCGGTCGCCGTGCGCACGGCGACGGTCGCCCAGGCCGCGGCCGGAGCCCCGTTCCTGGACGTCACGGTGGAGACCGCCACCGTCGAGCACGACAGGAGCGGGGGCCCCCGTCAGGCCTTCCTGGTCGCGCGCACCGCCGACGGCGTCCGCACCGCCGTCGCCACGCCGGTCGGCGACGCCGCGTCCGCCGGGCGGCTCTCGCTCGACGCCCTGCCTGCCGGACGCACCACGCACGTCGGACGCCTGATCCGCCTCGTCCTCTCGGACGACGGCACCGCCACCCTCGAGGAGACCGCATGACCGACCCTGCCCCCACCAGCCTGAGCGTCGCGCGTGAGGACCACGTCCTGGTCCTCACGATCGAGCGGCCGCAGGCGCGCAACGCCGCGGACGCCGACCTGGCGACCCGGATGGCGGACGCCCTCGACGAGGCCGACCGCGACCGCGAGGTGCGCTGCGTGGTCATCACGGGGTCGGGCGACAAGGCGTTCTGCGCGGGGGCCGACCTCAAGGGGATCGGCCGCGGCGAGTTCCCGCTGCCCGCCGGGCGCGAGCACTACGGCTTCGCGGGCGTGACGCAGCACCCGACCAGCAAGCCGCTCATCGCGGCGGTGAACGGGCTGGCCCTCGGCGGCGGCGCAGAGATCGTGCTGGCGTGCGACCTGGCCGTCGCTGCGGAGAGCGCGACGTTCGGGCTGCCCGAGGTCAAGCGCGGCCTGATCGCCGCTGCCGGCGGCGTCTTCCGGCTGCCGGAGCAGGTACCGCCCAAGGTGGCCATGCGGATGATGCTCACCGGCGAGCCGATCGACGCCGCGGAGGCCTTGCGCTGGGGCTTCGTGAACGAGGTCGTGCCGGACGGCCAGGTCCTGGACGCCGCGCTGCGCCTCGCGGCCGCGATCGCGGCCAACGCCCCGCTCGCCGTGCAGGCCAGCAAGCGGCTCGCCTGGGGCAAGGTCGACGGCCAGATCTCCCGCGAGCAGCAGTCCTGGGAGCGCAACCAGGCCGAGATGACCGCGATCGTCGGCAGCGCCGACGTGCAGGAGGGCGTGCTCGCCTTCATCGAGAAGCGGCCGCCGGCGTGGACCGCCAGCTGAGGCCTGCGGAGCGGCTCACCAGGGCCCGCTGAGCGCCGCGGCCAGATCGGCCGTCCGGTCCGTCGGCTGCTCGGTGGGCAGCTCGGTCGCCTCGGGCCAGGGGTCGAACCCGGCCGCCATCTGCGCGGCAACCGCGCCGTCCGCGTCGGAGGCGTCGATGCCGCCCCGGGCTCGCTCGCGCAGTCGGCTCCCGGTCACGTCGGGCGGTGCGACGCAGCGCAGCTCGACCAGGTCGCTGCAGGTCTCGCGTGCGAGCTCGCGCGCGGCCGACCGCCGGTCCGCCGAGCTCCAGCTCGCGTCGAGCACGACCGACTCGCCCAGCGAGAGCGCGGTGCGCGCGCGCCCGAGCAGCACGTCGTACGTCTCGCTCGTCCGCTGCGCGGAGTAGAGGCCACTGCCGTACGACGCTGCCGCCCGGGCTTCGGCGGCCAGTCCGGCCTGCTGCTTGCGCACCACGTCGCTGCGGAGCAGCGCCCATCCGCTCGCCTGCGCGAGACGCGCTGACACGGTGGACTTCCCGGTGCCGGGAAGGCCTCCGACGAGCACCAGCCTGACGGCGCCGCGGTGGAGGTGGTCCGCCGCGAGCTCGGCCAGGAGGCGGCCGTGCGCGATCGCCGGCAGGTCGCCCTGCGCGCTGCGGACGAAGGACACCTTGCTCCGCACCGACGCCCGGTAGGCCACGTAGTGATGTGCCAGCGAAGAGGGCCAGTGCATGCCCGAGTGCTCGGCGTAGTCCGACAGGAAGCGCGCTGCCAGCTCCGGGCGTCCGAGGTCCTCGAGGTCCATCGCGAGGAAGGCGACGTCGAGCAGGACGTCGCCGTAGCGGAGCTGCGGATCGAAGTCGAGGCAGTCCAGGATGCGCGGTCCGTCCGGCAGGCAGTAGACGTCGGCGGCCAGCAGGTCGCCGTGACCGTCGCGCAGGCAGCCCGTGACGCGACGCCGCTCGAGCAGCGGCGCGCGGCCGTCGAGGTAGCGGAGCGCGAGGCCGCGCAGCTGAGCGACGCAGCTCGGCTCGAGCGACGGACCGGCCCAGGCGGCGAGCTGATCGAGACCCTCCTCCCAGCTGCGTCGCAGCCGGGCAGGGGAGCCGGCCTGCTCGACCGCGGCCGAGGTCGGTGCGGCCGCGTGGAACGCGGCGAGCCGGCGGGCGACGGCGAGCAGGTGCGGTCGGACGTCGACGCCCGCGCGCACCAGCTCGCTCAGCGCGAGGTGGTCCGGGAGGCGCTGCATCACCAGGACCGCTTCCACCGGAGTGCCGGCGGAGTCCAGCACGTCGTAGGTGTCGAGGTAGACGTCGGGCGCGAGACGACGGTTGAGGCGCAGCTCCTCTGCGCAGGCGTGCCGACGTGCGTCGAGCGAACGGAAGTCCAGGAAGCCCAGGGACACCGGCTTCTTCACCTTGTAGACGCGTTCGCCGACGAAGAACAGCATCGCGCTGTGCGTCTCCACGACGCGCGCGGCGCGCATCATGACTCCGGGGACACGCTCCGGTCGCGCGGCGGGACGACGACGACCGGGCAGGGCGCGTGCTCGACGCACTGCCGGCTCACCGAGCCGAGCAGCAGCCGGGTGAAGCCGCCGCGACCGCGCTCGCCGAGCACCAGCAGGTCGTCCGGGCCGACCGACTCGAGCAGCCCGGCCGCAGCCGGCCGGTGCAGCAGCACCTGCTCGACGGCGTCGCTGCCGTCGACCTTCGACACCGTCTGGTCGAGCAGCGACCGGCCGAGCTCCTCCCACTCCTCCACGGGTGGGACCCACGAGTCCCGCGCCGACGGCGGGGTCGGCAGGGACGTGAGCTGCCAGGACAGCACCGCCACGACGGGCCGCCCCACGCGCTCTGCGTGCTGGACCGCCCAGCGCAGAGCGCGCAGGCTGGCGTCCGAGGCGTCGACGCCGACGACGACCCGGTCGGGTGGCAGCGGACGTGCCTGCGGCGGCACGACCGCCACGGGCGCGGTGGAGCGGCTCAGGCAGATCCCGGCGACCGAGCCGAGTGCCGGGCCGATGAGCTTGCGCTGCCACGCCGACTGCCCGTGCCGGCCGAGCACGAGGAGCTCGGCCGCGCGGGCGTGCCTCAGCAGCACCTCCGCCGGGTCTCCCTCGGCGGTGTGCGACCACGCCGGTACGGCGGCCGACCCGGCGGGCCGGTTCGCGAGCGCCTTCTCGAGCTCGGCCTCGACGCCGTGGCGTGCACCGACGGCCAGCTCCACCGGCGTCTCCGGGACGACCATCCCGAGGAACGTGCGATCCCACTGCCAGGCTTGCAGCGCCTCCACTGCGGCGCCGCGCGCCGCGGCGAGCTCGAGGCCCCAGGCGAGCGCGGCGGCGGACGTGGGGGAGCCGTCCACCCCGACCAGGACGACCTGCTGGGACATGGCCCCTCCTCGTGCGACGCTGCCTGCGCGTCCAGTGCACACCCTGTGGAGCGCGAGGTCGTGGGTCGAACGTCCCTGTACTTCGTACCGCGCGCGCGAGAGCGTGGGCCCGTGACGGACGTCCCCGCCCTCCGCACCGCGGGCCTGACCAAGCACTTCGGCAGCGTCGTCGCGCTGGACGACCTCGACCTCGAGGTCGAGCGGGGTGAGGTCTTCGGCTTCCTCGGGCCGAACGGCGCGGGCAAGTCGACGACCATCCGGCTGCTGCTGGCGCTGCTGCGCCCGACCTCGGGAACCGCTGAGGTGCTGGGGATCCCGGTCTCCGAGGTGGAGCGCGCGCACCGGCACCTGGCGTACGTCCCGGGTGATGTCGCGCTGTGGCCGCAGATGACGGGCGCCGAGGTGCTCGCGCTGCTCGGAGGGCTGTCAGGGGGCGTGGACACGGCCTTCCGCGACGAGCTGGTCGAGCGCTTCGACCTCGACCTGGACAAGCGGACCCGGTCCTACAGCAAGGGCAACCGGCAGAAGGTGTCGCTCATCGCCGCGCTGATGACGCGCCCTGACGTCCTGCTCCTGGACGAGCCGACGTCGGGGCTGGACCCGCTGAAGATGGAGGAGTTCAAGGCCGTCGTCCGCGAGGCCGCCGACCGGGGCCAGACGGTCTTCCTCTCCTCGCACCTGCTCGACGAGGTGGAGGACGTCTGCTCGCGCGTCGGGATC
>JAKFFB010000039.1:0-15553 GCA_036675425.1 Actinomycetales bacterium | reverse complement strand
GAGCACGACCTGTCGCCCGAGGAGGAGCAGGCCATCGCGCACGCCAGCCGGGTCCGGGCAGGGCGGTCCTGATGCCCGGCGTCCCGCCGGCCCGCTTCGGCTACCTCGGCCCCGCCGGCACCTTCACCGAGGCGGCGCTGCGCAGCGTCCCGGCCGCCGCGCGCGCGGACCTGCTCCCGTACGCCTCCGTGCCCGCCGCGCTGGACGCCGTCCGCAGCGGGGAGGTCGACGGGGCCATGGTCCCTCTCGAGAACTCGGTCGAGGGCTCGGTCGCCACCACGCTCGACGAGCTCGCCGGCGGCGAGCCGCTGCAGATCACCCGCGAGGTGCTGCTGCCGGTGAGCTTCTCGCTGCTCGGCCGGGCCGGCACGGCGCGGGAGGACGTGCGCGTCGTCGCGACCCACCCGCACGCGGAGGCGCAGTGCCGGCGCTGGCTGCGCGAGGTGCTGCCGGGCGCCGAGGTCGTGCTGACGCCGTCGACGGCGGACGCCGCCCGCTCGGTGGCCGAGGGGCGGTACGACGCGGCGGTCGCGGCGCCGATCGCCGCCGAGCACTACGGGCTCCAGGTGCTCGCCTCGGACGTGCAGGACAACGAGGGGGCGGTCACCCGCTTCGTGCTGGTGTCGCGCCCCGGGCCGCAGCCGCCGGCGACCGGGGCGGACCGCACGACGCTGTTCGCCTTCATCGCCGACGACCACGCGGGCGCCCTGCTGTCGCTGCTGACGGAGTTCGCGGTGCGCGGCGTCAACCTCACCCGGATCGAGTCGCGGCCGAGCGGCGGCCGGCTCGGGGAGTACTTCTTCTCGATCGACTGCGACGGGCACCTGGCGGAGGAGCGGGTGGGCGAGGCGCTGGCCGCGCTGCACCGCACCTGCGCCGAGGTGCGCGTGCTGGGCAGCTACCCCCGGGCGGACGGCGCAGGCGCGAGCGTGCCCGCCGGGACCTCCGACGCAGACTTCCGCGCCGCGAGCGCCTGGCTGGAGAGGCTCCGCGGCGGCTCCTAGCGTCCTGCTCAGAGGAGCACTTCTCCGCTGGGGCAGCAGGACGCAAGGTGTCGTGCGTCGAAGACCTCCGGCATGACGCGCTCCCGCCTGGTGCCCCTGGTCGCTCTCGTCACCGCCGCGCTGGCCGGCTCGGCAGCGCTGGCTGCCCCCGCCGCGGTGCCGGCCGCGCCGGTCGCGCCGACCCCGATCTCCGCCGAGCCGGCTCCCGGACCGCACGGGATCATCGACGTCGAGCACCTGATGGAGGACGTCGACTGCGACAACGCGCAGCTGACCGGGCCCGCGGCGACCAGCACCGGCCACGTCACGGGCGCCGAGGCGATCTCGCTCGACGTGCTGGTCCTGGTCGACGTCGCCCAGGGCGCGAAGATCGCCACGACGAAGAGCGCGAGGCAGCGGGCCGCAGCCGAGAAGGCGCTCTTCGCGAAGGTCAAGGACAGCCTGGTCGTGGGCATGCAGTCCTACGAGGCGCTCGACATCGTGCTGCGCTACGAGGACTTCGCGCTCCTGCAGCCGCTGGAGGGCAAGGCCCCGCGCCAGCGCACGGACAACGCTGAGGAGATCATCGCCCTCGCCAAGAAGCAGCTCGGTGGGCAGCGCCCCGCCGGGATCGACGTGGTCTACGTCGTCACCGACCTCGACATCCAGGTTCCGGGCATCGGCAACGCCGTCGCCGGGCTGGCCGACTGCATCGGCGGTGTCGCCCTGCCCGACCGCGCCTTCGCCGTGGGGGAGACGGGCGTGCTGACCGGCGACGAGGGGATCGCCATCGGCCCGGTCGCCTTCTACAAGGACCTGACGGCCAAGATCGGCGCGCACGAGATCGGCCACCTGATGGGCGGCCACCACCACTACCAGGAGTGCGGCACCGCGGCGCCGGCTGCTGCCGGCCGGGGCGAGCCCGGCCCGTGCACGATCATGACGAACGCCGTCGACTTCCAGACGCTGCCGTTCAGCACGGTGAACAGCGTCGTCGTCCGCGGTCACGCCGAGAGGTGGGCCACCCAGAACGACTAGCCGAAGATCCCGCCGCCACCACCGCTGCTGCCGTGGCTGTGCGTCGGGACGACCGGCCCCTCGCTGGCCTGCACGACGAGGAAGCCCTGGCCGGAGAACGCGAGCTGGAACGCCTCACCCGAGCCGCGGCCGATCAGCGCTGACGCACCCGCGGTGCGGACCAGCCGGGTCTGCAGGCTGCTCGACCAGGCGACCGCGGACTGCAGGTCGGCGAAGGTCGGCGCCTCGCCGGTGTTCAGCACGACCGGCGTGCCGAAGGCGCTGACGACGAGCCGCCCGGCGCCGCTGAAGACCATGTTGAAGACGCCGCCGGACAGGGCGGACGCGCCCTCGACCCGGCGGATGTCCCAGGTGAGGGTCGGCTCGAAGGCGAGCACGTTGGCGCCGTTCACCGTGACGCCGTCGTTGCCGTCGAGCTCCAGCACGTGCAGCTCGTTGGCGTCCTGCGCGAGGAAGACGTCGCCGGTCCCGCGGCAGCGCATCAGCGGGACGCCTTCGCCGGTCAGCGCCTTCTTCAGGAAGCGGCCGACCCCGCCCGCGCCCTCGTACGCGAACTCGACCTGGCCCTGGTAGGCGACCATCGCGCCCTGCCGGGCGAGCAGCTCGCTGCCTTGCAAGCGGGCGCGGAGCATCCGCGGGTTCTGCAGCACCAGCGTCTCGTCGCTGGTGGACTCGAGGTTCTCGCCGAACAGGTCGCTGCGCATGCGCCTGACGCTAACCCCGGAAGGCGGCAGAGTGCGCGCCATGGACCCGGGGCTGGCGCTGCTCACGGGACCGGGCGCCGCGGAGCTGCTGGCCGGTGCGCTCGGTGAGGAGCTGGTGACCTGGCGGGTGCGGCAGGTCGACCACCGGCCGGGCGCGAGCACCACCGTGGCGTACGACGTGACGCTCCGCGGGCCGGGCGGCACCGTGCACCAGCGGATGGGGGCGAGCGTGCGCGGCGCGGCGGCGCCGGACGTCTGGCGCTTCCCGCTCGACCCGGGGCTGCCCGCCCTCGCGACGGCGACCGACGAGGACGCCGTCCGCGAGCTGCTCACGTCGTACGGCATCCCGCCCGGGCCGGTGCGGCTGGACGTGCGGACCTACCGGCCGCGGCGGCGCGCGGTGGTCGAGGTGCGCGCGCCGGAGTGCCGGCTCTTCCTCAAGGTGGTGCGCCCGCGCGTCGTCGAGGCGCTGCACGCCCGGCACCGGCTGCTGCGGGAGGCCGGGCTGCCCGTGCCGCGCAGCCTCGGCTGGAGCGCCGACGGGCTGCTGGTGCTGGAGGCGCTCTCCGGAACGCCGTTGCGGACGCGCCTGCGGGAAGGCGGCGCCTCGGCGCCGGACGGAGCGGCGCTGCTCGGCCTGCTCGACCGGCTGCCGGCGGAGGTGTGCGCGCTGCCGCGGCGCCGGGCGTGGACGGACGCCGTCGACCACTACGCCGAGGTGACGGCGGCGGCCCTGCCGTCCGAGGCTGTGCGCGTGGGGGAGATCGCGGCGGAGGTGCGGGCACGCACCGACGACCGTCCCGCGGACGAGCCCAGTCACGGCGACTTCTACGAGAGCCAGCTGCTGCTCGACGGCGGGCGGGTCAGCGGGCTGCTCGACGTCGACACCGCCGGACCCGGCCGCCGCAGCGACGACCTGGCCTGCCTGCTGGCGCACGTCAGCGTGCTGGCGCAGATGGAGCCGGCGCACGCGGCGACGAGCGAGGCGCTGGTCGCCTCCTGGCTGGCCGACTTCGACCGGCGGGTGGACCCGGACGAGCTGCGGGCCCGGGTCGCTGGAGTCGTGGTGTCGCTCGCGACGGGCCCCTACCGGGTGCAGCAGGCCGACTGGCCGCGCGCGACCCGGGACCGCCTGGACCTCGCCGAGAAGTGGCTCGCGTGAGCCGTCCTGCCTTTCCGTGATCCACGCGCACCTTCAGGTGCAATTCCGCGGGAGAACCACCTCGAGGTACGCGTGGATCAGCGGAGGAAAGGAGGTGGGCACGCGCCGGTAGCCTGCTCAGGGTGATCGACCTCAAGCTGCTGCGCGACGAGCCCGACCGGGTCCGCGCCTCCCAGACCGCCCGCGGCGACGACCCGGCGCTGGTCGACGCGCTGCTGGCCGCCGACGAGGCCCGCCGCGCGGCCGTGACCCGGGCCGACAACCTGCGGGCCGAGCAGAAGACGGTCTCCCAGTCGGTCAAGTCGGCCTCCCCCGAGGAGCGCCCGGCCGTCCTCGAGAAGGCCAAGGCGCTGTCGGCCGAGGTGAAGGCCGCCGAGGCCCAGCAGACCGAGACCGAGGCGGCGCTGCGCGCGGCGCACCTCGCGGTCCCCAACGTCGTCATCGACGGCGTGCCCCCCGGCGGCGAGGCCGACTTCGTCGTGCTCGAGCAGGTCGGGGACGTCCCGTCGTACGACTTCGAGGTCAAGGACCACCTCGACATCGGCACGGCCCTCGGGGCGATCGACGTGGAGCGCGGCGCCAAGGTCAGCGGCAGCCGCTTCGCGTTCCTCACCGGCTGGGGCGCGCTGCTCGAGCTCGCGCTGGTCAACCTGGCGATCGCGCAGGCGGTCGAGAACGGCTTCAACCCGGTGATCGCGCCGGCGCTCGTACGACCGGAGGCGATGGAGGGCACGGGCTTCCTCGGGGCGCACGCCGAGGAGGTCTACAAGCTCGAGCGCGACGACCTCTACCTGGTCGGCACGTCCGAGGTCCCGCTCGCGGCGTTCCACTCCGGCGAGGTGCTCGACGACCTGCCGCTGCGCTACGCCGGCTTCTCGTCCTGCTTCCGCCGCGAGGCCGGCAGCCACGGCAAGGACACCCGCGGGATCATCCGCGTGCACCAGTTCGACAAGGTCGAGATGTTCGCCTACGTCGACCCGGCCGAGGCCGAGAAGGAGCACGCCCGGCTGCTCGCGATGGAGAAGGTCTTCCTCAGCCTGCTCGAGCTGCCGTTCCGCGTGATCGACGTCGCCGCAGGCGATCTCGGCACGTCGGCGGCGCGGAAGTACGACTGCGAGGCCTGGCTGCCGTCGCAGGAGCGCTGGCTCGAGCTGACCTCGACGAGCAACTGCACCGACTTCCAGGCGCGCCGCCTCGGCATCCGCTCGCGCGGTGAGAGCGGCCTGTCGCCGGTCGCCACGCTCAACGGCACGCTGTGCGCGATCGGCCGCACCATCGCGGTGCTGCTCGAGGTGCACCAGCGCGCCGACGGGTCGGTGCACGTGCCGGTGGCGCTGCGCCCGTACCTCGCCGGGCGTGAGGTCCTGCACCCGCAATGACCGCACGTCCCCGGCTGGTCGCGTCGGACCTCGACGGGACGCTCGTCCGCAGCGACCTGTCGGTCTCCGACCGCACCCGCGACGCGCTCGCGCGGGTCGAGGAGGCCGGCGCGCTCTTCGTCATGGTCACCGGCCGGCCGCCGCGGTGGATGGCGCCCGTCGCCGACGCCACCGGTCACCGCGGGCTCGCGGTGTGCGCGAACGGCGCGCTCGTCTACGACCTGCACACCGAGCAGGTCGTGCGCTCCTCGCTGATCAGCGCCGAGGCCGCGGTCGAGGTCGTGCGCTCGCTGCGCCGCGAGATCCCCGGCATCGCCTTCGCGGTCGAGAAGGGGCTGGACGGCTTCGGGAGAGAGGCGTCGTACGTCCCGCGCTGGGACAACGGCGAGGTGCTCGTCGCCCCGGTCGAGGAGCTCGTGTCCGCGGGCGTCGTGAAGCTGCTGGCCCGGCACGAGGAGCTGGACTCCGACGACCTGCTCGCCCGGGCGCGCGCGGCGGTCGGCGAGCTGGCCGAGTGCACGCACTCCTCCAGCGACGGGCTGCTCGAGATGAGCGCGACGGGGATCAGCAAGGCGTCCGGGCTGGCCTCGCTGGCAGAGGAGTGGGGCATCGCCGCGACCGAGGTGGTCGCCTTCGGGGACATGCCGAACGACCTGCCGATGCTCTCCTGGGCCGGCCATGCCGTGGGGATGGCCAACGCGCACCCCGAGGTGCTGGCGGCGGTCGACGAGGTGACCGCCAGCAACGACGACGACGGCGTCGCGCAGGTGCTCGAGCGCTGGTTCTGATCGTTCCCGACCGGCCCTGCCGCTCCATGGGCGAGACTCCGGCACATGCACCCCCGCCTCGTCGTCCCTGCCGTCGCCTGCCTGCTGCTCGCGCCGGCCTCGCCTGCGCTCGCCGCGCCGGTCGATCGGGACTTCCCCGGCCCCGCCGGCTCCTCGCTGCGTGAGTTCACGCCGAACGACCCCGCCTTCGACTGCAGCGAGCCCGACGACGAGGACGGTCCGGGCAACGGCGGCACGGTCGAGGGCTGCGGGACCATCTGGGACGCGCAGTCGCAGATCTGGGGCTTCGCGCCGAGCAGCACCCGGCTGACCACGCTCCACAAGGACCCGCTCGGACCGCGAGTCGGCCAGCCGCAGCGCTCCGGGATCTCGGCCGACGCCGCGTGGAAGACGACGGCCGGTCGGCCCGACGTCCCGATCGCGATCCTCGACACCGGCATCCAGTGGGGCAGCGAGGAGCTGCGCCTGCAGATCGCGCTGAACGCCGGCGAGCTCCCCGACGTCCCGGACTCGGACGGCAACGGCGTCGTCAGCGTGGGTGACTTCGTCGGGTCGGTGTCCCCGGCCCGGGGGCCGAACGGCGACAGGACCAAGGTGGACGCCCAGGACATCCTGCTCACGCACTCCGACGGCGTCGACGGCGACGGCAACGGCTACGTCGACGACGTCGCCGGGTGGGACTTCTTCGACGACGACAACGACGCCTTCGACGCCTCGTCGTACTCCTCCGCCGGCAACCACGGCACCGGCCGCGCCAACGACGCGGCCCGCAGAGGACACGACTCGGCCGGCGAGATCGGCGTGTGCCCCCGCTGCACGATCATCCCGGTCCGCGTCTGGGACACCTTCGTCGTCTCGGGCGACAACTACGCCATGGGCGCGGCGTACTCCGCCGACGCGGGCGCGAAGGTCATCGAGGTGGCGCTCGGCGCGCTGAGCAACAGCCCGTCCGCGAAGGCGGCGACGCGCTACGCCTACGACAAGGGCGTCACGCTCGCCGTGGTGTCCAGCGACCTGAACACCGCCAACCACAACTACCCGACGAACTACGACGAGCCGATCAAGGTGAACGGCACCGTCGCGGACACCTACGGCCTCGGCGCGGCCGAGGCGAACGAGTTCGGGCTGCCGCTGACGGATCTCGGCCTGGGCGCGCAGGCGCCGGTCGGGACCTACTTCCGCAACAGCAACCTCACGCAGTACGGCTCGCACCTGCACGTCAGCGCGGTCGGCGACACGGGCTCGTTCGCCACCGGTCAGGCGGCCGGCGGCTTCGGCCTGGTCATCAGCGCGGGCAAGGACAAGGGGCTGGACCTCACCCCTGCCGAGGTGAAGCAGATCGTCACGCTGTCGGCCGAGGACGTGCTGCCCGGCGACACGGTCGGCATCGGCGTCCCGGACCTGGCGAAGGAGGGCTTCGACGAGAAGTTCGCCTACGGCCGGCTCGACCTCGGTGCTGCGATGACGTACGTCCAGGCCGGCAAGGTGCCGCCGACCGCGCTCTTCCGCGGCCCGCGCTGGTGGCAGCTGGTGGACCCCGCCAGGGAGACCTCGCTCCCGGTCGTCGCCGACAGCGGCGCCCGCACCGGCACGCACGGAGTCGTGGTGGAGGCCGCCCGCGGCATCGAGCCGTCCGACAGCGAGTTCACGCCGGTGCTCACGCGCACCGGCCTGGGCGACGCCGACGCGCGCGCCCTCGGCAGCGTCCCGACCAGCGACCTCACGGCGCTCTTCCCGCCGACGACCGACTTCAGCCGTCCGCCGTCGACGAGCGACGTGAACGAGTACGCCGTCACGCTGCGAGTGCGCGTGACCGACGAGAACGGCAACGTCGGCGAGGACCGCCGGGTCATCTGGCTGCACAGCGACCCCGACCTGCTGCCGGGCTTCCCGCAGTTCATGGACCGGGGTGGCGAGAGCTCGCCGCGGCTGGCCGACCTCGACGGCGACGCAAAGCTCGACGTCATCCTCACCGACTCGGGCGGCCGCACCCGCGTCCTCGACCGGGAGGGTCGCGACGCGGCCTTCTGGAACGGCGGCACCGGCGTGCTCGCGCCCGTCCTCCCGGAGATCGCCGGGCACGCGAACGCGCCGGCCTACCGCGCCGGCGTCCCTCTCCCGCGGGGTGTCTCGCTGACTCCGGCCGTCGCCGACCTCGACGGCGACGGGGCGCTCGAGGTCCTCGTGACCAACAGCGCCGGCAGGGTCACGGTCTACGACCGGTTCGGTCGCGAGCGCTTCGGAGTCGGCGTGGACCGCTCGCTGTCGACGCCTGCGGTGCGGACCGAGGACTACCACGTCAAGACCGGGCTCTTCGGGACGGCGAGCGTCGCTGACGTCGTCGCCTCGATGCCCGGCCTGGAGATCGTCGTCGGCGGGCTGGACGGCCGCGTCTACGTCTGGGGGGCCGACGGCACGCCGGCCCCGGGCTTCCCGACGTCGCTGAACACCAAGGACTCCGCCCCCGACGCGCGAGGCGCCGAGCTCATCACGGCCCCGACGCTCGCCCAGCTCGACGGCGACGCGCAGATGGAGGTCGTCATCGCCGGCTCCGAGGTCGTCGACTCGACCGGCGGCACCGACCCGCCCGCGGGCGCGACCGACCTGGCCACGGCCTACCGGACCCTCGTCCGCCGGATCGCCAACGGCACCGGAGCGCTCGGCGCGGCCAGCCTCGTGCACGCGCTCGACGGCGACGGGAGCACGATGCCCGGCTGGCCGGTGGTGCTCGACGCGCTGGTGCCCGACGTGCTGCCCTTCGTCGGTCCCGCCCACCAGCTGGCGGCCGGCGACGTGGACGGCGACGGCGTCGACGAGCTGGTGCTGTCCAACACCTCCGGCGAGGTCGAGACCTACGCCGCCGACGGCACCCGGCGTACGACGCACGCGTCCGAGGTCGGACCTGCCGCCGACCCGCGCATCACCGACAAGACCAAGGTGCTCAACCTGTTCGAGTACGCCTCGCTCGGTGACCTCGAGGGCGTTGGCGTGCTGTCCGCCTTCAAGGGCGGGCTGACGCTCGGCGGGCTGACCAACCTCGTGCTGGTCGGCCAGAACAACCCGCAGGACCACGTCCTCCAGGGCTGGGACCTGACGACGGGCTCCTACCGGCCCGGCTTCCCGGCGAAGGTCGAGGACTACATGCTGCTGTCGCAGCCGGCCATCGCCGACGTCGACGGCCTGCCCGGCAAGGAGGTCGTGCAGGGCACCGCGCTCTACCTGGTCCACGCGTTCAACGCGCTCGGTCTCGAGGCGCCGTCGTTCCCGAAGTTCACCGGTGGCTGGAACTACGCGACACCGGCCTTCGGGGACCTCGACGGCGACGGCACGGTCGAGATGGTGAGCGCGACGCGCGAGGGCTACCTGTTCGCGTGGTCGCTCGCCGGTACCGCCGAGGGCAACGACCAGTGGTGGGGCGCGACGCACGACGACCGCAGCACCTCGCGGCACGGCACGGACACGCGTCCTCCCGCCCGCGTGCAGCAGCTCGCGCGGAACGGCGAGACGATCACCTGGCAGCGGACCGGCGACGACTGGCTCGTCGGGGACCCGGTGAAGACGGTCGTCGTGGTCGACGGGCAGGCACGTGACCTCGCTGCCGACGCGACGTCGCTCGACGGCGTGCGTCAGGGCTCACGCGTCGAGGTCTACGCCGTGGACGACGCCGGCAACCGCAGCCTGGGCGCCTTCCTGCTCCCGGGCCAGGCGCGCCCGCCGGTGAACGCGCCTCCCGGGGCTGCCGGCGGCCGCCTGCCCGCGACGGGGCCCGCCGACCTGGCGCCGGTCGCAGGTCTCCTGCTGGCGCTCGCACTGCTCGCGCGTCGCCGACGGGTGCTGGGTGGAGCCACCTCCATCGGGTAGAGGACCGGCATGACGTCCGACACCCGCTCGCCCGCCGAGCTCCTCGCCGACCGCGAGGAGCAGATCCGTGCGCAGCTGGCCGGCATCGAGGTGGCGTCCAAGGCGCAGACCGCGGGCGGCATCGGCTTCGGCAAGCGCGTCGGCGACGGGACGAACATCGCCGTCGAGCGGATGACCGACGTCGCCGCGCACTCCGGTCTGCAGCGCGAGCTCGAGCAGATCGCGAAGGCTCGCGCGGCTCTGGCAGCAGGGACGTACGGCCGGTGCGAGGTCTGCGGGCAGGACATCGGCGCGGGCCGGCTCGAGGCGCGGCCGGCGTCGACCCGCTGCGTCCGCTGCGCCTAGCCCGCTAGAGGTACTGGCCGGTCCCCGTCGGGCCGGGCGCGGTGCCGGGCTCGACGACGCCCGGCGGCAGCGCCACCCGGCCGCGCATCTGCTCGAGCTGCACGCGGGCCGCCATCTGCTGGGCGAACAGCGCGGTCTGGATCCCGTGGAACAGCCCCTCGAGCCAGCCGACGAGCTGCGCCTGCGCGATCCGCAGCTCGGCGTCGCTCGGGACAGCGTCGTCGGTGAACGGCAGCGACAGCCGCTCGAGCTCGTCGTGCAGCTCGGGCGCGAGGCCGTCCTCCAGCTCGACGATCGACTGCCGGTGCACCTCGCGCAGCCGGGTGCGCGACGCCTCGTCGAGCGGCGCCTGCCGCACCTCCTCCAGCAGCTGCTTGACCATCGAGCCGATCCGCATCACCTTCGCCGGCTGCTCGATCAGGTCGGCGGGGCTCTGCTGCCGCGACGGCTCCACCGAGCCGTCCTGCCCGATCGTCACGCTCCCCATCGGCTGCCCGTCCGCGCCCATCACGACGACCTGCTGCTCACCCTGCTCCGGCTGCTGCTCGCTCATCCTCCGATCCTGCCCCACCGGCGCCCGGGCGCACCCGGTCGGGCAGGCTCGGGGCATGCCCGCGACCCCGGAGTACGACGTCGAGTCCGTCCGCCGGGACTTCCCGGCGCTCGCGGAGGGCCTCGCGCACTTCGACGGCCCCGGCGGCACCCAGGTCCCGACCGCTGTCAGCGACGCCGTCGCCGACACGCTGCGGTCGGCGGTGAGCAACCGGCACGGGCCGTTCGCCAGCAGCCGGCGCGCGGACGGCATCGTCGACGCGGCACGGCTCGCGGTGGCGGACCTGGTCGGCGGCGATCCCGCGGGTGTCGTGCTGGGGCAGTCGATGACCGCGAACACCTACGTCATGGCGAACGCGCTCGCACGCACCTGGCGGCCGGGCGACGAGGTCGTGCTCTCCCGTCTCGACCACGACGCCGACGTCCGCCCGTGGGTGCAGGCGGCCGCGCGCGCCGGCGCGGTCGTGCGCTGGGCCGAGGTCGACGTCGAGACCGCGGAGCTCCCGGTCGAGCAGTACGACGAGCTGCTCACCGAGCGGACCCGCCTGGTCGCGCTCACCGCCGCCAGCAACGCCACCGGCACCCGGCCCGACGTGCGCGCGATCGCGGACCGCGCGCACGCCGTCGGTGCCGTGGTGCACGTCGACGGCGTGCACGCCACGCCGCACCTGCCGACCGACGTGCGCGAGCTCGGGGCGGACCTCTACGCCACCTCGGCCTACAAGTGGTACGGACCCCACATCGGCTGCACCGTCGGCGATCCCGCGCTGCTCGAGTCGCTCCGTCCGGACAAGCTGCTGCCCAGCAGCGACGCCGTGCCGGACCGCTTCGAGCACGGCACCTCGAACTTCGCCTGCTACGCCGGCGTCACCGCGGCCGTCGACTGGATCGCCTCGCACGGCGCGGGCGCGACCCGCCGCGAGCGGGTGCTCGACGCGATGCGCGTCTTCGCCGCGCACGAGGACGCGGTCTTCGCGCGGCTGCTCGACGGGCTGGCGGAACGCGACGACGTACGGCTGGTCGGCTCGCCGGCGCGGCGCACCCCGACCGTCGCCTTCACGGTCGACGGCCGCACGCCGCTGCAGGTCAGCGCCGACCTCGGCAACCAGGGGGTCGCCGTCTGGGCCGGCAACTACTACGCCGTCGAGCTGATGACCGCACTCGGGCTCGAGGGCTCCGGCGGCGCGGTCCGCGCCGGCGTCGTCTGCTACACCACCACCGCCGAGGTCGACCGACTGCTGGGAGCGCTCTGACCATGACCGTCACGCCCGAGATCGCCCGGAAGACCTGGCAGACCGCCGAGCCGCTGCACGCGATGATCTACTTCGCGCCCGAGGCGCAGGAGGAGTACGCCGCGCTCGGCTTCGACGTGAAGGCCAACACCGCGCACGGCTACTTCCCGGCGCGGGCTGCCGCGATGGGCGCGGTGTCGGCCGACGTCGTGCACGCGACCTTCTTCAACTTCTCCCGGCTGGCCGTCGACTTCGGCATGAGCGGCGTGTGGGACACCGCCTCGCCGCAGCAGCTGATCGACGCGCGCTATCGCGCCGCCGACCGCGCGCTCCGCCGGATGTGCGGCGACCTGCTCGAGGGGCCGGAGGTGGCCGAGGCGGCCGACCTGGCGCGCACGGCGACGACGGGCTGCACGCCGTACGGCCGTCCGCTCTACGCCGCGAACGCCGGCCTGCCCTGGCCGGAATCCCCTGTGCTGCAGCTGTTCCACGCGCAGACGCTGCTGCGGGAGTTCCGCGGGGACGGGCACATCGCGGCGCTCGTGACCGAGGGGGTCACCGGGCTGGAGGCTGCCGTGATGCACGTCGCGCAGGGCGACAGCTGGAGCCGGAAGGGGCTGCAGGCGACCCGCGCCTACAGCGACGAGCAGTGGGACGGCGCGGTCGCCGGGCTGGTCGAACGCGGCTGGCTGCAGCCCGACGGCAGCTTCACCGACGAGGGCCGGGCGCACCGGCAGCGGGTCGAGGACCTCACCGACGTGCTGAGCGTCCCGGCCTACGCCGCGCTCGGCGAGGACGGCTGCGCGCGGCTGCGCGAGCTGACCCGACCGCTCAGCAAGGCCGTCGTCGACGCAGGTGGTCTCAGGGTCCGCTGACGGCCAGGACCACCTTGCCGACGTGGGTGCTCGCCTCGAGCACGGCGTGCGCCGCGGCGACCTGCTCCAGCGGGAGGACCTGGTCGATCACCGGCTTCACCTGGCCCGCCTCGACCGCCGGCCAGACGCTCTCGCGGACGGCGGCGACGATCGCGGCCTTCTCCTCGAGCGGCCGGGCCCGCAGGCTGGTGGCGTGCACGGAGGCCCGCTTGGCCAGCAGCGCGCCGAGGTTGAGCTCGCCCTTCACCCCGCCCTGCAGACCGATGACGACGAGCCGCCCGCCGGTGCGCAGCACGTCGACGTTGCGGGAGAGGTAGGAGGCGCCCATGTTGTCGAGCACGACGTCCGCGCCGCCGGCGACGTCACGGACCGCTTCGACGAAGTCGGTCTCGCGGTAGTTGATCGCGAGCTCGGCACCGAGATCGGTTGCTCGCTGGGCCTTCTCGGAGGTGCCGACCGTGCAGAGCACGCGCGCGCCGTGCCGCGTCGCGAGCTGGATCGCCATCGTGCCGATGCCCGAGGTGCCGCCGTGCACGAGCAGCGTCTCCCCGGGCTTGAGCGCGGCGAGCATGAAGACGTTGGACCAGACCGTGCAGGCGACCTCGGGGAGCGCGGCGGCGTCGAGGAGCGAGACCCCGCGCGGGATCGGCAGCAGCTGGCCGGCCGGTACCGCGACCTTCTCGGCGTAGCCGCCACCCGACAGCAGCGCGCAGACCTCGTCGCCGATCGACCAGCCGGTCACGCCGTCCCCGAGGGCGCTGATGCGGCCGGAGCACTCGAGCCCGGGATAGGGGGATGCGCCCGGCGGCGGCTCGTAGAAGCCGCGGCGCTGCAGCAGGTCCGCTCGGTTGACCGCGGTGGCCTCGACGTCGACGAGCACCTCGCCGGGGCCTGGGACCGGGTCCGGCACGTCGGCGAGGGTGAGGACGTCGACGTCCCCGTACGACGGGAGGGTCACGGCGCGCATGGCGGCCACCGTACGGTCCCTGTCGTGGACGCCTTCTTCCTCCCGCTCGGCGACGACCGGTTCCACGCGACCGTGCACACGACCGGTCCGTGGGACGCCCGCTTCCAGCACGGCGGGCCGCCGGCGGCGTTGCTCGGTCGGGCCGTGGAGCACTGCGAGCCGCGCGAGGACGTGGTCGTCGCGCGGATGACCGTGGAGATCCTCGGGCCGGTGCCGGTGGGGGACGTGTCGGTGCGGTCCCGGGTGCTGCGGCCGGGGCGGAGCGTGGAGCTGGTCGAGGCGGTGCTGTCGGCGGACGGCCGTGACGCCGCGCGGGCAGCGGCCTGGCGGGTGCGGCGGACGGCGCAGGACGGGGTTCCGGCGCGGGTCACGCCGGCGCCGGAGCTGCCGACGTCGGCCCTGGTCGGCATCCCCTCCGGTGGCTGGGTCGACGGCTACCTGTCGGCGATCGAGTGGCGGTTCGTCGACGGCCGCTTCGACGTGCCCGGACCGGCCACGGCCTGGTCCCGGATGCGGCACCCGCTGGTCGCCGAGGAGGAGGTCACCCCGCTGACCCGCGCGCTCATCGTGGCCGACAGCGGCAACGGGCTGAGCTCCGAGCTCGACCTGACCTGGCACTTCATCAACCCCGAGCTGACCGTCCACCTGCACCGCGAGCCGGTTGGCGACTGGGTCTGCGTGGCAGCGCAGACCGCCATCTCGCCCGGTGGCGCCGGCCTCGCGACGACGGTGCTGCACGATCTCGAGGGCCCGATCGGGGTCGGCGCGCAGTCCCTGCTGGTGGCGCCCCGCTGAGGCTGTTGTCTCAGCCAATCTCGCGCGCGACCCGGCGCGTCGCGGCACGTCGCTGGTGTTGGTGCCGGCCGCGCGGTGACTGTCCGGTCTGGCCGTCAGGGTCGTACGCCGTGATCCCCGCCGTGACCCACGCCGTGATCCACGTGACGTCGTAGGTGCATTTCGCGTGTGGATACGCCCACAACCTCACGTGGATCACCGTGACTCACAGATCACCGTGAGAGGGGGTCCGGGTGGGCGGTGGGTGCGGTGGGGTGGGGCCGCTTCTCCCGCAAGATCGTGGGGTCCGTACGACTGATCGCACCGGTCGCATCGGTCGTACGACCACCACGATCACGCCGCACCCGACCCCACTGATCCACGTGAGGTCGTAGGTGCTCCTGACGCGCAGATACGCCCACAACCTCACGTGGATCACAGTGAGGGCGGGGCCGGGCGGGGCGGGGCGGGGGACGACCACATCGGACAGTCACCGCGCAACCGGCACCACGTCCTGTGACCCGGTCAGGGCGGTCCCGGGGCGGAGGTCGTCGGCGGCGACCCAGAGCAGGTGGTTCGCGCCCGGCCCGCGGCTGAGCTGGACGTAGCAACGGCGCCCGCGGCTGGCCAGCAGCAGCGCCGGGAGCAGCGTCCCGGACCTGTCGACGGCGACGAGCAGCGGTGGGCGGTGGAGCTCCAGCACGGGTCTCTCGGATTCCTGCCTCGACCCTCGGCGGAGAACCTATCCGCCGCAGCCCAGGCCGTCGCCGTCGGCATCGAGGCGGTACGGGTCGACGCCCGCGGTGCGGAGCTGCACCTGCCGGCCGATCTGCCCGCAGTCGAGGTCGTTGGCGTCACCGCGCCCGGAGCCGTCGCCCTGGACCGGGATGCAG
>JAKFFB010000080.1:0-2860 GCA_036675425.1 Actinomycetales bacterium | reverse complement strand
GCTGGGCGCCACGGTCGTCCGCGCGTGCGTCGGGCTGCCGATGGCGTGCGCGAGCCTCGACGACGATGCGGCCCAGCTGATGGTGACGGCCGTCGCCGGTGCACACCGCGGTCTCTCGCTGCTCGCCGACGGTGAGCTCGACGAGGCCTGGGCCCAGGCGCTGGAGTCCGTCTCGGCGCCGGACCACGTCGCGGGTGCCGTGGCCGGGCGGGCGACGCGCATCCTGCTCGACGCGGGCCGCCTGGACGCCGACACCACGGCCCACCGGATGGGCCGCCGACTCTCGCTGGTCGCGTCGGCACCCCAGGCGGCGGCGTGGCTCGACGGCTTCCTGGCCGGCGACGCCGTGCTGCTCGTCCACGACCACGCCCTCCTCGGCCTCGTCGACGAGTGGGTCGGTGGACTCGACGAGACCACCTTCGAGGACCTCCTCCCGCTCGTCCGACGTACGTTCTCCCAGTTCAGCCGTGCCGAGCGACGCACCGTCGGCGAGCAGCTGTCCCGGCTGGGCGGGCCCGACGAGCGCCCGGCGGGGGAGTCGCTGATCGACCTGGACCAGGCCGCGCCGGCGCTGCGAGCCGTGGCCGGCTACCTCGGCTGGAAGGTGGTGGACCGTGACGGAGCAGCCTGACGACGAGGTCGACGCCGGCGCGCCGCGCGACCGGCTGACCCGCTGGCGCCTGGTGCTCGGCGGCAACGAGGCTGACGGCCTGAGCGGTCCCGGCGGCGTCGCGGTGTCGCTCACCGCGGCCGACGAGCGCCGCGACGGCGCCCTGGAGGCGTTGTACGACAGCGAGCGGCGTGGCGGTCTCGGCGGCTCCGCGCCGCGGGTGTCGCGCTGGCTCGGCGACATCCGCACCTACTTCCCGTCCTCGGTCGTCCAGGTGATGCAGGGCGACGCGATGGAGCGGCTCGGGCTGCGGCAGATGCTGCTGGAGCCGGAGATGATGCGGTCGGTCCAGCCCGACATCGGCCTCGTCAGCACGCTGATCGGCCTCGGCCGGGTGATCCCCGAGCACTCGCGCGAGACGGCGCGCGCCGTCGTACGGCAGGTGACCGACGAGCTCGAGGAGCGGCTGCGCCAGCGCACCGTCCAAGCCGTGTCGGGCGCCCTCGACCGCTCGGCACGCACCCGCCGCCCGCGGATGCGCGACGTCGACTGGCGCCGGACAGTGGCCGCCAACCTCAAGCACTACCTCCCCGAGCATCAGACCGTCGTGCCCGAGCGGCTCGTGGGCTATGCCCGCCGCTCGACCCAGGTCGAGCGCGAGATCATCCTCTGCATCGACCAGTCAGGGTCGATGGCCGAGTCGATCGTCTACAGCTCCGTCTTCGGCGCGGTGCTGGCCTCGATCCGCTCGGTCAGCACCCGGCTCGTCGTGTTCGACACCGAGGTCGTCGACCTGACCGACGAGATCGACGACCCGGTCGACGTCCTCTTCGGCGTGCAGCTCGGCGGTGGCACCGACATCAACCGCGCCCTGGCCTACTGCCAGGGCACGATCACCCAGCCGGCCGACACCGTGCTGGTGCTGATCAGCGACCTCTACGAGGGCGGCATCGCCGAGGAGATGATCAGCCGGGCGCGCTCGGTCGTGGGCTCGGGCGCCACCATGATCGCGCTGCTCGCGCTGAGCGACTCCGGCCAGCCGTCCTTCGACGCCGACCACGCGGCCGCGCTCGCCGAGATCGGCGTGCCGTCGTTCGCGTGCACTCCTGACCTGTTCCCCGACCTGATGGCGGCCGCCATCGAGCGGCGCGACATCGGCGAGTGGGCGGCGGCCAACGACGTCGTCACGACCCACGAGACGACGCAGCGCGAGTGAGCGTCCCCTCCCTCCGGACGTACCCCTGGGGCGGTAACCCGGAGTCACACCGCCCCTCGGGTGTGTGCGCCGACCCCCGGCGGTGGTTGCGTGGATGGTTCGGCACAACCGAACCCCTTGGGAGGGAAACCATGAGTGACACAGTGTGGAGCTACCGCGACACCTCGTGGAGCCAGGACAGCGACCTCGTCGGCTACGACGTCGAGGCGAGCGACGGCTCGATCGGCAAGATCGACGAGGCGAGCAACGACGCGGCCGGCCAGTGGCTGGTCGTCGACACCGGCTTCTGGATCTTCGGCAAGAAGCGCCTGATCCCCGCCGGCGCCGTCACGGGCGTCGACCACGACGGCAAGACCGTCATCGTCAACATGACGAAGGACCAGATCAAGTCCGCGCCGGACTACGACAAGGACGACTGGAACGACGACTCCCGTGGTCGTCACACCGACTACTACACCCCGTACTCGTCCCGCTGACCCAGCGGAACGACACGACCTCCGACGCCCCGGCCGACACGCTCGGCCGGGGCGTCGGCGCGTCCGGGCTCGGCGGGTCAACCGACCGCACGTGCGGCGCTCCTGGCCCTCGAACCGACGATCAGAGGGCCACCTCCGCCGCACGTACGCGAGGTCAGGGCGCCAGCGCGCCGGACAGCAGCTGGGCGACCTGTGGGTCGAGCCCCGAGGTGTCGGCGCGGTGCCAGAGCAACCGCAGGAGCACCTCCGCGCGGTCGCGGACCTCGAGCTCGCGGCCCGCACCGACGGTGACGTCGCCCGGGTCGTCCGTCGCGACGAGTCGTACGGCTGCCGGCAGCGGGTCGACACGGCCGAGCCGCACCTGCCGCGGGTAGAGCACCTCCACCACCTCGAGGACACCGTCCCAGGCGAGCGCGGGGTCGTACGGCGTCGGCCGGCCGGCAGCCTCCTCCGCGTCCCACGTGTGCATCGCGACCTCGTGGACCTGGCGTCGCCGCCAGAACCCGGCAGTGCGGTCGGCCGCGTCGAGCGTCCAGGCGGGTGCGGCCGGGGGCGTGG
>JAKFFB010000235.1:0-15664 GCA_036675425.1 Actinomycetales bacterium | reverse complement strand
TCCCCCACCTCGAACCCCGGTCCGAGTCACAGGGCGAGAGCCGGCTGCGCATGTCCCTCGTGCTCGGTGGGCTGCCTCGCCCCGAGGCACAGGTCGACTTCTACACGGAAGGTGGCGAGCACCTCGCTCGCGTCGACCTGGTGGTGAAGGACGTGCTGCTCGAGTACGACGGCCGCGAGCAGAGGCTCAAGAAGCCGGTCTTCGTGCAGGACCGCCGCCGCCAGAACGCGCTCGTCGACCGCGGTGCCGAGCTGCGGCGGTACTCCAGCGAGGACGTCGCGCCGGTGCGCCGCGGCTGGCTCTGCGACGAGGTGAAGCGCGCGATCGCCGCCGCGGCGTCGCGACCTCCTGCGGCGATGCGTCGCGGGCGGGACACGCTCCGCGCGCCGGAGCTCCGGCCCCTTCCGACGCTGGACCAGCAGCCCCGCGCCGCCTGAGGCCTGCGTCGTACGCCCCCCCGGTGGTGGGTGCACCGCACACCCGCGCCGATCTTCGTCACCTGGCGGCGCGACACGCGAGAACTCGCCCCACATGACGAAGATCGTCGCGGGAGGCCGGGCAGGGACACCCGCACCTGGCGGCGAAGAGAGGGGGCAACTCAGCCCCCGGAGGCCTTCGTGCTGCACGTGTCCCGTCTCACCCGCGCCGGCCTAGCCGCCGCGCTCGTCCTGGGGGTCGGCGCCGCGCTGCCCTCGTTCGCGGCGGACGCCGTCTACACCGACGACACCGGTTCGCTCACGGCCCCCGCGCCGCTCCTCGCGCCCGGCAACTTCGCCTTCATCGGCACCTGCCCCGAGATCCCGCCGGACCAGGGCGTGGACATCTGGGTCTACGCGCTGCCGGAGGAGGTCGCCGTCGAGGGCGCGGCCGTGACCATCACGGGCACCGCGATCGACGGACCGGCCGCGGTCACGGCGGCCGTCTTCACCGACGAGTGCGGCTTCGACCGGTACGAGTACGGCGACACGATCACGAGCCCGACCGAGTTCCTGCTCGGTCCGGCCGACCGCTACCTGGCGGTCTCGTCCGACCTCGGAGCGGTCACCCAGCTGCAGCTCACGGTCGTCCCGCCGAGCGGGGACCCCGAGCCCACGCCCACCACCAGCCCGACCGGCACGCCCGGTGGCGGCAGCGGCAGCGAGGTCATGACGCGCGGCGACTACAGCGGCGGCGTGAACGACCCCTTCTACCCCGAGGAGTCCACCGGCCCGGTCGGCGAGCTCGGCCCGGGCGGGCAGTGGGGCATGCGCATCATCTCGGCCGAGCAGGCCTGGCAGCAGCCGCAGGCCACGGGCGCCGGCATCCGGGTCGCCGTGCTCGACAGCGGCATGGACGTGACCCACGAGGACTTCCAGTGCCCGGGCAAGATCGCGCGCCTGGACGCCGCGACGTACCCGCGCTTCGCCGACGTGACGGACACCGACGGCCACGGCACCCACGTCGCCGGCATCGTCGGCGCCTGCACCGACAACGGCACCGGCGTCGTCGGCACCGCACCGGACGCGACGATCCTGCCGATCCAGGCGCTCTCGCCGACCGAGGCGACGGCCGACCGGCTGGCTGCGGCGATCCGTGCCGCGGCCGACAACGGCGCCCACGTCATCAACATGAGCCTCGGCTTCAGCGCGGCCGGCGCCCCGGGCACGGGCTCCGCGATCGCGCTGCTCGGCGGTTTCGCGGACGACATCGACCCGGCGATCGAGTACGCCGTGAGCAAGGGCGTCGTCGTGGTCGCCGCGGCGGGCAACGAGTCGTTCCCGATCTGCGGCTACCCGGCGCTCGCGGCCGACGTCGTGTGCGTCGGCTCGACCGACCGCCGCGACCTCAACGCCTGGTACGGCAACTTCCCCATCACCCCGAGCGGCGTCGCGCTGATGGCCCCTGGCGGCTCCGGGCAGGTCTTCTGCGACGTGCAGAGCGAGAACGTCCTGTCGACCTACTCCACCCAGGCCGACAACGCCTGCGCCTACCCGGCCGAGGGCTACCGCGGCCTCGACGGCACCTCGATGGCCTCGCCGCACGTCGCGGGCGTCGCCGCGCTCGTCTACGACCGGCTGGGGGGTCAGCGATCCGCGGCCGCTGCCGCCGCGGTGAAGCAGGCGCTCGTCGACGGCGCCGTCGACCTCTACACCCCCGGCTACGACCCGATGTCCGGCGAGGGCCGCGTCGACGCCCTGGGCGCCGTCCAGGCCGTCACCGCGGTGACGCCCACGGCAACCCCCACCCCGAGCCCGACCGGCTCGACGAGCACCGCGACCGACCTGGCGCTGATCGCGCCTGACACCGGCTCCGCCACCGACAGCCTGCCCGTCGCGGCCCGGCTGGAGGACGGGAGCGGTCGCGTCTCCGGCGCGCCGGTGCAGTTCGCCCTGGCCGGCCCGGGTGGCAGCCGCTCCGCCGCCGGGACGACCGACGCCGACGGCGTCACGACCGCGGAGCTGCCGCTCGACCTGGCTCCCGGGTCGTACACGCTGACCGCCTCCTACGCCGGCGACAGCGGGCGTCAGGGCTCGAGCGCCGAGCAGGCCGTGGTCGTCGTCCGCGACGTGACCGCGACGACGCTCGTGGTCGACGGGAAGGGCGGCGGCCGCACCCTCGCCGTCACGCTGCAGGACGCGGACGACGCCCCGACCGGCCTGGCCGGCCGTACCGTCGTGCTCCTCGCCGACGGCCGTGAGATGGGCACCGTGACGACCGGTGCCGACGGCTCCGCCTCGTTCACGCCCGAGGGGCGGGACCGCAGCGCCAAGGCGTACGAAGCGCGCTTCGCGGGTGACGAGAGCTACGAGGGCTCGACCGCAACGGCGTAGCGCTCCACCCGACGGCGCGCGACCTGCCACAGTGCGGGGCGTGCGCCGTCGTCGTCTGCTCCTGCCGCTGCTCGCCCTGCTGCTGCCGGTGTTCCCCGCCGCCCCCGCGCAGGCCGGCCCGACCGGCGACCCCGCAGGCTGGACCGACCGGCAGCTCGCCGCGCAGCTGGTGCTCGCCGGCTACGACATGAGCCGGCTGGGTGACGCCGAGACCTGGGTGCGCAACGGGGTCGGGGGCATCGTGCTGTTCGGGGCGCCACCGAGCGACCTCGGCAGCCGGCTGGCCCGGCTGCGCGCGACGGGATCCGTCGTGCCGTTCGTCGCCTCCGACGAGGAGGGCGGCCGGGTACAGCGGCTGCGCACCCTGCTCGGCCCGCTGCCGTCGGCCGAGACGATGGGTGCGACGCGCAGCGCGGCGCAGGTGCAGGCGCTCGCCGCGTCGTACGGCACGAAGATGGCCCGGCTGGGCGTCGATCTCGACCTCGCGCCGGTGGCCGACCTCGGCATCCGCGGCTACTACATCGAGCAGACCGACCGGGCGTTCTCCGCGGACCCGGCCGAGGCGGGCGCCTACGCGAGCGCGTGGCACGCGGGGATGCGCAGCGCGCGGGTCGCCGCCGTCGCGAAGCACTGGCCGGGGCACGGGCAGGCCTCCAACACCCACGACCGCGCCGCCAGCACCCCGCCGCTGTCGACGCTCGAGCAGCGCGATCTGCTGCCGTTCGGCGACCTGCTGCGCGCGGGGGTCCCGGCGGTGATGGTGGGTCACCTGCAGGTGCCCGGGCTGACCGAGCAGGGGCTGCCCGCGACGCTGTCGCCGAACGCCTACCGCTACCTGCGCGAGCGCGCGGGTTCCGAGCGCGTGCTGATGACCGACTCCCTCTCCATGGGCGCGATCTCGATCGGCATGCGGCTCACCCCGGCGCAGGCCGCGGTGCGCGCGCTGACCGCCGGCGCGGACATGGTGATCGTCGACCCGGGTCCCGGTCCGGGCCCGATCGTCGACGCCGTGGGTGCCGCGATCGGGCGCGGCAGCTACCCGCGGGCGAGCGCGCTGGCGTCCGTGCGGCGCGTGCTGGCGGCCAAGCGGCTGACCAACCCGCCGCTGCCGATGACCTCGCTCGCTCCCGCGCACGGCACCACCGGAGCGTCGCTCACACCGACCCTGTCGGGGATCGCCCGCGACCGGATCGGCGGCGGGCTGACGGCGCGCTTCCACGTGCGCACCGCCGGCTCCGCGTCGTGGAACGTCGTCAACGCGGCAGGGGTCGGCGTCGCCTCCGGCTCGCGCGCGAGCTACCGCCTCGGCGAGGGCCGGCTGCGCCCGGGCACGGCGTACGAGTGGAGCGGCCGGGCGTGCAACGGCGCCGGGGTGTGCGCCGCTCCAGGGCCTGTGCTGCGGTTCACCACGTCGTAGGCAGGAACGCGCCGTCGTACGTCGAACACTCCCGGTAGTCCCGAGCCACCCAGCTCTCGTACCGGAGGTACTCCGTGAAGGTCCGCAAGGCGCTCCCCGTCGCTCTGTCGCTCGTCGTGGCGGGCGGTGCCCTGGCTCCCGCGCTCGCCGCCCCGGCGAAGCCGAAGCCGAAGCCCATCACCGAGTCCTGGTCGATGGAGCACGCTCCGCTCCCGGTCCCGCTGGCCGGCGTCGACGGCGTCGACGGCACCAACAGCTGCACCAACTCCGCCTTCGAGGGCGTGAGCATCACCACCAAGACCGTCAAGACGGTCGGCGCGGGCACCCTCGAGGTCGTCCTCACCGGCTTCGCCGGCGACTGGGACATCACCGTCTCCGACGACAAGGGCCGCGTCCTCGGCATCGGCGCCGGAACCACCACCGGTGACCCGAGCTCGCTCGGCAACGGCCTGACCGAGAAGGCCGTCATCAAGACCAAGAAGCCGATGACCCTGGTCATCGCCTCGTGCAACTTCCTCGGCGGTCCGACGGCCGACGGCAAGTACACCTTCACGTACAAGTAGGCCTCGAGCCTGCTCGACCGAGGGCCTCCCGCGCACGTCGCGGGAGGTCCTCGGCGTTCCGTGTCCTTTTCGTGACAGCGGCAGGAGCACCGAGCGCAGCGTCGAAGGGACGAGGGCGAGCACATCCGCCCAGCTGTCCTGGAGGTCCTCCATGAACGCTCGTTCCGCCCTTCCTCTCGCCCTCACGGCGGTCGTCGCAGCGGGGGCGCTCGCTCCCGCGCTGGCGGCGCCGCCGAAGCCCAAGCCGATCACCGAGGAGTGGTCGATGCAGCACGCGCCGATCCCGCTCCCGCTCGTCGGGATCGACGGGGTCGACGGCACGAACAGCTGCGCCGACCCGGCCTTCGAGGGCATCAGCACGACGACCAAGACGATCAAGACGAAGGGCGCGGGCACCCTCGCCGTCACCCTCACCGACTTCGACGGCGACTGGGACATCACGGTGATGGACGACAAGGGCAAGGTACTCGCCACCGGCGCGGGCACGACGACGCCCACTGCGCTCACCGCCACGGGCGCGACGGAGAAGGCCGTGGTGAAGACCAAGAAGGCCATGACCCTGGTCATCGCGTCCTGCAACTTCCTCGGCGGGCCGACGGCCGAGGGCAAGCTCGTCTTCACCTACAAGTAGGCCGTGCACGGCCCGGCGCCCTCCGGGGAGCCGGGCCGCTAGCCTTGCCGCATGGCTGTCCACGAGGTCGTCGTCGACGTGATGCTCAAGCCCGAGATCCTCGACCCCGCAGGGCAGGCCGTGCTCAACGCGCTGCCCTCGCTCGGCCTGCCGCCGGCGCAGTCGCTGCGCATCGGCAAGCACGTCGAGCTGTCGCTCGAGGCCGACGACGAGGCCGCGGCGCTCGAGCAGGCCACCAAGATGGCCGAGGTGCTGCTCGCCAACCCGGTGATCGAGGACTTCCGCGTGCGGCTGCGCTCCGCGGGGTAGGACGTCCCGCGTGGAGTTCAAGCTGACCCTGGCGCTGCCGCGGGACAACCAGTCGGTGCCGGTGGCCCGTCGCGTCCTGAAGAACTCCCTCGAGGTGCTCGGCGTGCGTCCCGACTGCGTCTCCGACATCGAGCTCGCGCTGACCGAGGCGTGCACCAACGTGCTGGACCACGCCGGTGACGCGGACGAGTACGAGGTGTCCGCCGGCGTCGACGGCACCGCCTGCGTCATCGAGGTCGTCGACCGCGGCGCCGGCTTCGATGGCAGCGCCAAGGGGCTGGCCGACGCCGAGCCGCACGCCGAGGACGGCCGCGGCATCCAGCTGATGCGCGCGCTGGTCGACAAGGTCACCTTCACCAGCCGGCCGGCGGTCGGCACCGTCGTCCACCTCGAGAAGGAGCTCGAGTGGGAGGACGACGCCCCCATCAAGCGGCTCACCGAGGACTCGCCCGCCACCGAGCACGGACCCTGGTCGGAGACCGAGCCGGCCTGACCTCGCCGGTAGTCTTCCGGTCGTGGCGCGCATCGGAGTGGTGACCTTCCCCGGCAGCCTCGACGACCGGGACGCGCAGCGCGCGGTGCGCCTGGCCGGCGCCGAGCCGGTGGCGCTGTGGCACAACGACGCCGACCTGCAGGGCGTGGACGCGGTCGTGCTCCCGGGCGGCTTCTCCTACGGCGACTACCTGCGCTGCGGCGCGATCGCGCGCTTCGCGCCGGCGATGGGCTCCGTCGTGGAGCAGGCCGGTCGGGGCCTGCCGGTCCTGGGAATCTGCAACGGCTTCCAGGTGCTCTGCGAGAGCCACCTGCTGCCGGGCGCGCTGACCCGCAACAGCCACCTGCACTTCATCAACCGCGACCAGCGGCTGCGCATCGAGAGCACCGACTCGGCCTGGACGAGCGGCTACGACGCCGGCCAGGAGATCGTCATCCCGGTCAAGAACGGCGAGGGCAACTACGTCGCCTCGACCGAGGAGCTCGACCGGCTCGAGGGCGAGGGGCTGGTCGTCGCCCGCTACCTCGGCAGCAACCCCAACGGCAGCGCCCGCGACATCGCAGCCATCCGCAACGAGCGCGGCAACGTGGTCGGGATCATGCCGCACCCGGAGCACGCGGTGGAGGAGCTCATCGGCACCGCCGGCACCGACGGCCTGGTCTTCTTCACGAGCGTGCTGAAGCAGCTCGTCGGCTGATCCACAGATCCGCCGTCAACGGCTGACGGCAGGGGCCGACCTCGGCACGGTCGTGACATGCCGACCGCCGAGGAGCACCATGCCTGCCATGACCACCTTGCCGTTCCGCCCCGACGGGTGGACCGTCGATGACCTGGACGAGCTGCCGGACGACGGCTACCGCTACGAGCTCATCGACGGGGCGCTGCTCGTGAGCCCGCCGCCCGAGCTGCTGCACCAGTACCTGACCGGTCGTCTCGTCGCCATGCTGTCGATGCAGCTTCCCGAGTCCTACCGGGCGGCCCCGGCCCCGGGTCTCTACTTCGACAAGCGCAACTACCGCAACCCCGACGTCGTCGTGTTCCGTCGTGAGCGTCTGGCCGGTGGGCGACTCGGGCCGGACGACGTGCTGCTGGCTGTGGAGGTCGTCAGCCCGGGCAGCGTGCGCATGGACCGCGTGGCCAAGCCGGCGCAGTACGCCGCCGGCGGCATCCCCCATCTGTGGCGGGTCGAGCTGGACCCGCTCGAGCTCGTGACGCACGAGCTGCGGGAGGGCCTGTACCGCGAGACCGGCCGCTTCGCCGGAGACGTCGAGGTCGCCGCTCCCGTGCCCCTGAGCTTCCGGTTGCCCGACCTCATCACCTGAGACGCGCCGGTAGCCTCGGTGTCGTGACCGACACCGTCGAGCTGGCCGCGAAGGACCCCGACCTCGAGCAGCCGTTCGCCGAGCTCGGGCTGAAGGACGACGAGTACGCCGCGATCCGCGAGGTGCTCGGTCGCCGTCCGACGCAGACCGAGCTGGCGATGTACTCGATCATGTGGAGCGAGCACTGCTCCTACAAGAGCTCCAAGGTGCACCTGCGCCAGTTCGGCACGAAGGCGCCGCAGTCCGACCGCTTGCTCGTGGGCATGGGAGAGAACGCCGGCGTCGTCGACGTCGGCGAGGGACTGGCCGTGACCTTCAAGGTCGAGTCGCACAACCACCCGTCGTACGTCGAGCCGTACCAGGGCGCGGCCACCGGCATCGGCGGCATCGTCCGCGACATCCTCACCATGGGCGCGCGGCCGGTGCTGGTGATGGACCCGCTGCGCTTCGGCGACGCCGACCACCCCGACACCAGGCGCGTGCTGCCGGGGATCGTCGCCGGCATCGGCGGCTACGGGAACTGCCTCGGCCTGCCCAACATCGGCGGCGAGGTCGTCTTCGACCCCTCCTACCAGGGCAACCCGCTGGTGAACGCGCTCTGCCTCGGTGTGATGCCGGTCGAGCGGATCCAGCTGTCGGCAGCCCGCGGCGTCGGCAACGTCGTGGTGCTCCTGGGAGCCAAGACCGGGCGCGACGGCATCGGCGGCGTCTCGGTGCTGGCGTCGGCGACCTTCGACGAGGACGGCCCGGCGCGCCGGCCGTCGGTCCAGGTCGGCGACCCGTTCATGGAGAAGCTGCTCATCGAGGCGTGCCTGGAGATGTACGACGCGAAGCTCGTCGAGGGGATCCAGGACCTCGGCGGCGCGGGGCTGACCTGCGCGCTGACCGAGACCTCGGCCGCCGGGAAGAGCGGCATGCGCGCCTACCTCGAGCGGGTGCCGCTGCGCGAGGCGTCGATGGAGCCGCACGAGATCCTGGCGAGCGAGTCGCAGGAGCGGATGCTCGCCATCGTCACGCCCGACAACCTGCCGAAGGTGCTGGCGCTCGCCGAGAAGTGGGGCGTCCTCGCGACCGCGATCGGCGAGGTCACCGACGGCGACCGGCTGGTGGTGACCTGGCACGACGAGGTCGTCGTCGACGTGCCGCCCGGCTCGCTGGCTGACGACGGGCCGGTCTACAACCGGCCGATGACCCGGCCCGCTGACCTGGACGCGCTCGTCGCGTCACCGCTACCGCCCTACCCGACGGACGGGCTCGACGAGCTGCTGCTGCGCATGGTCGCCTCGCCGAACCTCTGCAGCCGCCGCTGGGTCGTGGAGCAGTACGACCGGATCGTGCTGGGTGACACCGTGCTGGCCTGGCCGGAGGACGCGGGGGTCGTACGCCTCTCCGAGTCCGGCCTCGGCATCGCGCTGTCGACCGACGGCAACGGCCGCTACACCCGGCTCGACCCCTACGCCGGCGCGCAGCTCGCGCTGGCCGAGGCCTATCGCAACGTGGCCACCACCGGTGCTGTGCCCATCGCGGTGACGAACTGCCTCAACTTCGGCTCGCCCGAGGACCCCGAGGTGATGTGGCAGTTCGCCGAGGCGACCCGCGGGCTCGCCGACGGCTGCCAGGTCATGGGCACGCCGGTCACCGGCGGCAACGTCAGCTTCTACAACTCCACCGCCGACGTCGCGATCAACCCGACGCCCGTCATCGGCGTGCTCGGGCTGCTGGACGACGTCGCGCGGCGCACCCCGATGGGCTTCCAGGCCGAGGGCGAGTCGATCCTGCTGCTCGGCGAGACCCGCGACGAGCTGGGCGGTTCCGAGTGGGCGTGGACGGAGCACCGGCACCTCGGCGGGCGCCCGCCGGTGGTCGACCTCGAGCACGAGAAGCTGCTCGGCGAGGTGCTCGTCAGCGGTTCGCGCGACGGGATGCTCTCGTCGGCGCACGACCTGTCCGACGGCGGGCTTGCGCAGGCGCTGGTCGAGTCCGCGCTGTCCCGCGGTGTGGGGGCGCGGGTCGTGCTGCCCTCCGGGCTCGATCCCTTCGTGCAGCTGTTCAGCGAGTCCGCGGGGCGCGTGATCGTCACCGTGCCGCGCTCGGAGGAGCTGCGCTTCACCGAGATGTGCGACGCCCGCGGGCTGCCGTGCACCCGGATCGGCGTCACCGACGGGACCTCGCTCGACGTGCAGGACGTCTTGAGCCTGCCGCTGTCCCGGATCGCCGAGGCGTACGAGGGAACCCTTCCCTCCCTCTTCGGCCCCCTCGCCGGCGACGCCTGAGCCCCGTTGCGTCCTGCCGCCCCAGCGGGCTCCTGCTCCTCTGAGCAGGACGCAAGGGCAGGAACAGCAGGGCGTACGGCGAAGCAGTGCGCATGCGCCGTCGCACCGCACTGCTCGCCGCCCTGGGGCTGACCTCCGCGGGGCTGGTTCCGCTCGCCCTGCCCGCGGGCGCTGCCTGCGGGGCGCCCACCGGCGGGAAGCTCGCCTTCGCGAAGCCGGTCTACGTCGACGAGAACCGCGCCGGTGGCGAGCCGTCGGTCATCGCCGCCCCCGACGGCGGACTGCTCGTGAGCGCCCACGCCGGCACCACGCACGTCAACAAGGACCCCCAGTCCGTGGCGGGCGTGGGTGACTTCGCGAACAACCACTGGAACCAGACGCTGAACTGGCGCTCCGACGACGGCGGCAAGACCTGGCAGCACATCGGGCTGATCGGTGACAAGGGACCGCACTCCGCGAGCAGCAGCGGCTTCTCCGACCCCGACCTGACGGTCGACGCCGGCGGGCGCGTCTACAACACCGAGATCAACCTGGTGAACGTGTCGGTCTACTCGAGCACCGACGGTGGCCGCACCTGGCCGGTCGCCAACCCGGTCGTCACGACGGGCGACCGGCCGTGGCTGACCGGCGCGCGCAAGGACGAGGTCTACCTCTACGTCAACACCGCCCGGCAGCTCTGGCGCTCTGCGAACGGCGGTCTCACCTTCAGCCTCATCGGCACGAACATGCCGGTCACCGGCAAGCTGCTGGTCGACCCGCTGAAGCCGGCGGGCGGCCTGATCGGCCCCGCGGTCAACACCGGTGTCGAGGCCGAGGGCACCGCCGGCAGCACCCCCGGCGGCGTCGCCATCAGCGGCGACGAGGGCAAGACTTGGGAGACCTTCCCGGTCGAGCTCGGCAAGACGACGCAGTTCTTCACAGCCGGCGCTACCGCCGTCGACAAGGCGGGCACGATCTACCAGGTCGCGGCCGGCGGCTACCAGGGCGGCGGCGACCGGGAGGATGACGGCGAGGTCACGGTCGCGTCCTTCGACCGCAAGACCAAGAAGTGGTCGCCCGTCACGGTCATCTCCCGCCCCAAGGGCGACGCGATGTGGCCCTGGGTCGTCGCCGGTGACGCGGGCCGGGTCGGCGTCGTGTGGCTGGAGCGGCGCGACGACGAGTTCCGCGTCATGGCGGCGACATCCGTCAACGCCGCGGGCAGCATGGAGAAGTGCGGCGGCAAGACGGTGAAGATGAAGCCGCGCTGGCAGGTCGCCGACGCGACCGGCCGTCCGGTCCACAAGGGCGACATCTGCCTCAACGGAACGACGTGCAACGCCAACCCCGGCCCGACCGGCGAGCGGCGCCTCGGCGAGTACGTCACCGTGGCCCTCGACCCGGCCGGTCGCCTCATCGCAGCGACCTCGGACACGATGCTGACGAACCCGCTCGGCGGGCCGAAGACGGTGTCGAACCCGCTGTTCCTCAAGCAGTCCGGCGGACCGTCCCTGTACAAGTAGGGCGTGCCCCCGAAGAAGCGCCACGACCCCGCCGAGGTCTCGGCTGCCGTCGCGCGCGTGCTGACAGGGGCGTACGACAGGACGGACCTAGCGCTGGCCGTCCGCGGGCTGGCCTCGGAGCTGGCGAGCGTCGCGCCCGGCCGGCACGTCGAGTGCCGCGTCCCGCCGTACGCCGCGGTGCAGTGCGTCGAGGGTCCCCGCCACACGCGCGGCACGCCGCCCAACGTCGTCGAGGCCGAGCCGGTGGCGTTCGTCGAGCTGTGCGCCGGGCGGCTCGACTGGGCGGACGCCGTCCGCGACGGGCGGGTGAGGACGTGGGGCGATCGCGCTGATCTCTCGCCGTGGCTGCCGCTTCGCGTGGCTGATCCGGAAGTCCCTGGGTAGCGTCCCTTTCATGACGAATCGCCTGGTCGCCACGGTCGCCGCGCTGCTCCTCCTGACCGCCTGCGGAGGCGGCGACGATCCCACCGTGACTGCCGACGCGTCGCAGAGCGCGGGTGCAGCGGCGTCGGTCGACGCGGCGCACAACGACGCCGACATCGCCTTCGTCAACGGCATGACCCCGCACCACGAGGGCGCCGTCGAGATGTCCGAGCTGGCCGCCACCCGCGCGGCGAGCGAGGAGGTCAAGGCCCTCGCGCAGCGGATCGCCGACGCGCAGCAGCCCGAGATCGACCTGATGGCCGCCATGGCCGACGCCTGGGGCGTCGAGGTCGAGCCCGAGGGGGCGCACGGCGGCGGGCACAGCACCGCGATGCCGGACGACGCCGCGGCGCTCGAGCCGCTGTCCGGCGCGGACTTCGACCGGGAGTTCCTCACCCGCATGATCGAGCACCACAAGGGCGCGCTCGTCATGGCGAAGGCCCAGCTGGCCGACGGGGAGAACCCGCAGGCGAAGGAGCTGGCGGAGGAGATCGTCGGCGCGCAGGAGGCCGAGATCGCCGAGATGGAGCGGATGCTCGCGCAGCTGTAGCGGGTGGCCCTAGGTTCGGTGTGACCCACACCACCTCTTGAGAGGGCCTCCATGAAGGAGCTCGTCTGGCACCGGCAGCTGCTGCCGGCCGTCGACCGCAACGCGACCGCGCCGTTCCTGACCGACACCGGCACCGGAACGACGACGTCGTACGCCGAGCACGGCTCGCGCGTGCTGCGACTCGCGAACGCGATGCGCAAGGAGCTCGGCGTCGAACCGGGCGACCGGGTCGCGGTGATGTCGCTGAACAGCGGCGCCTTCGAGGAGCTCTACCACGCAGGCATGCTCGGCGCGGCCGTGCTCAACCCGCTCAACCTGCGCTTCGCGCCGCGCGAGCTGACGCACGTGCTGTCGGACTCGGTGACCAAGGTCGTCTTCGTCGACGTGTGGTTCGCCGGCGTCATCGACTCGGTCCGCGAGGCGGCCGGCGTCGAGAAGGTGGTGCTGATGGGCGAGGGCGACGGGCCGCACGACGTCCGCTACGAGGACCTCATCGCGGCGGGTGAGGAGGTCGTCCCGCCCGAGCCGGAGGAGGACGACGCGGCGCTGCTGATGTACACCGGCGGCACCACCGGACTGCCCAAGGGCGTGCTGCTGACCCAGCGCAACTTGATCCTGACCGCGTACCACATCGCGATGACCGTGCGGATCGAGCGCAACGACGTCTACCTCGTCCAGGTGCCGATGTTCCACGCCGCGTCGATGGGCGCGATCGTCGGGATGCCCACCGCCGGCGGCAAGCTCGTGACGGTCCCGGTCTTCGACCCGGGCGGCGTCATGAAGGCCTGCGAGGAGCACGCCTGCAACAACACGATCATGGTGCCGACGATGCTGGCGATGACGTTCGCGCACCCCGAGTACGCCCCGGAGCGGCTCCGCTCGCTCGAGCGGCTGACGTACGGCGCCTCGCCCATGCCGCGCCCGGTCCTCGACCGGCTGCGCGCCGACCAGCCGCAGCTCGAGCTCTACCAGGGCTACGGGATGACCGAGAGCGCCGCGCTGGTCAGCGTTCTCATGCCGGAGGACCACCTGCGCGAGGAGAAGCTCGCATCGGCGGGCCGGCCGGTGCAGGGGACGGTCGTGCAGATCCAGGACGAGCACGGCGACCCGGTGCCGGTCGGGCAGGTCGGCGAGGTCTGCGTCCGCGGCGGGCAGTTCATGAAGGAGTACTGGCGCCGGCCGGAGGAGACCGCGGAGGCGTTCCGCGACGGCTGGTACCACTCGGGCGATGCCGGTCGCGTCGACGAGGAGGGCTTCCTCTACCTGGTCGACCGGACCAAGGACATGATCGTCACCGGCGGCGAGAACGTCTACTCCACCGAGGTCGAGCAGGCCGTCGCCTCGCACCCCGCCGTCGCGCAGGTCGCCGTCATCGGCATCCCGCACGACCTCTACGGCGAGGCGGTGCACGCGGTGGTCGTCCTCAAGCCGGACCACGCGCCGGCGACCGAGGAGGAGCTGATCGACCACTGCCGCGGGCTGATCGCGGGCTACAAGGTGCCGAAGTCGGTCTCGTTCCGTGAGGAGCCGCTGCCGCTCTCCGGCGCGATGAAGGTGCTCAAGCGCGAGCTGCGCGCGCCGTACTGGGAAGGCCGCGACCGCGGGGTGAACTGACCTCCGCGCGTTTCTTCATGATCCACAGAAGGATCCGCCGCCTCAGCAGCCGTTGCGCTCGCTGAGGCGGCGGATCCTTCTGTCGATCTTGCTTCGGTCGTACGAGGGAGGTGCTAGCGGAGCTGGACCGGCGCGGAGGCGTAGCGCGCACCGGCGAGCAGCGCACCGATGGCCGGAATGGCCTCCTCCTGGATCAGCACGACGTAGTACGCGCCCGGGGCCTTCTCCGTGGAGGCGATGCTGGCGGCGCCCTGGCGGTTCTCGCCCACAGCCAGCGTGCCGACCGAGTCGCCGCACTTGTTGGTGCCAGGGCCGGCCAGGCGCACGTCGTAGACGCCGGGCTCGGCGTTCTTCACGGCGACCTCGCCGACGATCTTCTTCGGGCTGCCGGGCTTGCCGGGGGCGTTGAGCACCGCGAAGCCGGTGGCGGTCTGCTTGCCGGCCTCCTCGGGCTTGGCGGCGGTGCAGGAGTCGAGCAGGTCCATGCCGCTGGAGGCGGTCAGGCCGGCCTTCTGCGCGCCGTTGCCGGGGTTCTTGCCGGGCTTGGCGGAGGCGACTCCGGCGCCGCCGACGGCGAGAGCGGTCACGGTCAGGGCGATCACGGTGCGCTTCATCTCGTACCTCCGAGCGGGGGGCTGGGTCGAGGGGGCGTCGGTGCAGGTGTTCGACGTCGGGCCCCGACCTCCTGCTGGACGGCCTAACGACGTTGGGCCGTTCGGAGTGACGGTGGACACGACGAAGGCCCCCGGCAGGTGCCGGGGGCCTTCGTGGTTGAGCTGGTTGCTCGGCCTAGCTAGCGGAGCAGGGACAGGCCGCCGCCCTTGCCCTTGCCGCCGCCGTTCTCCTCCTCGGAGCCGCCGTCAGCCTTGCCCTTGTGGATCTTGACGTTGCCACGCGAGAGCGCCGGGAGGTCCTCCTCCGGACGGTCGTCGGGGTCGCACAGGCCGGCGTTGTCGCCCTGAGCGTCCTCACCGAAGCGAGCCAGGATCATGTCCGAGCCCTGAGCGCCCTGCCCGTTGTCGGTGACGTCAACGCGGAACGCGCGACCGTCCGTGAGCGTGCCGCCCAGGGCAGCCGCCCCGCCCTCATCGGCCGTACCAGCCGGGAAGACGACGACACACGTGATCGTGCCGTGCAGAGTTGTGTGGTCCTTGCCGGTACCACCCGTGCGGTCCTGGTACTGGAACTGGCCCTTAGCCGCAGTGCCTTCTTCGCCCTGAGACTGCGCGCTGAAGGCGATCGTGTCGCCGGCGCCGCCGTCCTCGGGGACGAGAGTCTGGCCACCGCCGGTGACCTTGTAGACAGCCGGCTCGGCCGAGCCGACGCCCATGCCACCGATGGCGAGGGCAAGCACTGCGCTGCTGATGACGATGCGCTTCAAGTGAGTTCCTTTACTTGCAGACGGAAGCACCGCTGGGGTGGGGCCGCGAGGGTGCGGGCCGGTGCGCGTCCGGGTGATTCGCCGCCATCCGGCTGGCTCCTGCTGCCAGGAAGAGAAATGTGAGGTTTGCGCCAACATTGACGCTATGTGCCTGCAGCGCTACTCATCGTTGATCAGTACGCCTCCCCGTACACTCGATCCCGTCGGCTTCCCCGCCTCTCCCGCCTCCTCAGGAGCCCCCCGCGTGCCCCCAGCACCCGACGAGCTCGACGAGCTCCAGCCGGAGCGACCCATCGGCGAGGAGTGCGGCGTCTTCGGCGTCTGGGCTCCCGGCGAGGACGTCGCGAAGCTGACCTACTACGGCCTCTACGCCCTG
>JAKFFB010000026.1:0-15673 GCA_036675425.1 Actinomycetales bacterium | reverse complement strand
GCCGCCGGCCGCGCCGTCGCCCGAGCCGGAGCCCTCGCCCGAGCCGAGCGAGGAGCCGCCCCCGCTGCTGCCGCCGCCGGGGTCGCCGGCCGCGAGCCCGGCACCCGAGGAGGAGGACCCGCCCGCTCCGGACGCGCCCTCCGGCTGAGCCGAGAGTGCTTGCAACTGTGCAACAGTGACGTCGGCCCGCTGAGGTGGCGGGCCGGGATCGGAGGGGAGCCATGGCGGACCCGGGAGGACCTCCCGCGCCCCTGACGGGCAACCTCGCCGACCTCGTCCGCGCTGCGGCCGAGCGCCGCCCGGAGGGCGTCGCCTTCGTGCACCGCGGCAGCAGGGCCACCTGGGCGGAGGTCGACGCGGCCGTCGACGCGGCGGCGGCGGGCCTGCTCGACCTGGGCCTGGCCGCCGGCGACCGCGTCGGCGTCCAGCTCGCCAACACCCTGGACTTCCCGGTCGCCTACTTCGGCGTCCTGCGCGCCGGTCTCGTGGCCGTGCCGCTCAACCCGGGCTACACCGCCGACGAGCTCGCGCACGCCCTCGGCGACAGCGGCGCCCGCGCGCTGGTGACCGCCCGCAGCACGGCCGAGACCGCGCTGGCGGTGGCCGCGCAGCTCGCGTCGCTCGAGCACGTCGTCGTCACCGGCGCCGACGCCGACGCCCCCGCGGGGTCGATCGGCTGGGACGACGTGCTCGCCCGCGGCAGCGGCCCGGTCGCGAGCACCGGCGCCGACGAGGACCTCGCGGTCGTCATCTACACCTCCGGCACCAGCGGCCGGCCCAAGGGCGCGATGCTGCCGCACCGCGCGCTGCTCGCGAACCTCGAGCAGGGCCGCGGCATCGACCCGCCGGTCATCACCGCCGCCGACGTCGTGCTGCTCGTGCTGCCGCTGTTCCACATCTACGGCCTCAACGCCGCGCTCGGCGCGGTCGCGCGAGAGGCCGCCACCGGCGTCCTCGTCGAGCGCTTCGACCCGGTCGAGACGCTCGCCGAGATCCGCCGGCACGGCATCACCAGCGTGGTCGGCGCCCCGCCGATGTACGTCGCGTGGTCGATGCTCCCCGACGTCGGTGACGCCTTCTCGAGCGTGCGCGTCGCGCTGTCGGGCGCTGCCCCGCTTCCGGGTGCCGTCCTGCACCGGGTGCTCGACATCACCGGCCACCACGTCTTCGAGGGCTACGGCCTGACCGAGACGGCCCCGGTGCTCACCTCCACGCTGATGAGCGAGGTCGCGAAGCCCTTCTCGATCGGCCGGGCGATCCCGGGCGTGGAGCTGAAGCTGGTCGACGAGAGCGGCGCGCCCGTGGAGGACGGCGACCCCGGCGAGATCGTCGTACGCGGTCCGAACGTCTTCCTCGGCTACTGGCCCGACGGGTCCGACGGCCCGGACGAGGACGGCTGGTTCGCCACCGGCGACGTCGCCTACCTCGACCACGACGGCGACCTGTTCCTGGTCGACCGGCGCAAGGAGCTGGTGCTGGTCAGCGGCTTCAACGTCTACCCGCGCGAGGTCGAGGACGTCCTCGACGCGCACCCCGACGTCGCCGAGTCGGCCGTCATCGGCATCCCGCACCCCTACACCGGCGAGTCGGTGAAGGCGCTGGTCGTGCTGCGCGAGGGCGCCCGGACGTCGGCCGACGACCTCATCGCCCACTGCGCGAAGTCCCTGGCCCGCTTCAAGTGCCCGACGTCGGTGGAGTTCGTGACCGAGCTGCCGCGCGGCGCCACCGGCAAGGTCGCGAAGGGCCGGCTGCGCGAGCTCTCCGCGTGAGGCTGCCCGGCCGCCGCCGGCCGCGTCCGACCTCGGTCGTGCTCCTCACGCGCGCCGGCTGCACGCTGTGCGCCGAGGCCGAGCCGGCCGTCGTACGCGCCGCGGCCGACGCCGGCCTGGTGCTCGAGCTGCGCGACGTCGACGACGACCCGGACGACCTCGCCCGCTGGTCGGACAAGGTGCCGGTGGTGCTGCTCGACGGCGCCGAGCACGCCTGCTGGCGGATCGACGAGCGGCGGCTGCGCAAGGCGCTCGGCCTGCCCGCCTGACCCGCTGTGACGGTCCTCACCGACTTTGTGCGCGCGTTCACAAGCGCGTAGCCTCCGGGGTGTGCGCCGTAGCCGCTTGACCGTGCCGGAGGCGACGGTCGCCCGCCTGCCGGTCTACCTCCGCGCGCTCAACGCCCTGGCCGAGCAGGGGCGTACGACCGTCAGCAGCGAGGCGCTGGCGTCGGCCTCCGGCGTCGGGTCCGCGAAGCTGCGCAAGGACCTGTCGCACCTCGGGTCCTACGGCACGCGCGGCGTCGGCTACGACGTGCAGGAGCTGGTCTTCCACATCAGCGGCGCGCTCGGCCTCGGCCAGCGGTGGTCGGTCGTGCTGGTCGGCGTCGGCAACCTGGGGCAGGCGCTCGCGGGCTACGGCGGCTTCGACGACCGCGGCTTCCGGATCGCGGCGCTGCTCGACGCCGACCCCGCGCGCACCGGCGAGGTCGTGGCCGGGCTGGCCATCCGGCCGCTGTCCGACCTGGCCGACGTCGTGCGCGACGAGGGCGTCTCGATCGGGCTGATCGCCACGCCCGCCGCCGGGGCGCAGGACGTCTGCGACCGGCTGGTCGCCTGCGGCGTGCGCAGCATCCTCAACTTCGCGCCCACCGTGCTGCAGGTCCCCGAGGGCGTCGACGTGCGGCGGGTCGACCTCTCCAACGAGCTGCAGATCCTGTCCTTCCACGAGCACCGCAAGGCCGTCGAGGCCGAGGTGGTCCCCGCATGAGCGTGCTCGTCGTGGGGATCTCGCACCGGAGCGCCCCCGTCCGCCTGCTCGAGCAGGTGACCGTCGGCGTCGGGGACAACCCGGCCGTCGTCGCGGGGCTGCGCGAGGCCGGTCCGGTCGCCGAGGCCGTCGTGCTGTCGACCTGCAACCGGGTCGAGGTCTACGCCGACACCGAGGGCTTCCACGCCGGGGTCGACGCGGTCAGCGACCTGCTCGCGCGGATCTCCGGCGTGCCGCTCGACGACCTCAAGAAGCACCTCTACGTGCACTGGGAGGGGCAGGCGGTCCTGCACCTGTTCGAGGTCGCGTGCGGGCTCGACTCGATGGTCGTGGGCGAGTCGCAGATCCTCGGTCAGCTGCGCCGGGCGTACGCCACCTCTCGTGACGACGGCGCCGGTCCCACGCTGCACGAGCTGTTCCAGAAGGCGCTGAAGGTCGGCAAGCGCGCGCACAGCGAGACCGGCATCGACGACGCCGGTCGGTCGCTGGTCACCGTCGGGCTGGAGCGCGCCGTCGCCGCCGTCGGGCCGCTCGCCGGGCGCAGCGTGCTGGTCGTGGGCGCCGGCTCGATGGGCGCGCTGTCCGGTGCGACGCTGCGCCGCTCCGGCTGCGGCGAGGTCGTGGTCGCGAACCGCACGCTCGACCGCGCGCAGCGCCTCGCCGAGACCCTCGAGGGGCGCGGCATCGGGCTCGAGGAGCTCGACGCGGCGCTCGTCGACGCCGACGTCGTCGTGTCCTCGACCGGCGCGACCGGGCTGGTCGTGTCCCGCGAGACGGTCGAGCGGGCGCTCGACAAGCGCGAAGGACGGCCGCTCGCGATCCTCGACCTGGCGCTGCCCCGCGACGTCGACCCGGCCGTGCGCGACCTGCCGGGCGTGACCCTCGTCGACCTCGAGTCGCTGCAGGAGGTGCTGGCCACCACCGAGGCCGGCGCCGACGTCGAGGCCGCCCGCGGCATCGTCACCCAGGAGGTCGGCGCCTTCCTCGCCTGGCAGCGCGCCGCGAAGATCGCCCCGACCGTCGTGGCGCTGCGGTCGCGGGCCGACGAGCTGGTCGACGCCGAGCTCGCCCGGCTCTCCGGCCGGCTGCCGCTCGACGACGCCGCCCGCGCCGAGGTCGAGGCCACCGTGCGCCGGGTCGTCGACAAGCTGCTGCACACCCCGACCGTCCGGGTGAAGGAGCTGCACGAGGCCCCGGAAGGGCTGTCGTACGCCGATGCGCTGCGCGAGCTCTTCGGTCTCGACCGCGCCGCGCCCGCCGCGGTCACCACCACCCCGCTGACGCTCGTCGAGGACGACTCGTGAGGACGGTGCTGCGCCTCGGCACCCGGGGCAGCGCGCTCGCGATCGCGCAGTCCGGGCAGGTCGCCGCGACGATCATCAGCGAGCTCGGCGTGCAGGTCGAGCTGGTGACCGTCGAGACCGCCGGCGACATCAGCTCGGCCGCCATCGCGCAGATCGGCGGCACCGGCGTCTTCGTCACCGCCCTCCGGGACGCGCTGCTCGCCGACGAGGTCGACCTCGCGGTGCACTCCTACAAGGACCTGCCGACCGCACCCGCCCCCGGCCTGGTCATCGCCGCGGTGCCGGTGCGCGAGGACCCGCGCGACGTGCTGGTCGCCCGTGACGGGCTCACCCTCGGCGAGCTGCCCGAGGGCTCGCGGGTCGGCACCGGGTCGCCACGGCGCACCGCTCAGCTGCGCGGGCTCGGGATGGGCCTGGAGATCGTGCCGATCCGCGGCAACGTCGACACCCGCATCGGCAAGGTGCGCTCCGGGGAGCTCGACGCGGTGGTGCTGGCGCGCGCCGGGCTCGCCCGGCTCGACCGGCTGGACGAGGCCACCGAGGTGCTCGACCCGATCCAGCTGCTGCCTGCACCGGCGCAGGGCGCGCTCGCGATCGAGTGCCGCGCCGACGACGCCGAGCTGGTCGCGCTGCTGAAGGCGCTCGACGACGACGACAGCCGGATCGCCGTCGACGCCGAGCGCGCGCTGCTCGCGGCGCTCGAGGCCGGCTGCACCGCTCCGGTCGGCGCCCTGGCCCAGGTGGCCGAGGGCGACGACGGCCCGGAGATCTACCTGCGCGGCCTGGTGGCCGCTCTCGACGGAACCGACGCGGTCCGCCTCTCGGCGACCGGTCCGACGTCCGAGGCCGCGGAGGTGGGACGCCGGCTCGCTGCCGAGCTGCTCGACCTCGGCGCCGCGGACCTGATGGGAGAACCTGGATGAGTCCCAAGAAGCCCTCGAAGCCGGCCGGACAGGTCGCGCTGGTCGGGACCGGTACCGGCGACCCCGGCCTGCTCGCCGCGCGCGCGGTGCAGCTGATCGCCGCGGCCGACCTGGTGCTGGCCGACGCCCGCGTCGACGACGCCGTGCTGGCCGGTGTCCGCGAGGACGCCGAGGTGGTGCGCACCGAGCCCGGCGAGGCGCAGGGCAGCGCGCTCACCTCCGCCAGCAAGGACGGCCGCACGGTCGTCCGGCTGCTGCCCGGGGACGCCTACGCCGCACCCGAGGGGCTGAAGGAGGCCGAGGCGGTCCTCAAGGCCAAGCAGCGGCTCGAGGTCGTCCCGGGGCTCGCGGCCGAGCAGGTCGTGCCGGGCTACGCCGGCGTCTCAGCGACCCTGCCGCGCACCGTCGCGCGGGTCGACGACAGCACCCCGTGGCGCCAGCTCGCCGGCGTGCCAGGCACTCTCGTGCTGCTGACCACCGCGGGCGCGGTCGCCAAGAACGCCGCCGCGCTGGTCGAGCACGGCCGCAAGGCGAGCGAGCCGGTGTCGGTCACCGTCAACGGCACGACCTCCGAGCAGCGCACCGTCACCGCGACGCTCGACACCGTCGAGTCCGTGGTGGGCGACCTGGTCGGCGACGCCGTCCTCGTCGTCGGCGAGGGCGTGAAGAAGGCCGAGAAGCACGCGTGGTTCGAGAGCCGCGCGCTCTACGGCTGGCGCGTCCTCGTGCCGCGCACCCGCGACCAGGCCGGCGCGCTGTCGGCGGTGCTGCGGTCCTACGGCGCCGTCCCCGTCGAGGTGCCGACCATCGCGGTCGAGCCGCCGCGCACCCCCGCGCCGATGGAGCGGGCCGTGAAGGGCCTCTACGAGGGCAAGTACTCCTGGGTCGCCTTCACCTCCGTCAACGCCGTGAAGGCGGTGCGGGAGAAGCTCGAGGAGTACGGCCTCGACGCTCGCGCCCTCTCCGGCGTCAAGGTGGCGGCGGTCGGGGACACGACCGCGCAGGCGCTGATCGACTTCGGCATCCGGCCCGACCTCGTCCCGAGCGGCCAGCAGTCGAGTGAGGGCCTGCTCGCGGACTGGGCGCCGTACGACGACGTCTTCGACCCCATCGACCGGGTCTTCCTGCCGCGCGCCGACATCGCGACGGACACGCTGCTCGCCGGCCTGCAGGAGCTGGGCTGGCAGGTGGACGACGTGACGGCCTACCGGACGGTGCGCGCCGCCCCGCCGCCCGCCGAGACCCGCGAGGCGCTGAAGGGCGGCGGCTACGACGCCGTGCTCTTCACGTCGTCCTCGACGGTGCGCAACCTGGTCGGGATCGCCGGCAAGCCGCACGACACGACGATCCTGGCCTGCATCGGCCCGGCGACGGACGCGACGGCGAAGGAGCTGGGGCTGCGCGTCGACGTGCTCTCGCCCAAGCCCGACGTCGCGACGCTGGTCGAGGCGCTCGCGGCCTTCGCGGTCGAGCGGCGGGCCACCACCGACGCGCTGCCGAGCGCCGCGCACCGCCGCAAGGTGGCGCGGGCGAAGGCGGCCGCGGCCAAGGCCGCGCAGGCGTGACCTTCCCGGGTGCCCGTCCCCGGCGGCTGCGCCGGACGCCGGCGCTGCGCCGGCTGGTGTCCGACGTGCACGTGCGGCCGTCGGACCTGGTGCTGCCGGTGTTCGTCAAGGAGGGCATCAGCGCTCCGGCGCCGATCGCGTCCATGCCCGGGGTCGTGCAGCACACCCGCGACTCGCTGAAGAAGGCTGCTGCCGAGGCGGTCTCGGCCGGCGTGGGCGGGCTGATCCTCTTCGGCATCCCCGCGGTCAAGGACGCTCGCGGGTCCGGTGCGGACGACCCTGACGGGATCGTGCAGCTGGCGCTCGGGGACGTTGTCGCCGAGGTCGGTGACTCGTTGGCGGTGATGACCGACCTGTGCCTGGACGAGTACACCGACCACGGGCACTGCGGTCTGCTGACCGAGTCGGGCGAGGTCGACAACGACACGACGCTGGGCCGTTACGCCTCCGCGGCGGTGGCGCAGGCTGCCGCCGGGTCGCAGGTGATCGCGCCCAGCGGGATGATGGACGGGCAGGTCGCGGCGATCCGGACCGCCCTGGACGCAGCCGGTTTCACGTCGGTCCCGATCCTCGCCTACAGCGCGAAGTACGCCTCCGCCTACTACGGGCCGTTCCGCGACGCTGCCGAGTGCGCGCCGGCCTTCGGCGACCGGGCGGCCTACCAGCAGTCCTTCTCCCGGTCTGCCGAGGAGGGGGTCCGGGAGGCGCTGCTCGACGTGGCCGAGGGCGCGGACGCCGTCATGGTCAAGCCGGCCGGTGCCTACCTCGACGTGGTGCGCGCCGTCGCCGACGCGGTCGACGTGCCGGTCGCGGCGTACCAGGTCTCCGGCGAGTACGCGATGGTGGAAGCAGCTGCGGCGCAGGGCTGGATCGACCGCGAGCGGATCATCGTCGAGCAGCTGACCGGCATCCGCCGCGCCGGCGCCGGGATGGTCCTGACCTACTGGGCGACAGAAGCCGCCGGCTGGCTGCGGTGACGTCAGGGCTGGCGACCGCGGTCTTCGTGCTGTCGCTCGGGCTCGGCGTCGTCGGGCTGGTGCTCGCCGCGCTGGACCGGCTGCCGCCGAAGCTGCACCTGCAGGCGCTCTTCCTGCTGCAGGCGGTGCTCCTCGTGCAGGCGGCGGTGGCGTTCACGCGGCTGGGCGACTGGGACGGGTCGGTCGGCGAGCTGGCCGGCTACCTGGCGGTGTCGGCGCTGCTCGTGCCCGGCGGGCTCGTGCTCGCCGTCGAGGAGCGCTCGCGCTACGGCACTCTCGTGCTCGCGGTGGCCTGCCTGGTGGTGGCCGTCGTGGAGCTGCGACTGCTGGCGGTGTGGTCCGCCGGTGACTGACGCGCTGGGACGCGGCCCCGGGCGGCTGCTGGTCGCGGTCTACGCGGTCTTCGCCCTGGCAGCCTCTTCCCGGGCGGCGCTGCAGCTGCTGACGCGGTTCGACGAGGCGCCCGTGGCGTACGTCCTGTCCGCTGTCGCGGCAGCGGTCTACGTCGTCGCCGCGATCGCGCTCGGGCGGGGGATGCGGCGGCTGGCGCTGTGGGCGGTCGGCTTCGAGCTGGTCGGCGTGCTGGTCGTCGGAACGCTGTCGCTGGTGCTCCGCGACGCCTTCCCCGACGAGACCGTCTGGTCGCTCTACGGCATCGGCTACGGCTTCGTCCCGCTCGTGCTCCCGGTGCTGGGACTCCTCCGCCTCCGCGCGACGCGCTGACCCCCCGGCGGCTTTTCATGATCCTCAGAAGGATCGGCCTGCTCAACGCCGGTAGCAGCGGCTGATGCGGCCAGATCTTCTGTGGATCATGCGGCGCGAGGGGGTGGCCGCACGCCGGCGGCTAGCGTCCCGGGCATGACGCTCACCGCCGAGCAGGCCGGCGCGGACCTGCGCGCCTTCGTCGACGCCTCGCCGTCCCCGTTCCACGCCGTGGAGGAGATGACCCGCCGGCTCGCCACCGAGGGGTTCACCGCTCTGGACGAGCGGGACCGGTGGTCGCTGACCCCCGGCGACCAGCGCTACGTCGTGCGCGACGGCGGCAGCGTCGTCGCCTTCCGCGTCGGCGCCGCACCGGCGGCCGACGCCGGTCTCCGCCTCGTCGGCACCCACACCGACAGCCCGACCTTCAAGGTCCGCCCCCGGCACGACCTGACGAAGGGTCGCTACCGCTTGCTGGGGGTGGAGACGTACGGCGGTCTGCTCGCCCACACCTGGCTGGACCGGGAGCTGACCGTCGCCGGCCGGCTGGCGGTCCGCGCCGACGACGGCAGCGTCGAGACGCGGCTGGTCCGGCTGCCGGGCGGTCCGGTCCGCCTGCCGTCACTGGCGATCCACCTCGATCGCGCCGTGCGCGAGGGGCTGAAGCTCGACCCGCAGGTGCACCTCGTCCCGACGTGGGGAGCCGACGCCGACGAGCCCGGCCTGCTCGAGGCGCTCGCCGAGCTGGCCGGGGTCGACGAGGCCGCGATCCTCGGCCACGACCTCGTGCTCGCCGACAGCCAACCGGCGGCGGCGACCGGCATCGACGGCTCGTGGGTCGCGGCCCCGCGCCTGGACAACCTCGGCTCCTGCCACAGCGCGACGCTGGCCCTGCTCGCGGCGGCCCCCGCCGCGCACACCCAGCTCGTCGTCGCCAACGACCACGAGGAGGTCGGCAGCGGCTCGATGGAGGGCGCCCGGGGGTCGTTCCTCGAGGACGTGGTCGCCCGGATCGTCGCTGCCACAGGCGGTTCCGACACCCAGGACCTGCACGTCGCCGTCGCCCGCTCCCACCTGGTCAGCGCCGACATGGCGCACGCGCAGCACCCGACCCAGGGCGAGCGGCACGAGCCGTCGCACGCGCCCGTCCTCGGCGGCGGGCCGGTGCTCAAGCTCAACGCCAACCAGTCCTACGCGACCGACGCGCGCAGCGGCGGCTGGTTCGCGGCGCGGTGCTCCGACGCCGGCGTCCCCCTTCAGCACTTCGTCAGCCGCAACGACCTGCCGTGCGGCTCGACCATCGGGCCGCTCACCGCGATGCGCCTGGGGATCTCGACCGTCGACGTCGGGTCGCCGCTGCTCGGCATGCACTCCTGCCGCGAGCTCGGCTCGGCGCAGGACGTCCCGCTGATGGTCGCGGCGCTGACGGCCTGCCTCGAGGTCTAGTCGGTCCGGCCGAAGGCCCGGCCCAGACCGGTCAGGTCGATCGGCCGGCGCGGGTGGTCCGGGTCGCCGTCCACCATCTGCCGCACCACCTCGAGCGCGGTGAGGATCTGCCGGCCCACCTGGTCGGCGGGCCGCATCGCGTCGATCGAGATGAGGATGCCGCGCTCGCCGTACCACTCCAGGATCGGGTGCGTGACGTCGTAGTAGAGCGCCAGTCGACGCCGGATCACGTCCTCGGTGTCGTCGGAGCGGCCCTCCTTCGACGACCGCGCGAGCAGCCGGCGGACCAGCTCCTCGTCGTCGACCTCGAGGTGCAGGGCGACGTCGGCCGTGGCGTCCATCTCGACGCCCATGTCGTAGAGCGCCCGCGCCTGGTCCATCGTCCGCGGGATGCCGTCGATGACGTAGCCGCGCCGCTCGGTCGCCTCCAGCGCCTCGCGCACCATGCTCAGCACGACCTCGTCCGGCACGAGCTCGCCGCGGTCGAGGTAGTCGCGCACCTGCTGGCCGAGCTCGGTGCCGCGCGCCACGTGGTCGCGCAGCAGGTCGCCGGTCGCGATGTGCGGGATGTCGAAGTGGGCAGCGATCACCACGCCCTGCGTGCCCTTGCCGGCGCCAGGCGGCGCGATCATGAGCACGTTCACCGCTGCACCTCCGTCGCGACGGCCCGTCCCGTCGCGGTCAGAGTAGGTCGGGCAGGATGACCTCCATGACCTACCCGTACGACGCGCCTGCCAGCCAGGCGCTCTTCGACCGCGCGCAGCAGGTCATCCCGGGAGGGGTCAACAGCCCGGTGCGCGCCTTCGCCGCCGTCGGCGGCACGCCGCGGTTCATGGCCGGCGGGCGCGGTGCCTACCTCACCGACGTCGACGGGAGGGAGTACGTCGACCTGGTCTGCAGCTGGGGCCCCATGATCCTCGGGCACGCCCACCCGGCCGTGGTCGAGGCGCTGCAGGTCGCCGCGGCGAAGGGGACGAGCTTCGGGACGCCGAGCGCCGGCGAGGTCGAGCTCGCGGAGCTGATCGTCGACCGGGTCGCCCCCGTGGAGCAGGTGCGGCTGGTCAACTCGGGCACCGAGGCCACCATGTCGGCGATCCGGCTGGCCCGCGGCTTCACCGGCCGCAGCAAGGTCGTGAAGTTCGCCGGCTGCTACCACGGCCACGTCGACGCGCTGCTCGCCAGCGCCGGCAGCGGCATCGCCACCCTGGGCCTGCCGGACACCCCCGGCGTCACGGGCGCGACGACCGCCGACACGATCGTGCTGCCCTACAACGACCTCTCCGCGGTGCAGGCGGCGTTCGAGCAGCACGGCGACGAGATCGCCGTCGTCATCACCGAAGCCGCCGCCGCCAACATGGGCGTCGTCCCGCCGATGCCCGGCTTCAACGCCGGCCTCAAGGCGCTCTGCGAGCAGTACGGCGCGCTGCTCGTCCTGGACGAGGTGATGACCGGCTTCCGCCTCAGCCGCGCCGGTCACTTCGGGCTCGAGGGCGTCGTCGCCGACCTCTTCACCTTCGGCAAGGTCATGGGCGGCGGGCTGCCGGCAGCGGCGTTCGGCGGCCGGGCCGACGTGATGGCTCGGCTCGCGCCGAAGGGCCCCGTCTACCAAGCGGGAACGCTGTCGGGGAACCCGCTCGCCGTCGCCGCCGGGCGCGCGACGCTGGAGCACTGCACCGACGAGGTCTACGCGCACGTCGACGCGACCGCCGAGGCCGTCGCCCGGCTGGCGTCCGAGGCGCTCACCAGCGCCGGCGTCGCGCACCGGGTCAACCGCGCCGGCAGCCTGTTCAGCGTCTTCTTCTGCGACCACGCGGTCGTCGACTACGCGACCGCCACGCAGCAGAACGTCTTGCGCTACAAGGCGTTCTTCCACGAGATGCTGTCCCGCGGCGTCTACCTCCCCCCGAGCGCGTACGAGGCGTGGTTCCTCAGCGCCGCCCACGACGACGCCGCGCTGGACCGGGTCGCGGACGCCCTGCCGTACGCCGCTCGCGCCGCGGCCGCCGTCTCCTCCCCGGAGCTGATCCACCCCCCGACCGCCGAGGACCGCGCATGACCGATCGCACGACCGTCCACCTGCTGCGCCACGGCGAGGTGCACAACCCCGACGCCGTGCTCTACGGCCGGCTGCCGGGCTTCCGGCTCTCCGACGACGGGCTGCAGATGGCGCGCGACGCCGCCGACGCCCTGCGCGACCGCGACGTCACGGCGGTCATCGCATCGCCGCTGCAGCGCGCGCAGGAGACCGCCGCTCCGATCGCCGAGGTCTTCGGGCTGCCGGTCGGCTGCGACGAGCGGCTGATCGAGAGCGAGAACTACTTCGAGGGCATGACCGTCGGGGTCGGCGACGGCGCCTTCCGCAAGCCCCAGCACTGGCCGCAGCTGCGCAACCCCTTCAAGCCCAGCTGGGGCGAGCCGTACGACGTCATCGCCAAGCGGATGCTGCTCGCCGCCGAGGCCGCCCGCGACGCGGCCTACGGGCACGAGGCGGTCTGCGTCAGCCACCAGCTGCCGATCTGGACGCTGCGCCGCTACGTCGAGGGCCGCCCGCTGTGGCACCGCCCCGACCGCCGGCTCTGCGGCCTGGCCTCCCTCACCAGCATCACCTGGGAGGGCGACCGGGTCGTGACCGTCTCCTACAGCGAGCCGGCCGGTGCCGCCTCCCGTCGCCCCGGAGCCGGTGCGTAGCGGGACCCCACAACCCCCGGCCGATCTTCGTCATGCGGGGCGCCGCTCCGCGTGTCGCCCCACCACATGACGAAGATCACCGCAGAAGTACGGCGGGGCTCGTGCGTGGCAGGCGGCCGGTCCGGGCAGCCGCGATACTGGAGGGCGTGACCTCCCGCCCCGCGCTGCTCGCGACGGCTCTCACCTGCGTGCTCGCGCTCACCGCGTGCAGCGGGGAGAGCGCGGCGACGGACGGCGCGACCACGCCCCAGCTCAAGGTCGTCGACGGCGGCGAGAACGGCCTGATCGCCGAGGGCGACCGCCCGCCGGCGCCGCAGCTGTCCGGGACGACGCTCGAGGGCGAGCCGCTCGACGTCGCCGACTACAAGGGCAAGGTCGTCGTCCTCAACTTCTGGGCGTCGTGGTGCCCGCCGTGCCGGGCCGAGGCGCCCAACCTCATCGAGGTCGCGGAGCAGACCGAGGCCGACGGCGTGCAGTTCATCGGCGTCAACGTCAAGAACGCCAAGGACGAGGCGCTCGCCTTCGAGCGCAAGCAGGGCGTGCCCTACCCGTCCCTGCACGACCAGCCGGGAGTGCTGCTCACCCGCTTCCGCAAGCTCGTGCCGCAGGTCCCGCCGACGACGCTGCTGCTCGACCGCGAGGGCCGCATCGCCGGGCGCTTCATCGGCGGCGTGACGACCCGCGAGCTGCTGATCCCCGTGCAGGCGCTGGCCGCCGAGCCGACATGAGCGTCGTCGACACCTTCGTCGAGACGGTCACCGACGGCTCGCTCGTGGTCGCGGTGCCGGTGGCGGCGGTCGCCGGCCTGGTGAGCTTCCTGTCGCCGTGCGTGCTCCCGCTGGTACCGGGCTACCTCTCCTTCGTCACCGGCCTGTCCGGCGAGGAGCTCGGCGACACCCGCGGCACGCCGGTGCCCACCCGCACCGACCCGCAGGGAACCCTGCTCACGGCGCCGGCGACCACGCACAAGGGCCGGGTGCTGCTCGGCAGCCTGCTGTTCGTGCTCGGCTTCAGCGCCGTCTTCGTCACCAGCGGCGCGCTCTTCGGCGGCCTCGGGTCGCTGCTGCTCGAGCACAAGGACGTCGTCGACCGGGTGCTCGGCGTCGTGACGATCCTGCTCGGGCTGGTCTTCCTCGGGCTCGTCCCCGGGATGCAGCGCACGGTCAGGATCTCCAAGCTGCCGCCGCCCGGCCTCGCCGGCGCGCCGCTGCTGGGCGTGCTGTTCGGCGTCGGCTGGACCCCCTGCCTCGGCCCGACCCTCGCCGCCGTGCAGACGCTCGCCTACACCGAGGCGAGCGCCGGTCGCGGCGCCCTGCTCACCGCCGCCTACTGCGCCGGGCTCGGCATCCCCTTCGTCCTCACCGGGCTCGCCTTCCGACGCGCGCTCGGCGCCTTCGCGGTGATCCGCCGGCACTACGTCCTCGTCATGCGGATCGGCGGCGGCCTGCTCGTCGCCGTCGGCCTGCTGCTCGTCAGCGGGGTGTGGGAGGACGTGATGGTCGAGGTGCGCGGCTGGGTCAACGGCTTCGAGACGGTCGTATGACGGTCGAGACCGAGGACGCCGCCACCACCGCGCTGTCCACCGCCCCGGCGCCGCTGCCTCCCGCGCCGCCGCGCACCAGCCTGCTGGCCCCGGTGCGCCGCACCTGGCGGCAGCTCACCAGCATGCGGACCGCGCTGCTGCTGCTGTTCCTGTTCGCCCTGGCCAGCGTGCCGGGCAGCTTCCTGCCGCAGCGCGGGCTCAACCCGGTCGCCGTGCAGGAGTACTTCACCGAGCACCCCGACCTGGCCCCGGTCATGGACCGGCTGTTCCTCTTCGACGTCTTCGCGGCGCCGTGGTTCGCGGCCATCTACCTGCTGCTCTTCGTCTCCCTCATCGGCTGCCTCTGGTCGCGGATCCGCCTGCACGCCAAGGCACTTCGTACGCCCCCACCGCCCGTGCCGCGGGTGCTCTCCCGGCTGCCGGCCTCCGAGCGGTGGGAGACGACGGCGACGCCGGCGGAGGTGCTGGCCGCTGCCGGCACGGAGCTCCGGCGCTGGCGCACCCGCAGCGCCGACAGCGGGATCAGCGCCGAGCGCGGCTACCTGCGCGAGACCGGCAACCTGCTCTTCCACGTCTCGCTGGTGCTGCTGCTCGTCGGCATCGCGATGGGCGGTCTGCTCGGCTTCCAGGGCACGGTCCTCGTCAAGGAGGGGGAGGGCTTCGCCAACACCGTCCTCGCCTACGACGACATCAAGCCCGGCCGCCGGTTCGACGCGAGCCGGCTGGTGCCGTTCAACTTCGTGCTCGACGACTTCCGGGCGACCTACACCGAGGACGGCAAGGCGCTCACCTTCGACGCCGACCTCCGCTACGCCGAGAGCCCCGACGACGAGCTGAAGCCGTACAACCTGCGGGTCAACCACCCGCTCGAGGTCGACGGCGCCAAGACCTACCTGCTCGGCCACGGCTACGCGCCCAAGGTGCTCGTCGTCGACGCGGAGGGCAACGAGCTGCCGCAGACGGTGGCCTGCCTGCCGCAGGGCGCGACCTTCCTGTCGACCTGCGTCATCAAGGTGCCGGACGCCGCCGGTGAGCAGCTCGCCTTCGAGGGCGTCTTCACCCCGACGACCGTGCAGGACCCGGAGACCGGCCGGGTCACCAGCGTCTTCCCGGCGCCGGAGAACCCGGCGCTGACCGTGCTCGGCTACCGCGGCGACCTCGGCATCGACTCGGGCGCGCCCACGTCGGTCTACGCGCTCGAGGACCGCTCCCGGCTCGAGCCGATCGGCGACGGGACGACCCCGGTCAAGCTCGCGCCCGGCGAGACCTGGGAGCTGCCGGACGGCGGCAGCCTGACCTTCGTCGAGACCACGGAGTGGGCGACCTTCCAGGTGACCCAGGACCCGGGCAAGCTCGTCGCTCTGCTCGCCGGCACCGGCATGGTGCTCGGCCTGTGCCTGTCGCTGTTCGTGCGGCGGCGCCGGGTCTGGGTCCGCGCCTCCCCGGCAGGCGGTGACGGGACCGCCGGCCGTACCGTGGTCGAGGTCGCCGGCCTGTCCCTGCGCAGCAGCGAGGTGCTCCGCGAGGAGCTCGCCGCGCTGGCCGGCCGCATCCGCACGACTGCACCCCCGATCGAGGAGCGCACGTGAGCCCGACCGACCTGGCCGGACTGTCCGACGACCTGCTGTTCGCCTCCGTCCTGCTCTACGCGCTGGCGATGCTGGCCTTCGCCGGCGAGCAGGCCTCCCGCCGCTCGCTCCGGCTGGCCGCCGCGAGCGCCGACCGCGCTGCCGCCCGCGCGGCCGCGGCCGAGCGCACCCGGGTGA
>JAKFFB010000248.1:0-2904 GCA_036675425.1 Actinomycetales bacterium | reverse complement strand
GTCGCCCTGCAGCCCGCGCTGCGGGTGAGGATCCCGAGGGTGCTGACCACCGGACGCGGCGCCAGCCCGAGGGCCTTGATGAACTTCGGCTGGTCGAAGCCGATCGTGCCGTCGGACTTGCCGTGCACGGTGAGCACGTCGGGCGTGGTGATCTGCTTGCCGCACGGGCTCTCGAGCGAGCCGCTGACGACGACGGCCGCGGCGAGGGTGCCCGGCCGGTCGCAGACGTAGCGGTAGGTCAGCATGCCGCCGCTGGAGTAGCCGACCAGGGCGGTGCGGTCGGGGTCGATCGGAGCCTGCTCGGCGGCGTCGGCGAAGACGGCCTCCAGGAAGGCGACGTCGTCGACGCCGTTCGCCTTCGGGGTGCCGCAGCACGCGCCGGCGTCCCACGAGGAGTCGACGCCGGCGGGGTAGGCCAGCGTCGCGCCCTGCTCGCGCAGCCCGGCCAGGCCGGTCTCGGCCGCGACGCCGTCAGGGGTTCCGCCCTCCTGGTGCAGCACGACGACGAGCGCCGACGTCTCGCCCGGCTCCAGCCCGGTCGCCGGCTGGAGCAGGTAGCTGCGCTCGAGGCCGTCCACCTCCACGGTCACGTCACGCACCTCGGCGGAGTAGGCGCGAGCCGCGGGCTCCGCCGCCGACGACGTCCCGCAGGCAGTGGCGAGCAGCGCCAGGCCGGCGAGGACAGCGGGCAGCAGGATGCGCGGGGGACGAGGCGCAGCGGGGCGGTCGGGCACGGGTTGAGCGCTCCTGGTCGATCCGGGTCGTGGACGGCATCCGATGGTCGCACGTCATCGGTCCCCCCTGACCTCGACCGAACGGTCTGCCTCCTTCACCTCAACGAGGCATACCCCTCAAGGGTGATGCCCGCCGTCCGGGTGATCCGCTCGTCGGCTGCGACCTTCGTCACGTCGACGGAGCCGGCATCGGGCACGAGCACCAGGGCGGCGCCGGCGCTGAGGACCGCGAGCAGCGTGGCGACGGGGTCCGCTCCGGAGAACGGCGCCGCCAGCAGGACCCGGTCCGCGCTGGTCAGGCCCGGCGCAGGAGCGACCGGCACCGCCGCGCCGCCGACCTCGACCCGCGCTGCGGTGGCAGTCGGGCCGCTCCAGCCGTCGCCGTACGACGGGACCTCCCGGGCGTAGTCCGACACCATCGGGGGGAGCGGCCCGCAGGGAGCGCCCAGCGGGTGGCCGGACAGCGCCAGCACCTCGTCGACGCCGGCGTCGAGCGCGGCCACGGCGTACGGCTCGTGCACGAAGGCCGCGTCGCAGCCCGCCAGGTCGTCCGCGTTCCCGGCCACCACCACGGTGGCGCCGCTCGCCACGGCGGCCAGCAGGAGGGAGACGGCCTGCCAGTGCAGCGGCAGGAGCAGGCCGACCCGCTGCGGGCCGCCCAGGCCGTCGACGAGCAGGTTGGCCGACTTGGCCACCCAGTTGGCGGTCGTGGCGCCGGAGAGCTCGACCCGGGCCGGGCCGTCGTACAGCGTCAGGAGCGGCTGCGCGGGGTCGCGCTCGCCTGCCAGACCGCCGGTCCAGGCGGTCAGGCCGGTCATGCCGCGCAGGGGTCCTCCGCCGCGGTGACGACGGGTGGCGGTGAGGCGGCGCCGCCGGTCTGCGGCTTGGGCTTGCCCGTGACGGTGACCTGCTTGGCGCCGGTGTAGGACGAGCCGACGACCAGCTCGAGCGTGCGGTCGAGGGTCGGGTCGAGCCGGACCGTCGCCCCGGGGGAGATCGCGGCGGCCAGCGTGCGGGCCGAGTCGGCCTTGTCCGGGCCGTGCAGCACGACCGTCTCGGCGCCCTCGGTGCCGCGGTCCGACGCTGCCCCCACGATCTGGAAGCCGACGGCCTCGAGGTCCGAGCTCGCCTTGCGACCCAGGCCGTTGATGCCGGCGCCGTTGAACACGCGCACGCGGACCGCGCCCGGCGCCACGATCAGCGGCTGCGCGGGCTTGGCCTCCGACGGCTTCGGGGCGTTGGGCGGGATGTCGCGCCGGATCTTGTCGAACAGCTCCGCGGTCTTCGCCTCGTCGAGCAGGACCACCGACTGGCGCTCCCGGAAGCCGTTGGTCGTCGCGACCGGCACGGTCGTGAAGGCGACCCCGCCGGAGCTGAAGTTGCGGAAGCGCAGCGCCAGGTCCTTCAGCTCGTCGAAGTCGAGGCTCTCGTCGACCTTCAGCGACTCGGTGGCGACGGTGATGACGCTGTTGAGCTTGAGCGGGTTGGCCAGGGTGCCTGCGGAGAGCACCTTGCGGACGATCGCGCCGATGAACTGCTGCTGCCGCTTGATCCGGTCGATGTCGCCGTTCGGCAGGCCCTTGCGCTGGCGGACGAAGGCGAGCGCCTGGTCGCCCTTGATCACGGAGCGGCCGGCCGGCAGGTCGATGCCGGAGTCCTTCTCCTTGGCCGCCTTGGGCAGGCAGACCTCGACGCCGTCGAGCTTGTTCACGACCGCCTGGAAGCCGTTGAAGTCGATCTGCATGTAGTGGTCGATGTGCAGGCCGGACAGCTGCTGGATGGTCTCGATGAGCAGCTGCGGGCCGCCGTCCAGCAGGGCCCGGTTGAGCTTGGCGTCGTCGGCCTCGACCTGCTCGCCGGTCTCCGGGTTGACGTGCGCCGGGATGGTCACCCAGGTGTCGCGCGGGAAGCTGACGAGCTGCGCCTGGTCGGAGTCGCCGTAGAGGTGGGCCAGGATCACCGTGTCGGCGCGCTGGCCGGTGACGAAGTCGTCGCCGGTCCCCTGCGGGCCCTGGCCCGCCTCGAGGTCGCCGCGGCTGTCGGAGCCGACGATGAGGATGTTCTTGGAGTCGCGCGGCACGTCGGCCGGCCGGTCGCCGATGTTCAGCCCGGGGATGCGGTCGAGCTTGCCGTCGTAGAAGTTGAGCAGCGCCCAGCCGGCGCCCGCGCT
>JAKFFB010000063.1:0-2918 GCA_036675425.1 Actinomycetales bacterium | reverse complement strand
TCGCTCAGGCCCTCCTCGGGGTAGCGCAACGGGTCGATCAGCGCCGTGAAGCGCGCCCGCAGGTCCGGGTCGCCGACCACGGCGTCCGCGCGGAGCAAGGCCTGGGCCTCCCACACGTGCGACCACTTCGCGTAGTAGGCGGCGTACGACTCGAGCGTCCGGACGAGCGGGCCCTGGCGTCCCTCGGGGCGCAGGTCGGCATCGACCACGAGCGCCGGGTCCGGCCCCGGCGCACCCAGCGCACGTCGTACCTCTTCGGCAACGGCACGGGCGTAGGTGCCGGCCTCGTGGGCGTCGGCGCCATCGACGGGGTCGTGGACGAACAGGACGTCGGCGTCGCTGCCGTAGGACAGTTCGAAGCCGCCGTAGCGGCCCATCGCGATGATCGCGATCCGGGTCGGTTCCGCGTCCAGGTGCCGCTGGCGCCGTACGGTCTGGCCGGCGACCTCGAGGGTCGCCTCCAGCGTGGCGTCGGTGAGGCGGGACAGTGCGAAGCCGACCTCGTCGACGGTGACCAGGCCGAGCACGTCACCGGCCGCGATCCGCAACAGTTCGCGGCGTCGTACGGCGCGCACGGCACGCACCGCCTTCTCCCCCTCCTGCCGGCGGGCGCTCGCGAGCATCTCCTCGGTCAGCGCGTCCGAGCCCAGCGGCCGGAGGTCGCCCGCGAGCAGGCGCACCCCGGCGGGCTCGCGCTCGAGCAGGTCGGTGCAGTACCGGGAGGTCGCCAGCAGGTGCGCCAGTCGCTCGGCGACCTCACCCTCGTCACGGAGGGTGGAGAGGTACCACGGCGTCCGACCGAGCTCCTCGCTGATCCGCCGGAATCCGAACAGTCCCCCATCGGGATCCGGGCACTCCGCGAACCACTGCAGCATCGCGGGCAGCAGGGTGCGCTGGATGGCGGAGGTCCGGCTGACCCCCGACGTCAGCGCTTCCAGGTTGCGCAACGCGGCATCCGGGTCGGCGTACCCCAGGGCGGCCAGCCGCGCGCCCGCCGCCTCGGACGACAGCCGGACCTCGTCCGATCCGATGCGGGCGACGGCGCTCAGCAGCGGGCGGTAGAAGATCTTCTGGTGCAGTCGACTGACCTCGCGGCGGTAGTTCTGCCACGTGTCGTCGAGCCGCTTCTCCGACTCCTTGAGGAACCCGAGGCTGCGGCCCAGGCGCCGCATCGACGGCGCGTCGGAAGGTACGACGTGCGTGCGCTGCATCCGGTACAGCTGGATGCGGTGCTCCAGCTGGCGGAGGAATCCGTAGGCGCGATGGAGCGCCTCGCCGTCCTCGCGTCCGACGTACCCGCCGCGGCTCAGCTCTGCGAGCGCGCTCAGGGTGGCGGGCGGCCGGATCCGCTCGTCGGCGCGGCCGTGGACCAGTTGCAACAACTGCACGGCGAACTCGACGTCGCGCAGGCCACCGGCACCGAGCTTGAGCTGGCGGTCCGCTTCCTTCGCCGGGATGTGTTCGAGGACCCGTCGGCGCATGGCCCGGGCAGCATCGACGAAGCCCTCCCGGTCAGCGGCCGACCAGACCATCGGGGCCACCATGTCGACGAAGGCTCGCCCGAGGGCGAGGTCGCCGGCGACGGGCCGGGCCTTGAGCAGGGCCTGGAACTCCCACTGCTCCGCCCAGCGCTCGTAGTAGCTCTGGTGGCTGGCCAGCGTCCGGCTCAGCGGGCCGGCCTTGCCCTCCGGACGCAGGGCCGCATCGACCGGCCAGATGGTTCCCTCGGCCGTGTGCTGCGAGCAGACCTGCATCAACTGGGCGGCCAGGCGTGAGGCGATCTTGCCCGCGGCCGAAACGCTGGCGTCGTCCGCATCGGGGTCGGCCGGCTGGTGGAGGAAGATCACGTCGACGTCGGAGACGTAGTTCAGCTCGTGGCCGCCGCACTTGCCCATCGCGATCACCGCGAGCCGCACGGTGGCGGACTCGGGGCCGATCCGCTGGCGGGCGACGGCGAGCGCCGCATCCAGGGTCCCCGCGGCGAGGTCCGAGAGCTCCGCAGCCGCATCGTCGACGCCCAGGTGATGGGCGAGGTCCCGGGCGGCCAGGCGCAACAGCTGGCGGCGGTACTCGACCCGCAGCGCATCGACCGCCTCGTGATCGGGTGCCGTCGCGACCGGCGAAGGGTCGGCCGCGTCGGCACCGACGGCGGCCAGCAGCGACTCCCGCATCGCCCACGCCGCCGGCCGGGTCGACCCGAGATCCGGATCGGTGAGCTCGAGCCACTGCGCGGGGTGCTGGCACAGGTGATCGGCCAGTGCGGTGCTCGCGCCGAGGACGCAGAGCAGGCGCATCGCCGTACCCTCGTCGTCCCGAAGGGCGGTCAACAGCACCTCGCGGTCATCGACGGCGTCGGCCAGCCGACACAGCGCCCCGAGGGCTGCGTCGGGGTCCGCGGTCTGCCCGAGGAACGCGAGCAGGTCCACCCCGCCGGTGCCGAGCGATTCGAGCTCTGTGACGGCGCGGTCGAGTTCGACGAACCCCAGCCGCAGCAGGTCGCTGCGGCTGGTCCGGCGGTGGTCAGCCGGCGTCATGGGTCACAACACGGGCAGCATGCGGTCGCGCTCGAAGGCGGAGACCTGGCCGCGGTACTCGTCCCACTCAGCGCGCTTGTTGCGCAGGAAGAAGTCGAAGACCTGCTCCCCCAGCGTCTCGGCCAGCAACTCGGAGTTCTCGGCGATGCTGATCGCTTCGTTGAGGTTCTTCGGGAGCGGCTGGATGCCGAGGCTGTGACGCTCGCGCTCGGTCAGGGCCCAGACGTCGTCCTCGGCCTCGCGCGGCATCTCGTAGCCGTTCTCGATGCCCTTGAGCCCGGCCGCGAGGACGGCGGCATACGCGAGGTACGGGTTGCACGCCGAGTCGAGGCTGCGCAGCTCGATCCGGGTCGACTGGCCCTTCATCGGCTTGTACATCGGCAC
>JAKFFB010000070.1:0-2926 GCA_036675425.1 Actinomycetales bacterium | reverse complement strand
CCGGCCCGGGTGCGGTGCTCCGGCACCTGCTCGCCACCCCCGGCTCGCGCGCCGCGGCGGCCGCCCGCGAGCGCGTCGTCACGAGCGCCCTCGACCGCACCGGGCTCGCCGACCGGGCCGACGACGACCCGCGCGCGCTGCCGGTCGGGGCACAGCGGCTGCTGCAGGTCGCCCGGGTGACGGCGACCGGTGCCCAGGTCCTGCTGCTCGACGAGCCGGCCGCGGGCATGACCGCGGCGGAGCGCGAGCACCTGGCGACGGTCCTGCGGTCGCTGGCCGGGAACGGGCACGCGGTGCTGCTCGTCGAGCACGACATGCGCCTGGTCTCCGCCGTGGCCGACCGCGTCACGGTCCTCGACCGCGGCCGGGTGCTCGCCGCGGGGACCCCCGACCAGGTCCGGGCCGACCCGGCGGTCCGCCGCGCCTACCTCGGCCCGGCGAGCCGGTGAGGCGCGTCCTGGCGGCCTGCGTCGCCCTCGCCCTGCTGCCCGCCTGCAGCGGCCCGGCGACCGGCGACGACCTGCTCGTCGTGGTGTCCGCGCCGCTCACCGACTCGCCGTGGATCGGCGAGTTCGTGCAGCGCGGCGCCGAGCTGGCCGCCGCGGAGCTCAACGACGAGGGGGGCGTCGACGGGCGGGAGGTCGTCCTCGAGGTGCTCGACCACGGCGGGTCGCCGCAGCGCGCCGTCGCCAACGCGCGCACGGCTGTCGAGCGTGGCGCCGCGGCGCTGATCACCGACGGCACCGGCGCCGTCGCGGTCGCGGAGGTCACCGATCCCGTCCCGCTGCCCGTCTTCGTCGTCTTCGAGGGCGGCGAGTCGATCGTCGACCCGGAGGAGCGGCCCACGATCTTCCGGCTGGCCCCTGCCAACGCTCCGATGAGCCGGCGCCTGGCGGACTACGTCAGCGAGAAGGCCGAGCGGATCGCCCTGCTGAGCGACACCTCGTCGTACGGCCGTGAGGGAGCCGACGCCACCCGCGCCAGCCTGGGTCGCAACGAGGTCGAGCTGGTCGCCGACGTCGCCCTGCCCGAGGGCGGCGGCGACGTCGCCGCGCAGGTGCTGCAGGCGCGCCGCGCCGGCGCGGAGCTGCTCGTCGTCTGGGCCCGGGCGACCGGGGTCGCCGCGGTCCTGCGGGCGGCGCGCAGCTCCGGCTGGGACGTGCCGGTCTACACCGGCCCGACCGGCGAGGACCCCCTCGTGCGGCAGCGGCTGGCCGACCGGCCGGAGTGGGTGGACGGGCTGACGTTCGTCTCCTTCCGCATCACCAGCGAGGTCGGCCCGGAGCCGTTCGCGGCCTACCGGGAGGCGTACGAGGAGCGGTTCGGCGCCGAGGAGGTCGGCGTGGAGGCCGGTGGCCGTCCGGTCGTCCAGCCGCCGGACTGGTCGACGTACTCCTACGACGCGGTGAAGCTCCTCGCGGCAGCGGTCGAGGCGGGCGGGCCGGTCATGGACGCGCTCAACAGCACGGTCATCACCGGCGCCAACGGTGACGAGCGCGGCTTCGGGCCGGCCGACCGCGAGGGGGTCAGCCCGGACGACATGTACTTCGGGCGGTTCGCCGGCATGCGCTTCTCGCCGGTCGACGACGACATCCTGTCGACCAACCTGCCCGACGTGCCTCAATAGCGGTATGTGCGGCCGCTACGCCTCCAGCCGGGACGCCCGCGACCTCGCGTCCGCCTTCGAGGTGGAGGAGCCGCCCGAGGAGGTGCTCCCCCCGTCGTGGAACGTCGCGCCGACCGACCCGGTCTACGCGGTGCTGCAGCGGGGCGACGCCCGGCTGCTCAAGGTCCTCCGCTGGGGGCTCGTGCCGTCCTGGGCGAAGGACGCCAAGGGAGCGGCGCGGCTGATCAACGCGCGGCGCGAGACGGTCACCAGCACGCCGGCCTTCCGGGCGGCCTACGCCCGGCGCCGGTGCCTGCTCCCCGCGGACGGCTACTACGAGTGGCAGGTCGACGGCGGCCGCAAGCAGCCGTGGTTCCTCACCGGCCGGGACGGCGAGCCGCTCGCGATGGCCGGCCTCTACGAGGTCTGGGCGCCCGCGGACGGCAAGCGGCTGTGGACCTGCACCGTCATCACGACCGATGCCGCTGACGAGCTCGGGCACATCCACGACCGGACCCCGCTGCTCGTCCCGCGCGCGGACTGGCAGCGCTGGCTCGACCCTGAGGTGGAGGACCCGGGGGAGGACCTGCTCGTCCCGGCCGTCGGCGGGCAGCTCGACGCCTGGCCGGTGTCGCCCGCGGTCGGCAACGTGCGCAACGACGGCCCCGAGCTGGTCGCGCCGCTCCCGCCGGACGAGCCGACGACGTTGTTCTAGCTCTCACGCCAGATCAGGGCGCCGTTCGCGAGCAGCAGCAGGAGGGCCACCACCGCCGCGGCGATCGCGCCCGGACGTGGCTCGAGCACTGCCCGGGCGGTGACCACCTCCTCGGGGGCGGCGAAGGAGAAGCGGAAGGACGTGGTGCCCGTGCCGGGCAGGTCGGCCCCGAGGTAGGGGGAGTACGACGTGGCGCGCGCGGCCGTCGCCGCCGTCGTGACGAGCAGGTCCAGGGCGGCGCGACGGGCAGCCGCGTCCGGCGCCCCGGCCGCCCAGGCGGCCCACGAGGCGGCCCCTCCCGGCGGGTCGAGCGTCCGGGCGTCCAGCGCCGGGATGGCCGTCAGGTCGAGGTCGAGGCGACCTGAGGCCGGGAGGTCCACCTCGAGCTCGGCAGTGGCGCCCGGCGGCAGCGTTCCGGCGACGGCCGCGCCCCCGGGAGCAGGCGACGTGGCCGGGCCGGTGACCGTCACGGGCAGCGACGCCTCGTCGTCTCCGGTCGCCGTGATGCTCCCGGTGATGCGCAGCGGCACCCCTGAGCTCCCGCCGATGGAGGCCTCACCGGTCGACGGCACCGACGCGGGCAGGCCCACCCCCGCGGCCGGGAC
>JAKFFB010000068.1:0-2932 GCA_036675425.1 Actinomycetales bacterium | reverse complement strand
GAGACCCGCGAGGAGTGGTACCTGCGCCAGATCCTCGGCGCGGCCAACTTCGAGGGCGGCCCGCTGCTGCACATCCTGTCGGGCAACCTCGGCTTCCAGATCGAGCACCACCTGTTCCCGGACCTGCCCAGCAACCGGTACGCCGAGATCTCCGAGCGGGTCCGTGCGCTGTGCGAGAAGTACGACATCCCCTACACGACCGGGCCGCTGCACCGGCAGTACGGCCAGGCCCTGCGGACGATCATGAAGCTCTCGCTGCCCAACCACATGACGAAGAGCGACGACCCGGCGCCGCCGGACCCCCCGCGGGACCGCCGCCGCAGGTCCGACGCCGAGCGGCCGCCGCGGCGTACCGAACTCGGTGGCTGGTCTCGTACCGCCTCACACCGTCCCGAGTCGGACCGCGGCGACAACTGATGGATCCGGATCCCCGGTCGTTCGACGAGCGCCCGCTGGACCCCGAGCTCGGGGTGCGGATCGCGTTCGCGTGCAGCTCGGCCCGCGAGCTGGACCAGCGCCGGGTCACCCAGTGCGCGCTGAGCCGGGTCTGCGGCGTGTGCGGTGCCGGACTCGGCCGTCCGCTCGCCTTCGTCGGGTCGCAGCGCGACGCTGACCGGTTGGCCTTCCGCTTCCCCGCCTGCCACCTCGACTGCGCCGACGCGCTGCTGGCGTCGTACGCCGGAGTGGGCGAGCCGGTGCTCGGTCAGGACGTGGCGCCGGGGGAGTGGGTGCTGGTCACGACCGCGAGCTTCGAGTTCGTCCGGCCCTCGAAGGACGACGTCGACCGCCGGCCGTGCTTTCAGCCCAACGGCGTGCTGGCGACGGTGCGCTCGCGCTGAGGCACGGCCGCGTCGATGCGCGCGCCACTGCGCTCCGCCCCGATCCCGGCAGCGACGACGAGGGCGATGCCGCCCACGGCGAGCCCGTTGGGCACCTGGCTGAGGGCGACGAAGCCGACGATCAGCGCGAAGGCGGGCTCGAGTGCCATCAGCGTGCCGAAGGCGCCGGTCGTCAGCCGGCGCAGGGCCAGCAGCTCGAGGGCGAACGGCACGACGGGCAGCAGGACGGCCAGCCCCAGGCCGATGAGGAGCAGCTCCGGGGTGAGGTCGCCGACCACGCCGGGCCCGGCGACGAACGTCGCGACCAGCGCGGCCACCGGCATCGAGATGGCGAGCCCGCCGAGTCCGCTCACCGCGTCGCCGACGCGCTGCGTCAGCAGGATGTACGCCGCCCAGCAGACGGCGGCGGCCAGCGCAAAGCCCACGCCCACCGGGTCGGCGTCACCGGTCCACGGCTGGGTCAGGCAGACGACGCCGACGGCCGCGAGCAGTGCCCATGCCCGCCCGGCCCCCCGGCTGCGGACCACGGCGATCGTCAGCGGGCCGAGGAACTCCAGGGCGCTTGCAGTGCCGAGCGGGAGCCGGGCGACGGCGGCCATGAAGAGCAGGGTGACGCCGCCCGTGACCACGCCCAGCGCCGTACCGGCCCACAGCGCCTCGCGGCTGTAGTCGCGCAGCCGCGGTCGGACGATGACCAGCAGCAGGATGCCGGCCCAGAACAGCCGCAGCCACGCGGCGCCGGTGGTGCCGACGTCGTCGATCAGGCCGATGGACGCGGCGAGGCCGAGCTGGACGCAGAGCATGGAGGCGACGGCCATCGAGGCGCCGGTGCGGGCGGGAGAGCGGGTCATGGTCCCAGTAGAGGACAGCATGACCGTTCGCGTCCACGTGACTTTGGTGGACAAACCGTTCGTCTGATCCACACAATGTCGCCATGGACGTACGCCGCCTCCGGATGCTGCTCGAGCTCTCCCGCCTCGGCTCGATGCACGAGGTTGCCAACGCCCTGGCCACCACCACGTCGAGCGTCTCGCAGGGAATCGCCGCGCTCGCCCGGGAGGTCGGCACCCCGCTCCTCGAGCCGGACGGCCGGCGGGTGCGGCTCACGCCCGCGGGCAGGCGGCTGGCCGACCACGCCGTGACGATCCTGGCCGCGGTCGAGTCGGCCCGGCTCGACCTCGACCCGACCTCCGAGCCGGTGGGGGTGCTCCGGGTCGCCGGCTTCGCGTCCGCCGTCCGCCGCTCGCTGCTGCCGGTCATCGAGGACCTGCGCACCATCCACCCCGGGATCGACGTGCGCATCCACGAGTACGAGCCGCTCGAGGCCTTCGACCTGCTGGCGCGTGACGAGGTCGACCTCGCGCTCGTCTACGACTACGACCTCGCCCCCGCCGAGTGGCGCGACGACCACGAGGTCACCCCGCTCTGGGACGTCGAGTGGGGCGTCGGCGTGCCGACGCGCGATCGCGGCCTGGCGTTGAAGGACCTCGCCGACCGGGACTGGATCGTCAACTCTCGCAACACCGCCGACGAGGACGCCTTGCGCACGCTCGCCTCGCGGGCCGGCTTCACCCCGCGCGTCGTGCACCGGATCGACTCGCTCGAGCTGGTCGACGACCTGGTGGTCGCGGGCAGGGGGGTGGGCCTGCTGCCGCGCGGTCGTGCTTCACGGCGCGGCGTCAGCGTGCTGCGGCTGCGCGACCCCGAGGTGCGGCTCCGGGCCTTCGCGGTGACCCGTCGTGGCCGGGACGCGTGGGCACCGCTGCGGGCGGTCGTCGATCGCCTCGCGCAGCGGTGAGCGTCAGCGCACCAGGCTGTTGCCGTGCACGGCCGCGAGCCGCGCCTTGACGCTGAGCAGTGTCTCGATGATGAGGTCCTGGCGCCCGTTGACGAGCCGGCTGGTCGGCACCGCGACGCTCAGCGCGTCGACGGCGTGGTGGGTGAAGGGGAGTGCGACGCCGAAGCAGCGCACGCCCATGCACGACTCCTCGCTCTCGGTCGCGTAGCCCTGGTAGGCCGCGCGGTCGATGATCTCGAGCACGGCATCCTTGTCGGTGGTGGTGTTGGGCGTGATCGCGGCGATGTGGTCGGGC
>JAKFFB010000130.1:0-2933 GCA_036675425.1 Actinomycetales bacterium | reverse complement strand
ACCGCGCCTCGCCCGCGGGTCGCGCGCCGCCGGCCGCTGCTGTCGGTCCGGGCCTCGCTCGTCGCCGGTCTGGGCGTGCTCGCGATGCTGGCCGCCGTCCTTCCCTTCGTGCTGAACCCGACGCCCGCGGTCTCCGCGACACCCGCGTCCTCGGCGCTGTCCGACTCCGCCATGCCGGCCGCGCGTCCGGCCAACCCGGTGGCGCAGGTCGGGCCCGGCACCCCCCGCGGCGACAGCCGCCGCATCACGCTGCAGGTCGGCGGGCTCGAGCGCGCGTACTTCCTGCTCCCCGCCCTCGGCCTCGACCCGGGCGAGGAGGCGGCGCTGCTGGTGGTCCTGCACCAGGACGTGAGCAGCGGTCGCGAGATCGCCGTCGACCTGGGACTCGACACCCTGCGCCGGCACGGCGTGACGCTCGCCTACCCGAACGGCTTCGGCGGCTCGTGGAACTCCGGCGCCTGCTGCGGCGTCGCCGCCGAGAAGCAGGTCGACGACGTCGGCTTCGTCAACGCCGTCATCGAGGACGTCGACCGGCACACCCCGGTCGACGAGACCCGGCGCGCCCTGCTGGGCTACTCCGGCGGCGGGATGCTCACCTACCGCCTGCTCTGCCAGCCCCACCCCGCGCTGCTCGCCGCGGTCGAGATCAACGGCAGCCTCGAGGCGCACTGCGCCAACGGGCTCGAGCTGCCCGACGTGCTGTCGATCCACGGCGAGAAGGACGGCAGCGTGGGCCTGACCGCCTCGCGCTTCGTGAACCACCTCGGCATGGCCCCGCGCTCGGTGACCTCGACCCTGGCCAACGTCACCGGCCAGGCGGGCTGCGGCGAGCGCCGCGAGAGCACCGAGGGCGACGTCGACGTCTGGAGCTGGTCCGGCTGCCGCGGCGGAGGCTCCGTCGAGGCGCACATCGTGCCGGACGCCGGCCACGGCTGGGCCGACGTGGGCGGCGCCCAGCGGGCCCTGACGTGGCTGCTCCCGCGACTGACCCGGAGCTAGTCAGAGCCAGTCGGCGCTGCCGCCCTCGGTGACGTAGCGCTGCGAGGAGTGCGGACCGTCGGCGTCGCCGAGGTCGATGAGCAGGGTCAGCGGCACCCCGGCCGCCAGCAGGTCGGAGGTGCGGCGCACCAGGACCTGCAGGTCGAGCACCTGGCGGGGGGCGGGGACGTCCAGGTCGGCGATGGACTGCTTCACGTCGGGCTCCTCAGGTCGGAACGGACGCTCTCTGCATCGGCCGCCCGGACCAGCGCGCGCAGGGCCGAACGGGTGAGGATGCCCCGATCGCCCCTGGTTGTCCGAGGTGTCGGGCGGGTGGGCGCTGCAGCCGTCGGCAGCGCGCACCCGTACGCTGGGTCCTGCACGCCCGCTCGTCGTCACGACGGACGAGCCGCGTGCGAGGGCACGACGGAGCCGACGGCAGCCCCGCTCAGGGGCGATCCCGGCGTTGCGTCGTCGATCGGCGCCGTCGTCGGTCGGCATGTCGGAGGGAGGGGACCGTGGCCACGCGAGACCGGCGTCCGTCGGCGTCCCGCCCCGCGCGCGGACGCGAGGAGGGGCTGCTGCCCGTCCTCGCGAAGGCCGTGCGCGAGATCGAGCTCGCGGTCCAGCGCGGCAAGGTCCGGCCCTCGACGCGTACGACGTTCCAGGCCGTGGCGCTGCTCGTCCGCGAGGAGCGGGCCCGCGTCCAGGCGGACGACCTGAGCGAGGCCCGACGGTCCGACGCGCTCAAGCGCATCGAGCGCGTCGCGACCAGCCTGGCGCGCACAGCGGCGCGCGACAGCTCGCTGCTGGCGCTGCTCACCGACGACGCCGAGCTGCTGCAGGGCACGCGCACGGCGCTGCGCGAGATGCGCACGGCCGCCGGCCTGGAGTCGCCCGAGGAGACCGCCGCACCGACCACGGCGACGCCGTTCAGCGCCCCGTCCGCGCGACCGGACCGCGCCGTCGTGCCGCAGTCGGTCATCTCCCGGCAGCTCGCGAACCCGTTCCTGGAGCCGGACTTCTCCGCCCCGCGCCCGGCCGTCTCCCGACCGCGGCTGCTCGCGACGTGGGAGCTGCTCGGGCCGCTGCTGCGCGCCTTCGAGACCGCGTCCGGCGGCGCCTCCTCGTGCATGTCCCTGCCGTCGCCCGGCCCGCTCGGGGCGGCGGCCGGCCGCGAGCTGATGCCGCACCAGGCGCAGGTCATCGAGGCCGCCGCCGAGGGCCACCGGACCTTCCTGCTGGCCGATGAGCCAGGCCTGGGCAAGACGGCGCAGGCGCTGCTCGCGGCCGAGGCGGCGAACGCCTTCCCGCTGCTCGTCGTCGTCCCGAACGTCGTCAAGACCAACTGGGCCCGCGAGGCCGGGATCTGGACCCCGCGCCACCCGGCGACCGTCGTGCACGGCGACGGCGACACCGTCGACGCCTTCAGCGACGTGGTGATCGTCAACTACGAGATCCTGGACCGGCACGTCGGCTGGCTGGGCGCCCTGGGCTTCCGCGGGATGGTCGTCGACGAGGCGCACTTCATCAAGAACAAGACCTCCCAGCGCTCCCGCCACGTGCTCGAGCTCTCCAAGCGGATCCGCCAGCGCACCGTCCGCCCGCTGCTCATGGCGCTGACCGGCACCCCGCTCATCAACGACATCGAGGACTTCCTCGCCATCTGGGAGTTCCTCGGCTGGATCGACGACAAGGAGCCGCAGCCCGCCCTGCTCGAGAAGCTCGAGGAGATCGGGATGACGCCCGCGGACTTCGACTTCTACCCGGCGGCCCGCAGCGCGGTCATCGAGATGGGCATCGTCCGGCGCCGCAAGGTCGACGTCGCCGCGGACATCCCCGCCCGCCGGATCGCGGACATGCCGGTCGAGCTCGAGGGCGCCCTGGGCCGGTCCATCCGCGAGGCGGAGCGCACCCTGGCGCGCCGGCTGGTCAAGCGCTACCGGAGCGCGCTC
>JAKFFB010000042.1:0-2972 GCA_036675425.1 Actinomycetales bacterium | reverse complement strand
CGAGCGCGTCACGCACCTGCTCGATGCGGTGCCACCTACGAACCCGTGGGAGTCGGCGTACGCCGCTCAGACGCGTGCCGACCTTGCCCGATGCAGGGGCGCAGCCGACCCGGAGACCTTGAGCGCCGTGGTGGACCTGTGGCGCCACACCTGTGTGCCGTTCCGGCTCGGCTGGGCACTCGTCCGCCTCGGCGAGTCACACACCTCCGCCGGAAAGAATGACCTCGCGCGCGAAGCCCTCGACGAAGCAGTCGGCATCGGCGCCGGGCTCGGCGCCACGCCGCTCGTCGACGCGGCATACGCGGCTGGCAGGCGCGCGCGCATCCGGCTGACCGCGCCAAGGGACTCGACGCACCTCGGACTCACCGCGCGGGAGGAGGAGGTGCTGATGTTCCTGGCCGAAGGTGCTACGAACGCGTCGATCGCCGAGCGGCTCTCCATCTCGCCCAAGACCGCGTCGGTCCACGTGACTCACATCCTGGAGAAGCTCGGCGTATCGACCCGGGGCGAAGCTGCTGCCTGGGCGTACCGCCACGGACTTGTCGACCTCACCTGAGGCTTACGGCGAACGACGTGTCACCAGGCTTGCTGGTCAGCGTCACCCTGCCCCCGTGGGCGCTGACGATCGCGTCCACCAGTGCGAGGCCGAGCCCGACCCCGCCCGTGCTCGTGCGGGCCTCGTCGGCGCGCACGAACCGCTCGAAGGCGTGGTCGACCAGCTCGGCCGGGAAGCCGGGACCGTCGTCGTGCACCACGAACCCGTCAGTCGTCGCCGTGACCGTCACCGTGGTGCCCGCGGGGGTGTGCTTGCGGGCGTTGGTCAGCAGGTTGGTCGCGACCTGGTGCAGCCGCTGCTCGTCTCCGCGGACCTCGACCGGCTCGTCCGGCAGCACCAGTCGCCAGGTGTGGTCCGGGCCGACGACGCGGGCATCGCCGACCGCCTCGAGCAGCAGCTTGGTCAGGTCGACGGTGTCGTCGGCGAGCGGTCGCCCCGAGTCGAGGCGCGCGAGCAGCAGCAGGTCCTCGACCAGTGAGGTCATGCGGGCCGACTCCGACTCGACCTTCCCGAGCGCGGTGGCCATCGCCGCCGGCTGGCGGCGGGCGAGCTCGGTGTAGCCGGCGATCGTGGCCAGTGGCGTGCGCAGCTCGTGCGACGCGTCGGCGACGAACTGGCGCACCTGCTGCTCGCTGCGGTGCCGCACGGCGAGGGAGGACTCGACATGGTCGAGCAGGGTGTTCAGCGCCGAGCCGACCTGGCCGACCTCGTTGCGCTCGTCGGTGAGTCGCTCCGGGACCCGGTCGGTCAGGTCGATCGCGCCCTCGGACAACGGCAGCTCCGCCACGGCGTGCGCTGTCGCGGCCACCTCACGAAGGGGGGCGAGCTGGCGCCGTACGACCGCCAGGCCCGCGGCCGCGGCGGTGGCGATGCCGAGCAGGGTGAGCAGTAGCTCCCAGCGGAGCAGGGACGCGATGGTGCCGGACACGTCGCCGACCGGCAGGCCGGCCACCGCGAGCGGGCCGTTCGTGTCCTCGGCCGTCAGTCGGTACTCCCCGAGGCCGGGCAGTCGCAGCTGGTGGACCCGGCCGTCTGCGGGCACGGTCGCGAGCAGGTCCAGCAGCGCGGCGGACAGCGGCTCGATGTCGGCGGGACCGCGACCCGCATCCGCGATCACCTCGCCTGAGCGGTAGTCGTCGTAGATGATTGCGGTGACCGTGCCGATACCTTGGCCCTCACGATCCGGGCCGCGGGGACCGCGGATGTCGTCGAGATTGAACGGCGGTGCGATGGCATACGCGCGACCGAGAGCATCGCGGACGTCGTCGTCGAGCTGGTCGTTGAGGTAGTCGCGCATCGCCAGGGTGGTCGCGAGACCGATCAGGATCGAGACGACAGCGACGAGCCCGACGGTCGTGAGGACGAGCCGCGCCGTCAGGGTGCGGAACCTGTTCACGGGACCGGCTTCAGGACGTAGCCCGCGCCGCGCATGGTGTGGATCATCGGCTCGCGGCCGGCGTCGATCTTCTTGCGGAGGTAGGAGATGTAGAGCTCGACCACGTTGGCCTGGCCGCCGAAGTCGTACTGCCAGACCCGGTCGAGGATCTGCGCCTTGCTGAGCACCCGCCGCGGGTTGCGCATCAGGAAGCGCAGCAGCTCGAACTCGGTGGCGGTGAGGCTGATCTCCGCGCCCGCGCGGTGCACCTCGCGGCTGTCCTCGTCGAGGGTCAGGTCGCCGACCACGAGCATGTTGCCGGCGTCGGCCTGGGCGGCGGTGCCGCCGCGGCGGATCAGCCCGCGCAGCCGGGCCACGACCTCCTCGAGCGAGAACGGCTTGGTGACGTAGTCGTCGCCCCCGGCGGTCAGTCCGGCGATCCGGTCCTCCACCGCGTCCTTCGCGGTGAGGAAGAGGACGGGTACGTCGTTGCCGTCGGCGCGCATCCGGCGCAGCACCTCGAGGCCGTCGAAGTCCGGCAGCATGATGTCGAGGACGACGGCGTCGGGCCGGAAGTCGCGTGCCGCCGCCACCGCGTCGGTGCCGGTGTGCGCCATCCGGAGGTCCCAGCCCTCGTAGCGCAGCGCCATCGCGAGGAGCTCGGCGATGTTGACCTCGTCGTCGACGACGAGGACGCGCACGGGGGAGCCGTCGAGGCGGGTGAGCTGCTGCATGGCAGCATCCTGCCGAGAGTTGCTGTGGGTTTCCTGTGAGGCGCCTGTCCGTCGGGCCGACGTTGTGGGCCGTCAGCCGGCGAAGGCGCGCTCGTAGCGCTCGGCCAGCTCCTCGCTCCACCGCCGCGTCAGGCACGAGTCGGCGAGCCCGACGAGCTCCGTGCCGTCGGCGGCGGGCCCCTTCGGCGTCAGGCTCTGACCAGCGACGAGCAGGCGCTCGCCGTCCTCGATCAGCGAGGAGCTGCGCGCGACCGTCCCGGAGAAGTAGCCGAGAGCGATGTCGCTCGTGGGCTGGATGACCATCACC
>JAKFFB010000025.1:0-2979 GCA_036675425.1 Actinomycetales bacterium | reverse complement strand
GATCAACACCGCCGGCACCGCCGCCGGTGACACCGTCTACTCCTACGGCAACTCCAGCCTGCGTGCCGGCGTCCAGGAGCTGTCCCCCAAGCAGGGCGTCAGTGTGGGCACCGAGGGCGACGGGTGGTCGCACCCCGTCTACACCCTGAGCCCCGGCGTGCCCGGTGACTCCGGCAGCGCCTTCCTCGACGCCGAGGGCAATGCCCTGGGGACCCTGTCGACCCTGGCCATCGCCCCGCTGGCGGGCTCGAACGGGGTCGGTGACCTCAAGCACGAGCTGACCTACGCCCAGCAGAACGGCGGAATCAGCGGGCTGCGACTCGTGCCCGGCACGGAGCCGTTCAGCCCGCTCCTCTGATCGGTCCCTGCGCCTGGGATGCCGGCGGCTCCGTCCCGTGGGGGACGGGGCCGTCGGTCGCATTTCCCCGTGCTTCGCCGGCGCTAGTCTGGCGCCATGACTCAGGGGGCGAGCGGGACCTGGCGCGCCGTCGCGGCCACCGTGGGCGCCTGCCTGCTGGTGACCCTGGTCGGGTGGGCCGCGCTGATCGGCCCCTCCCGGGTGTTCACCGGTCCCGGACCGTCCCCGAGCAGCGAGACGACCACGACCAGCGAGGCGCCGGTCGAGCAGGTCGAGGAGCTCGACCGCGAGGACGTCGAGCAGCGGGAGTACGGCGCCGCCACCACGATCGTCGCCAACGTGATCGGTGGTGCCATCCAGCTGTTCTGCCTCCTCGGCGTGCTGTTCGCGGCCTACTGGCTGACCCGGCGCGCCATCAGGGCCTGGCACCTCAGACGGCGCTATGACGCGCCGCCGAACGCGGACTTCGAGACGCTCGAGGACGGCCACCCGGAGCGCGTCCGCACGGCCATCGCCGACGACGCCGAGGAGCAGCTGCGGCTCCTGCTCGACGGCGAGCCCCGCAACGCGATCGTGGCGTGCTGGCACCGGTTCGAGATGCAGGCGGTGGAGTCGGGACTGCCGCGGCACCCGTGGGAGACCTCGTCCGAGTTCGCCTTGCGCATGCTCGATCGCGCGGACGTCGACTCGACAGCGGTCAACCGGCTGCTGGAGCTCTATCGCGAGGCGCGCTTCTCCGAGCACGACCTCGTCGAGTCCGACCGGGCCACCGCCGCCGCGGCCCTCCGCGAGATCCAGGCGCAGGTCGGCGCGCGCCGGGCGGCAGGCCGGCCGTGATCCGAGGGAGGGTCGGGCACTGGGTGCCGCGCGTCGGCGCGCTCGCGCTGGTCGTGCTCGCCGGCCAGGTGGCCTTCACCGCGCTCGACTTCGACCCGCGGCTGCGCGACTGGGCGCTGATGGCCACGGCCGGCGTGGTGCTGCTCTGGCTCACCCTCGATGCCGTCGGAGTCGGTGCCGCGTCCTGGGACGACCCGCTGGCGCCGTACGTCCGGCCGGATGCCGCCGACGACAGCGTCCACCACCGCGTGCTGTCCAACCACCTGGCCGCGCGTGACCCCGGACCGGCGCTGCGCAACCTGCTCCTCGAGCTCGCGCGCGGACGCGATCCACACCTCCACGATCCCGAGCTGCGTGCCCTGGCCGAGGGCCCGGCGCGACGCCTCACCGCCACCGACATCGACCGCTACCTGACCCGAATCGAGGAGCCACGTGACCACGAGTGACGGCACGCTCACCAGCACCGAGGCCACCGCCATCGCCCAGCAGGTCCTCACCCAGGTCGGGCGGGCCGTGGTGGGCAAGCAGCAGCCGCTGAGCCTCGTGCTGGCCGCCATCCTGGCCAAGGGACACGTGCTGATCGAGGACTTCCCGGGGCTGGGCAAGACGCTTGCGGCCCGGACGTTCGCGCAGGCCCTCGGCCTCGACTTCTCGCGGGCGCAGTTCACCCCCGACCTGTTGCCGGCCGACCTCACCGGGTCCTACATCTACGACCAGCGCGTGGGGGAGTTCTCGTTCCGGCGCGGCCCGCTGTTCGCGGGCCTGCTCCTCGCCGACGAGGTCAACCGGACGCCGCCCAAGACCCAGGCGGCGCTGCTGGAGGCGATGCAGGAGGGTCAGGTCACCGTCGAGGGCGAGACGCACGCGCTGCCGCGGCCGTTCCACGTGCTGGCGACCGCCAACCCGGTGGAGTACGAAGGCACCTACCCGCTGCCCGAGGCCCAGCTCGACCGGTTCCTGCTGCGAGTCGCCTTCGGCTATCCGACGTCCGACGAGGAGTACGACGTCGTCGCGCGTCGACTCGAGCGCCAGCGTGAGGAGGTGTCGGTCGACGCCGTCACCGACGCCGCCGGCCTGCGCGCCGTGCAGGCAGCCGTCGAGCGGATCCAGGTCGACCAGAGCGTGGGCCGCTACTGCGTCGCCCTCGCCGAGGCCACCCGCGCCCACCAGGACGTGCTCATCGGCGCCTCGCCCCGCGGCAGCCTCGGACTCGTGCTGGCCGCGCGGGGCTGGGCGCTGATCCGCGGTCGCGACTACGTCATCCCGGAGGACGTGAAGGCGGTCGCCACCTCGGTGCTCGCGCACCGGATCACCGTGAAGCCCGAGCTCTGGATGACCCAGGCCTCGGGGACGCGTGTGGTCGAGGCCGTGCTGTCGAGCGTGGCCGCGCCCGGAGCGCTGGAGCACCGGTGAGCGCACCATGACCGGCTGGGCGCCGACCGCGGCACTGGGTCGCGCGACCCTGGTCGCGGCCGCCGGGCTGATCGGCGCCGCGCTGACCGGCTCGCCCGTGCTCGTGGTCCTGGCCGCACCGTTCCTGGTCCCGGCCGTGCTGGGCCTGCTCGGCCGCCCGACGTCGGAGCCGAGGCTCACCGCCGAGCTCGGGGTGAGCCGACTGCACGAGGGGCAGGGCACCACGTCCACGCTGCACGTCACCGGCAGCGACGAGGTGGAGCAGGTCACGCGGGTGCTGGCGCGAGCGCCGTACGTCGCCGCGAGGCCCGCCTCCGGTGCGCTCAGCGTGCTCGCGGGTGACGACCGCGGCGTGATCGAGCTCGGCGGTG
>JAKFFB010000293.1:0-2997 GCA_036675425.1 Actinomycetales bacterium | reverse complement strand
CGACATCCATCCCACGGGAGTCCGCAGCAGCGGGCTGAGAGGGAGCTGAAGCTGCTCCGACCGTCGAACCTGATCCGGCTCATACCGGCGAAGGAAGAGAAGGAGCAGCCCATGCGCTTTTCAACGGTCCCGAGGCTCACGTGCCTCGTCTCGGAGCACGACGACCTCTCGGTGCTGACCCGACTGGCCGAGCTCGGCGTCGACGGATTCCAGGTCCGGTCGAAGGCGTACGACGCCCGCGGGCTGATCGAGCTGACCCGGACCGTCATCGCCGCCGTCCGTCCGTCCGGGGCGTCGGTGATCGTCAACGACCGGGTCGACGTCGCGGTCGCGGCGGGCGCCGACGGTGCACACCTGGGGTCCGGTGACCTTCCGGTCGCCGCCGCCCGATCCCTGGCGCCGGGCCTGCTCCTGGGGGCGACCTGCCGCTCGCTCGCCGAGGTCGAGTGCGCAGCGTCCGAGGGTGCGGACTACGCCGGCGTCGGGCCGGTCTTCGCCACGACCAGCAAGGCCGGGCTGCCCGAACCGCTCGGCACCGCGGGCCTGCGGGGAGTGATCGGCCGGTTGCCGGTGATCGCGATCGGCGGGATCACTGCCGCCGACGCGGCGGACGTGCTCGCAGCGGGGGCGTCGGGCGTGGCCGTCATCGGTGGCATCTGGCGGCCACCCGATCCGGTCCTGGCAGCAGAGGAGCTCCTCGCGGCGATCGGGTGAGCGGCATGCGCGTCACCGTCCTCGGCGCCGGCATCATCGGCCTGGCCGTGGCCGACGAACTGATCCGTCGTGGACACGCCGTCACGGTCGTCGATCCGCAACCGGCCAGGGGGGCGTCGTACGCGGCAGCCGGGATGTTGAGCCCGGCAGCCGAGGTCTGGCACGGGGAGGAGGAGATCCTCCGGCTCGGCACGGCTTCCCTCGCACTGTGGCCCGCGCTGGCCGATCGACTCGGCGTCGAACTGCGGACCAGCCCCACCCTTCTCGTCGGGTACGACGCCGGGGACCTGCAGCAGGTCGAACGGCAGGCGTCGCTGGTGGGTGGCCTGGGTGGTCGGGCGACGCTGCTCGACCGCGCGGCGGTGCGGGCGTGCGAACCGGTGCTGGCGCGGGTCGCCGGTGCCGCATCGCTCGCGGGGGAGATGAGCGTCGACCCGCGGGCGGTGTGTGCAGCGCTGCTGGGCCGGATTCCCGTCGTACCGCAGGATCCGGGTGGCGCGGAGGTCGTCGTCATCGCCACCGGCGCGCGCCTGCCGGACCCGTGGACCGGGCTGGTTCGGGGCGTGCGCGGCGAGATCCTCCGGGTCCGGAGCGACGATCCGCCGACGCACACCGTCCGCGGCTGGGTCGGCGGCGAACCGATCTACCTGGTGCCGCGAGGCAACGGCGAGGTCGTCGTCGGTGCCACCTCCGAGGAGCACGTGGCTCCTCCCGTCGTGACGGCCGGTGGTGTCCACCGGCTGCTCACGGCTGCCCGCACGCTGTGGCCCGGAATCGATCGCGCCGAGCTCGTCGAGTCGACGGCGCGCGACCGCCCGGCGACGGCGGACGGGCGCCCGCTCATCGGGCCCAGCGGTGTCGACGGCGTCCTCCTCGCGGCGGGCCACCACCGGCACGGCGTGCTCCTTGCTCCCCTCACGGCCCGACTTGTGGCCGAGCACCTCGACGGCGCCCCGGTCGACCCCTCGGTCGACCCGCGGCGGTTCAGCACCCCAGGAAAGGAACGAAATGACCATCACGCACAACGGTGAGGCGCTGGCCCTGGAGGCCCGCGCGACCGTGGCGGACCTGCTCGTCCTCCGCTTCGACGACCCGCGTCCCCACGGCATCGCGGTCGCCGTCAACGGCGAGGTGGCGCCGCGTGGCGAGTGGGCGGGCTGGGTGCTCGTCGAGGGCGATGTCATCGATGTCGTGACCGCGGTGCAGGGCGGATGACGACCTCGTGCAGCGATGACCTGGTCATCGCCGGGGAGGTCCTGTCCTCGCGGCTCTTCCTGGGCACCGGGGGACTCCCGCAGGTCGCCCAGGTGGCGCCGATCCTGGCCGCAGCCCGGCCGGCCGTGGTCACCGTGTCGATCCGGCGCACCTCGTCGGTCGCGGAGGGCGGACTGCTCGCCGCCCTGCGGGATGCGGGAGTCCGGCTGCTCCCCAACACCGCCGGATGCCTGTCGGCGCGCGAAGCCGTGATCACCGCGGAACTGGCACGGGAGGCACTCGAGACCAACTGGGTGAAGCTCGAGGTGATCGGCGACGAGCGGTCCCTGCTCCCCGACGTCGTGGAGCTCCTCGACGCCGCGGCGGAACTGGTCCGGCGCGGATTCACCGTCCTGCCGTACTCCACCGACGACCCCGTCATCGCCCGTCGACTCGTCGACGCCGGGTGCGCTGCCGTGATGCCGCTCGGATCGCCCATCGGCTCGGGCCTCGGGGTGCTCAACCCCCACGCGATCGAGGCCGTGCGCGCGGCGGTCGACGTGCCCGTGGTGCTCGACGCGGGCGTCGGCACCGCCAGCGACGCGGCGCTCGCCATGGAGCTCGGCTGTGACGCCGTGCTGGCAGCCACCGCCGTCACCCGCGCCGACGACCCGGTCGCGATGGCCCGTGCGCTTCGCCTGGGTGTCGATGCCGGGCGGATCGCCCGACAGGCCGGGCGGATCCCGCGACAGGCCACGGCCCGCGCCTCCAGCCCCGTGGCCGGGAGGATCGGATGACCGCCCGACTACTCGTCCTGACCGACCGGACCCTCATTCCGCCCGATCGCACGCTGGACGACGTGCTGCGCGCGGCAGCGGCCGGCGGGCTCACCCGGGTCGTGCTGCGCGAGACCGACCTCCCGGACGACGAGCGGCAGGAGATCGCCGACGCCGCCCGCAGCGCCGGCCTGGACGTCATCGCCGCGCACCGGCCGGTCCTGCGGAGCGTGGGACTCCACCTCCCGGCAGGTGCCTCTCCGGCGGTCCGGGCGACGCGGTGGGGACGTTCGTGCCACAGCCGGGCCGATGT
>JAKFFB010000274.1:0-3000 GCA_036675425.1 Actinomycetales bacterium | reverse complement strand
GGTGTAGACGTCGATCTCTCCACCGACGGCCACGATGGCGCGTCCATCCACCTCGCGTGTGGCAAGGGTGAGATCCACGACTGCTCCCCGGTCCCCGAAATCAGTTCGGACAGTACGTCTGCGGGGCACACCTCGTGTCCCACTCTTCGTTCCGGGTGGTATCAAACCACGAGTCCCACCCGTTGCGCAGGAGTCCCCGACACTTCTCCCCAGACGCCGGTGTCGTGGCCGTTTGCCAGACTTCACGGGTGAGTCCCTCCCGCCCCGATGCGCTGCCCCCGGTCGAGGCGCTGATCCGCCGGCTCACGGGCGTTCCCGGGCGTGAGGACCGGCTGCGGCACCTCGAGGTGCTGCCCGCCAGGGAGGCCGTGCACGAGGACTGGCCGGCGTGGGTGCCGGACGACGTACGCGGCGCCTATGCCGCCCAGGGCGTGGCGCGGCCGTGGCGCCACCAGGTGGTCGCCGCCGACGCCGCGCACGCGGGCGACCACGTGATCGTCTCCACCGGGACCGCGTCGGGGAAGTCGCTGGCCTACCAGCTCCCGGCGCTCTCGGCGATCCGCGGCGCCCGCGGCTCGCTGGGCCAGCGGGGGGCGTCCGTGCTCTACCTCGCTCCCACCAAGGCGCTCGCGCACGACCAGCTCGCCGGGCTCTCGTCGCTGCGCCTCGACGTACGCCTCGCGACCCACGACGGCGACAGCTCGCGGGAGGAGCGCGACTGGACCCGCGACTACGGCGAGTACGTCCTCACCAACCCCGACATGCTCCACCGCTCGCTGCTCCCGTCGCACCACCGGTGGTCGCGCTTCCTCGGCTCCTTGCAGTACGTCGTCGTGGACGAGTGCCACCACTACCGCGGGGTCTTCGGGGCGCACGTGTCCCACGTCCTGCGGCGGCTGCGGCGGGTGTGTGCGATGTACGGCGCGCACCCGACGTTCGTGCTGGCCTCGGCGACCGTCGCGCAGCCGGAGGTCACGGCGGCGAGGCTGACCGGGCTAGACGTGGTCGCGCTGTCGCAGGACGACTCGCCGCGGGGCAAGGTCTCGCTGCTGCTGTGGGAGCCGCCCTTCACCTCCCACGCCGGCGAGAACGGCGCCCCCGTGCGGCGGGCGGCCTCCTCGGAGGTCGCCGACCTGCTCGCGGACCTGGTGGCCGAGGACGTCCGGACGCTCGCCTTCATCCGCTCACGCCGCGGCGCCGAGCAGGTGGCCATGACGGCCGCGGACCTGCTGGCCGAGGTCGACCCGTCGCTGCCGGGCAAGGTCGCGGCCTACCGCGGCGGCTACCTCCCCGAGGAACGTCGGGCGCTGGAGGCCGCGCTGCGCCGGGGCGACCTGATGGGACTGGCCGCGACCAACGCCCTCGAGCTCGGCATCGACATCAGCGGTCTCGACGCGGTGCTGATCGCCGGCTTCCCGGGCACCCGCGCGGCCTTCTGGCAGCAGGTGGGTCGCGCCGGGCGTGGCGCCCAGGACGCCCTCGGCATCCTCGTCGCGAAGGACGACCCGCTCGACACCTACCTCGTCACGCACCCGGAGATGCTGATCGGTGCGCCGGTCGAGGCGTCCGTCTTCGACCCGTCGAACCCACACGTGATGGGGCCGCACCTGTGCGCAGCAGCGCAGGAGTCTCCGCTGACCGAGGCGGACCTCCCGCTCTTCGGCCCGACGGCGCGCGAGGTGGTGGACGAGCTGACCTCGCTCGGCCTGCTGCGACGGCGGGCGCGCGGGTGGTTCTGGACCCACAGCGGCCGTGCTGCGGACCTCGCCGACATCCGTTCTGCCGGCGGCTCGCCGGTGCAGCTGATCGAGGCCGACACCGGCCGCGTGATCGGCACCGTCGACGCCGGAGGGGCCCACAACCAGGCGCATCCGGGCGCGGTCTACGTCCACCAGGGCGAGACCTGGCTGGTCGAGGGCCTCGACCTCGAGCACCACGTCGCGGTGATGCACCGCGACGAGCCGGCCTACAGCACCACCGCTCGGGAGGTCACCGACATCAGCATCGTCGCCACCCGCGAACGCCGGTCGTGGGGCGGCTGCGAGCTGTCGCTGGGCGAGGTCGACGTGTCCCACCAGGTCGTCTCCTTCCTCAAGCGCCGCCAGCCCGGCGGTGAGGTGCTGTCGGAGGAGCCGCTCGACCTGCCCGAGCGTTCGCTGCGTACGACGGCGGTGTGGTGGACCGTGCCCGACGACGTCGTCGCCGAGGCGGGCCTGACCGCGCTCGACGTGCCGGGCGCGGCCCACGCCGCCGAGCACTGCTCGATCGGCCTCCTTCCCCTCTTCGCCACCTGCGACCGCTGGGACATCGGCGGCGTCTCGACCGCCCGCCACGCCGACACCGGGGTGCTCACCGTCTTCGTGTACGACGGCCACCCGGGCGGCGCCGGTTTCTCCGAGCGGGGCTTCCGCACGGCGCCGGAGTGGCTGGCCGCGACCCGCGAGGCGATCGCGAGCTGCGAGTGCACGAGCGGCTGCCCTTCGTGCATCCAGTCGCCCAAGTGCGGCAACCAGAACAACCCCCTCGACAAGGGGGGCGCGGTGACACTCCTCGATGCCCTCCTGATGGGTGCGCCGCGCGAGGAGGAAGGGCGCTAGATTCGCCTCATGGTCTTCCTCGGTCTGGCACTCATCATCCTCGGCGGCATCGCGATCCTGTCGGCCGTCTTCGTCAGCGAGCCGGGCTCCGGGGGCGAGCTCCTCGGTCTCGACGTGACCGTCCTGGAGTCGTTCCTCGTCGGCGTCGCCGCGGGTGCGGCGATCCTCTGGGGCTTCTCGATCCTCAAGTGGGGCACGCGCCGCGGTCTGGCGCACCGCAAGGAGCGCAAGGAGCTGACCAGGCTCAACGAGAAGCTCGAGCGCGTCGAGGCCGAGCGCCGCGACGACAACCCGGACACCAGCACCGACCGCGCCTGACGTCGTCCGGGCCGACGTCGATCAGCCCGGACCCGCGCGCGCCTCGGCGCTGACGCGGAGGTCACGCCCCGGCACGGTCGGGCCG
>JAKFFB010000300.1:0-3005 GCA_036675425.1 Actinomycetales bacterium | reverse complement strand
GGTGGCCCACTGGGAGCGCCGGCTCGTCGCCGTACGGCAGGATCTCCGTCCATGACCGACGCCACCGCCCTCGCGCGCGGGGTCATCGCGCTGCTGGTCGAGCACGGCGTCACCGAGATCGTGGTCGCTCCCGGCTCGCGCAACGCACCGCTGGCGTTCGCGGCCTACGACGCGGCCGAGGCGGGACTCGTCCGGCTGCACACTCGCGTCGACGAGCGGGCGGCAGGCTTCCTGGCCCTCGGGTTGACCAAGGTCGGGCGCACGGCGGCGGTCGTGTGCACGTCCGGCACCGCGGTCGCCAACCTGCACCCGGCTGCGCTCGAGGCCTGGCATGCGGGCCTGCCCGTCTTCTTCGTGACCGCCGACCGCCCGCTGCGCTTGCGCGACACGAGTGCCAGCCAGACCACCGACCAGGTCGGGATCCTGCACAACCTGCCGTTCCACGACTTCGCGGATCTCGATCAGCTGCGGATGTCGCTGGGCCTGCATCGGCCGCACCACTTCAACGTCCAGCTCGACGAACCGCTCATGCCGACGGACAGGTGGGACGTCCCGGCCGTCGCGAGCAAGGACCGGCCACGTCCCAGGCACGACGAGGTCGAGATCCCGCACGGCCCGCGCACCGTCGTGGTCGCGGGCGACGACGCAGGTCCCTCCGCGCGGGTGCTCGCCGAGCGCGGGCAGTGGCCACTCCTCGCCGAGCCGACGAGCGGCTCGCGCACGGGCACGCACGCACTGCGGACCTACAGGTTGCTCCTCGACGGCGATCTCGGGCAGCAGATCGAGCGGGTCGTCGTCGCCGGTCACCCGACCCTCTCGCGCCCGATCAGCCGCCTGCTCGCACGCGACGACGTCGAGGTCTGGGACGTCGAGGACGTCGGGCTCTGGCGCGAGCGGCCCTTCCAGGTCGATCACGCCGTCGCCCGCGCCACGACCGCGGAGGAGACCGACACCGCGTGGTTCGACGCCTGGACGGCCGCGGACGGCTCGGTCGGCCGGCAGCTCGACGCGCTGTTGCGGGACGAGGCCGACCTGACGCCGTACGAGGTCGCGGGGGCCGTCGGCCGAGCCCTGCCCGACGACGGGCTGCTCTTCGTCGGTGCCTCCAGCCCGATCCGCGACCTCGACCTGATGGTGCCGCGCTACCACGTCGGCGGTCGTCGCAAGGTGATCGCCAACCGCGGCCTGGCCGGCATCGACGGCACGGTCTCCAGCGCCATCGGCGCCACCCTCGGCCGGCCACGCAGCACGCGGGCACTCGCACTGATGGGCGATGTGACCTTCCTGCACGATGCGACCGGGCTGATCCTCGGTCCGCAGGAGCCTCGACCTGACCTGACGATCGTGGTGGTCAACGACGACGGCGGCTCGATCTTCGCCATGCTCGAGCAGGGTGCACCGGAGTTCGCCGACCGCTACGACGCGCTCTTCGGCACCCCGCACGGCGTCGACATCGCGAGCCTCTGCGCGTCGACCCGCACGCCGCACCTCCGAGTCGACTCGCTCGGCGCACTGGAGCAGGCGCTCGCCTCACCCAACGGCGGGATCGAGGTGGTCGAGGTCGCGGTCCGCCGCGACAACCGCCGCGAGCTGGACGAGCGGATCAGGGCGCTGCGACCTCGCTGAAGGTCGCACCCAGCAACGTCGGCGTCCCCTTCGCCGGCAGGTGGATCACGCCCACCGCGATGTCCGCGAAGGACAGCACGCCCTTCCTCTGCGGCCGATACTTCCCGTACGGCGGCGCCCACCGCACCATCAGGTCGCGCCGTCCGTCGAGGCGGGTCGTCACGCGCAGCGCCACCAGGGCCAGCGCGCCGTCCGCCACCGAGACCACGCGCGAGACGCCGGTGGGCGCGACCGAGACGGTGTAGCCGCTGAACATCGCGCGGCCACCGAGGTCGGCGATGTTCTCGCGCCAGGCCTTCGAGTCCTGGTCGATCGTCAGCCGATCGTCGCGGTCACCCGAGCGCAGGTAGTCGCGCCAGGCGGCGGTCGCGGCGGCTGCCTCGTCGGCGTCGGGGAGCCGGCCGGGCCGCCCGGGATCGGGCAGGTCGCGCGACAGGATGCTGCCGGCCTCGCGCAGCCACGGCGCTGACACGCCGTCCCTGGCGAACAGGTCGACCCGCGTCGACCTGCCCTCCTTCGAGGCGACCAGCGACCACATCGGGTAGGAGTCGAAGCGGCCGGAGAAGGCCTCGATCCCTTTGTAGGTCGGCACCGATCGCCTGCCCAGCGAGGTCCGCTTGCCGACCAAGGTCGCGAAGAGGTCGCTCTCCAGCGCCGGTCCGCTGTCCGCGAGGCGCCACGCGTCCGTGCGGTAGCGCGGTGGCCGGGCGGCCTCGATGGCGGTGCGCAGCCGTTCGCCGTACGACTCGAAGAGCGCGGGCAGCTCGGCGCGCGTCAGCGCGACCTTGGTGGTCGCGAGCTCGGACGGCTGCCGCTTCGCCGGGAGCAGGTCCTCGTACGTGCAGCCGGCCAGCGAGAGGGTGAGCACGAACGCAAGGACGACCCGACGCGCCCTGTGCTTGCCCTCCTTCGCCGGTGACCTGACCTCGGGCTCGGGGACGAAGCCCGCAATCAGCTCGGCCGCCGACGGCTGGGCTGTCGACTCCGGCAGACCCGGCCCTCGCCGCGACCTGAGCAGCAGCTCCACGCACGCCAGCAGGACGAGGGCGCCGACCCCGAAGGCGATCAACGCGCCGCGGAACAGTCCGGGCACGGTGATCCCGAACGAGACCGTGGTCGGGCCCGCTCCCGACAGCGGCGCGATCACCCACTGGGCGGCGGACGAGTCGCGGTTCAGGGTGAGCTCCTCGACGCCCGGGCCACTCATCGAGGCGGTCCAGAAGTCCGCCGACGACGGTGTCACGGCGTCGCCGGACCCGACGCCCTCGGACTCGACCCCGGTGCGGGTCACCCGGGTCAGCCGGACCCGTGACGAGTCGCCGACGTAGTCGGCCACGTCCACCGGGTGCGCCGTACCGATGAAGACGCCCCCGGGAGCC
>JAKFFB010000299.1:0-3005 GCA_036675425.1 Actinomycetales bacterium | reverse complement strand
ACGTCGGCCACCCGGCGCTGACGCCGCTCGAGTTCGTCTCCCGGACCGAGGAGGACCGCGAGCACGCCGAGTTCGGCTGGCTGGTGACGCGCTGCCTGTGGGGCGACCTGGCGCGGGACCTGCGCGAGACCGACGTGCTGGCCGCCGAGGAGATGGGTCGGTCGCTGGTGGCACGGCTGCGCTCGGTGCAGCCCGTCTCGAGCCGGCTCGTGGCGCTCGCGTCGCGCAACTCGCTGCGCAACCCGTACAGCGACGACGTCCCGAACCTGTGGTGGCCGGCAGACCCGCTGCGCAGCCGCATCCGGCGACGGGCGCGCACAGCGGCCGGCGCCTTCGTGCAGTGGCCGGGCAGGGCGTGGGCCGGTCTGCGGTCGCGGCCGGTTCCCGGGCCGGCGCTGCTGGTTCTCGCGCTGCTGCTGACAGGCTGCGTGCAGGACGTCCAGCTGGCGGGCTCGCCGTCCGCGCCGCTGCCGTCGCCGCTGGTGCCCGACCAGCTCGACGGCGTGACGTTCGAGCGAGAGCCCGGCGGAGAGCAGGTCTTCGCCGAGGCGGGGCCGGAGTCACTGGTCGGTGCCGCTCGCGTCTACAGCGTGCGCGACGGCGACGACGTCGTCGGGGCACTGCAGGCAGCGGCGTTCAAGAAGGCGCTGTCCGGTCGTTCCCGCGAGGTGCGCGCCGGCGTCCTCGAGGGGCTGGGCGGCGGGCAGTTCCGGCTGCAGCGGGTGGGCGACGAGCTGCTGTACGTCGCGGAGCAGCCGGACCAGCAGCTGTTCCTCTACTTCCCCGACGAGGGCTCGTACTACGAGCTGTTCATCGCCCGCCGCGACTTCACCCGCGGTGCTGAGCTGTTCCTCGACCTGCTCGCCTACCAGCGCGGGGAGGAGCCCGTGGAGCTCGGCCCGCCACCTTCTGATCCACGTCGGGGGTTCCCAGGATGAGCACGACACACGTGGGTCTCGCGTGCCGGGCCCGGCTCCGCCTCGTCGTGGCCGTTCTGGCCGCCGCCGTGGCCACCGCGGGCTGCGCAGGACCGCGCGCGCCACTGGGCGTCGGCATCCGCGAGGTGCCCAGTGACATCGTCCTCGGCGACGGGAGGACCGCCCCCGCGGAGCCGGTCGTGATCCCGGTGCCGCCGGTGGCTCTGCCGCTGACGCCGCTGCCTCCCGCGCCGTCCCTGCGGCTGCCGGACCGTCGCCCGCCGGAGCGCCCACAAGCCCCGGCGGCCGTGCCAGCTCCGCCGGCGCCACCGGTCGAGGCGTGCCCTGAGGCGGACCCGCGCGCCGCACCTCCGGACGAGGCGCGCAACACCGTCACGGCGCCGCCCGTCCCGGCGACCTACACCTTCCGCAGCAGCGGCGGCTACGAGATCACCGGCGCCGACGCCGCGACCGGCCGGTTCCCCGAGACCTCCACCCGAACGGTCAAGAACGTCCACCGGCTGGAGAAGACGGCCGAGACCTGGTACCGCTTCGACGTCGAGGCCGTGCTGGGCGATCTCACCACGACCACGACCTACACGATCGTGCCGGAGACGGACACGCCGATCGACTCCGCAGCCGTGGGAGCGGGGCTGTACCTCACGCGTCTGGTGTCGAGCTCGGTCACCGGCGAGCCGCAGCGGTTCGAGCCGGCGACCGACCCAGGCCTGCTCCTGCTGCCGTTCCCGGCGGTGCCCGGTCACACCTGGCACGCCGCCGGCACCGACCCGCAGTCGGGGATCACGCTCTCGTACAGCGGCGAGGTGGGACCGAAGGTCCGCGTGGAGGCGTGCCGGGTGCCGCTGGACGCCTGGCCCGTCCACCTCGACGGCGCGTTCGGGACGGGCGGCGCGGTCGGGCCCGACGGCGCGCAGTCCTTCACCGCCGACTACGCGTTCGGGACGGCGTACGGCGGCCTGTCGCTGCAGGACAGCGTTGTCATGGACCGCACGTCGGTCGGCGGGAACGTGCACCAGGAGATCGCCGCCACCATCAACCGCCGTCCTGCGCTCGCCACCACCGCCGGGGTCCCGTCCTGTCCCGGGTCGTGCACACCATGAGCCACCGCGTCCTGCGGGCTGTCGTCGGGTGCCTGGTGCTGGCACTCGCGACGACGTCCTGCGCTGCGCTGCAGGTCGAGAAGCCGCAGACGTTCCGGACGGCGGTCCCCCAAGCGCGCGAGGGAGGTCGCCTGGTCGTGGGCATCTCACCGCCGGCGAGCATCGATCCTGGGAACATCACCGACGACAGCGGCGCGCTGGTCGCCTCGCTGGTCTGCGAACCCCTCGTCTCGCTCGATCCGGTGAGCGGTGACGTCGGTCGGGGACTGCTGACGAGCGCATCGACGAGCGGCGACGGCGCCGCGTTCATCCTCACGCTGCGCAAGGACGCCGTGTTCCACGACGGCACCGAACTCACGTCGGACGACGTCGTCTACGCCCTGTCCCGGGTCGCGCGGCACGACTACGCCAGCGCGAATGCCGACGTCCTGCGCCCGGTCGTGGGCTACGACGCCATCTCGCAGCCGCTGCCGCCGACGGAGACCGGGAACCCGACCAAGCGTGAGCTGCGCGGCGTCCGCGCGCTGTCGAAGCACGCGGTCGAGATCACGCTGTCCGAGCGGAACGCCGAGTTCCTGCGCGCGCTGTCCCTGCCGCTCGCGGCGCCCGTTCCCCGGCGGCTCCCCGACCAGGACGACGACTTCACGTCCCAGCCCGTCTGCGCCGGGCCGTACGAGCTGGTCCGGCCGTACCAGCAGGGCGACGAGACGATCGAGCTGCGCCGCTTCGCGGACTACTACGGCAGCAACGACGCCTTCACGCGCGCCGGGCGCGGCTACCCCGACGTCATCGAGTTCCGCCTTCTCCCGACGCGCCAGGATCAGCTGAAGGCCTTCCGTGCCGGCGATCTGGACGTCGCGCACCTGCCGCACGACGTCCCGGTGTCGTCGGTGCCGGACGACCAGCTCGTGCGCGCGATGCTGCCGCGCGTGGAGCTTCTGGGCCTGCCGACAGGGGAGGGACCGTT